>NZ_JALPTB010000059.1 GCF_023218075.1 Rhodococcus sp. HM1 | reverse complement strand
CCGCCCCACCCATCGATGCAGGTCGCGATCGTGCATCACGGAAACCTCCACGACTCGGCGGTAGAAACGGCATCCTGATGAGCAGGCGGCACGCCTCGATGAGTCTCGGGCGCCCAGGAGGTCTACCCGATCATGAGAAAGCTGATCTATCCCTACGGCGTCTCCCTGGACGGCTACGTCAACGACCGCGACGGCAACATCGACTGGACGGACCCGGACGAGGAGCTGCACCAGTTCCACAACGACAGGTTCCGCGAGCTAGAGATCTCGCTGCACGGCCGCCGAATGTACGAGTTGATGGCCGAGTACTGGCCCCACATCCCTGAGGATGCGTCGCCCATCGAGCGTGAGTTCGCCGGACTCTGGACGGAAAAGCGCAAGGTCGTCTTCTCCCGGACGCTCACCGAGGTTCATTGGAACAGCACTCTGGTCGGTGAGAACGCGGTCGAGGAGGTCCGCAGGCTCAAATCCGAAGGTGACGGTGTCATGGAGGTCGGTGGGGCGAACCTCGCGGCCTCGCTGATCCCGCACGGGCTCATCGACGAGTACCAGCTGTTCGTCTCGCCCGTGGTGCTCGGCGGTGGCACACCGCTCTTCCCGCCGCTGGACAAGCGCATCCAGCTCCGGCTAGCAGAGACGAGGCATTTCGCGACCGTGGTGATGCTGCGCTACGTCGCAGACTGAAACTTGTCGGACCCCCTCGATATAGTTCGAACATGCTTTCGATGGGGGTACGAGGGGACGAGGTCGGGGCGCGGCTTGCTGCCCTCGACACCGCTGTCGACGGCCTGCTCGAAGACGATCTGACCGGCCTGTCGAACGACGACCTGGTCGAGTTCTTCCAGCGCTTCGAAACCGTCCTGCGCAAGGCCACTGCCGTCGGGCACCGGGCGATCGTCGAGGCCGTCGAACGGCGGGTCCCGGAAGACCTCGGGTGCCGCTCGATCAACGACTTCCTGGTCGGCACGCTGCGGGTCTCCGGCGCCGACGCAGCGCGCCGCGTCAAGGGTGCGAGGAAGGTGGGGGTGTGGCACGCCGTCGACGGCGGCGGCCTCGAGCCGGACCTGCCCGCCACCGCGGCGGCGGTGCGGGACGGTGCGATCGGACCCGACCATGTCGCGGCCGTCGCGAAGACCATGCGGAAGGTGCCGCGCACGGTCGGGTTCGACGAGATCACCGTTGCCGAGCAGATCCTGGCGGATGCCGCGCGTTCGGTCACCCCCGAAGAAGTCGCCAAGATCGGGGCGCATCTGCTCGCGTATCTGAATCCGGACGGGGACGTGCCCGACGAGAAGGAACGCAAGCGGCGGCGTGGTCTGCGGATCGGCAAGCAGGGAACGGATCTCATGACGCCGATCTCGGGGCTGATCGATCCCGAGACCCGGGCGCTGCTCGAACCGGTGCTGGCGAAACTCGCCCGGCCGGGCATGAACAATCCGGACGATCCCGAATCGCCCTCCGGTGATGTCGAATCCGAGACCCTCGACCGCGATGCGCTGGCGAAGGCCGCGGCCCGCGACACCCGCACCGCGGTGCAGCGCAACCACGACGCGTTGAAAGTCGCCCTGCGGCAACTGCTGTCGTCGGGTGTGCTCGGCAGCCATCGGGGACTTCCGGTGACCGCGATCCTGACCATGACCGTCACGCAACTCGAGGAAGCGACCGGCATCGTGACCACCGCGTCCGGTGGGCTGGTGCCGATCCGGGACGCGCTGCGCATGGCCGAGAACGCCCATCCGGTGCTGGCGGTCTTCGATCATCATGGCCGGCCGCTGCATCTCGGCCGCGCCAAGCGCTTGGCGTCGGTCGATCAGCGGCTGGCGTTGATCGCCGCGTCGGGCGGTTGCACCCGGCCGGGCTGCGATGCTCCGGCGACACTCACGGCGGTGCATCACATCAGAGAGTGGAAGGACGGCGGGCTCACCGACATCACCAACGAGGATCTGGCGTGCGATGCGTGTCATGCGTTGGTGCACGACGGGCACGGTGGTTGGGAAACGCGCGTTGCGTCGGCAGGTTCGGAGTATCCGGGTCGCACGGAGTGGATCCCGCCACCGCACATCGACCCCGAGCAGAGACCTCGGGTCAATCACCGGCATCACCTCGGTGATCTGCTGTCGGCGGCGTTGGCGCACTACCGCGCCCGCCGCGAAACCGAGCTGCGCGAGCATCGCAGGCGGTGGATGCGGGAACCCTCCGGGGACGCGAACGGCGACGCGCCGTAGTGCCGTTGCGGTTCTATTTCTTGAAGCGCCCTGCGAATCCGCGCAGCGGCAGGTCCGCACTCGTAATGATGCCGGGAGGTGCGGCGACCACGGACTTGATCGAGTTCAACACCGGTAGTCCGGTGACGGTCATGCCGATGGACGCGAAGTTCGCCGGATCGGACAGGTCGAAACCCTTGCGGGGGAAGATCATGTGCTTGTTGTAGATGTTCGGATCCCCGGTGATCTGGGTGATGTAGCAGCCCTGGATCTTCCACGCGGGATCGGTGTGCGGAGTCATCTGCCATTCGAGGTGGGTTTCCACCCGCGGCACACCGTCGACCAGCCCCTGGTATTTGATGTAGCTCGCGCCGAGGGAACCTTCCGGCAAGAAGTACCAGCCGAGGTCGACGTCCTTCGTGCACGCTCCGAGTTCGTAGCCGAAGGTCACCTCGTCGAGTTCGAGGTCGAAGGCGTCGGCCATCAGGTAGACCGAGTCGGCGAACACGGCGGTGTACTTGTAGAGCGAGTCCGGGATGGTGGGGTCGTCGATCGGACGCCCGTATCCGACGGCCTTCCACGTATCGACGGAATGGTGGCACGAGACGTCGACCGATTCGGTAACGGTGACGTTCTCGATCTCGGAGACATCGGCGGAGTTGACGATTCCGAGGATCTGGCACAGTCCCGGATTCATTCCCGTGCCGTAGAAGGTGGAGTTGCCGCGTTCGCACGCTGCCTGGATGACCTCGCTGACCTTCCGGCCCGAGGGATGCGGATGGTTCTTGTTGCGGTGGTAGCCGGTGATCCAGTCCGCCGTCGTCACCACATCGATGCCGGCCTCGAGAACCCTCTCGTAGAGATCTTCGTCGGGGAACACCCCGTGGAATGTGAGGACGTCGGGTTCGGCGGCGAGGATCTCCTCGACCGATCCGGTGGCCGTCACGCCGATGGGACCGATACCCGCGATCTCGCCGGCGTCCCGGCCGAGCTTGTCGGGGGTGTAGCAGTGCAGCCCGACGAGTTCGAGGTCGGGATGGTTGCGGATCCGGCCGATCATCTCCGTGCCGAGGTTGCCGGTCGCAACCTGGAACACCCGGACCTTGTCGGAGGTGCTCATTTCTCGTGGACCTTTCTGTCGGGTGGGTGAAGCCTTTCCGTCGGCCGGGAATTCAGGCCGGGAATTCAGGCCGGGTAGAACTGCGCCGCCCATTCGCGCAGGGCCCGGAAGCCGTCGAATTCCTTACGGGTCAACGCGGGAGGATCGGAATAGCGCTGATGCGCCCAGATGTGGATGTCGGCTTCGAACTGCCCGATGACGAAGTCCGCCATCGTCTTTCCGTACCGGGTCATCTCCGGGCCATCGTCGCCGGGTTTGCGTCCGATCCACACCGTGAAGCGGACGTCGGAGGTGGATTCGTCGACGGGTGTGACCGCGGGCATCGTGCGGTTGTCGATCATTCCCCAACTCTTGGTGATCGAGCAGCCCAAGCCGGCATTGATCGATTCCACCCCGCTGGCGATCTGGCCCTCGGCCACGTTCTCGTCGAACGAGACGGTGAAGTCGACGTAGGAGACGGGTCCGGAGAAGTCGTGGCGGGTGAATTCGGGGACGAAGGGTGTCTTGTGGACGAACTTGAAATGGGCGAAATCGACCCCGTTCTCCAGGGTGTACTGCGGATGTAGTTCCAGCCCTTGTCGGTACAACGTCGCCGCGGGCACCGGTGGGTAGTAGTCGGCGGCGGTCCTGCCGTCCCCGAACGCCTCGAACATGTCCGGGACCTCGAAGTAGGGCTCGCGCCCTTCGGTGTCGTACCAGATCCATACTGCTTCGTTCCGCTCGACGACGGGATAGCTGCGGATCCGGCGACCTTTGTTCGGGCGGTTTTCGTAGGGAATGCAGACGTTGCGGCCCGCCCGGTCCCATTCCCACCCGTGGAACGGGCACACGAGATTCTCGCCCTCGACGTGGCCTCCGTAGCCGAGGTGGGCGCCGAGATGCTCGCAGTAGGCGTCGAAGACCGCGATATGCCCGGAAGCCGATCGCCACGCCACCATGTCGCGGCCGAAGTACTTCATCCTGTGAACGGCGCCGGTTCCGATCTCGGCGCTCCAGGCCACTTGGAACCAGCCTGTCGGCTCCATACACAAGGGTGGCTTCGCCAACTCGGTCCTCCAGCACTCGAAACGAAACGGTGGACGGGACATCGGAAGAGCTGTGATCTCTGCCACGAGACGTGAGCGATCGTAGAACCGTCTTCGAAAATATGCAAGAGGGTTCTGTGAAAGTGGTCCCGCTGGTCAGCGCTGTAGACTCGCCGTTCGTGGTGGAGGCGGCGGTGAGCGGGCGACGTGCGAACAAGCGCGGCATAGAGACGCGGGACAGCATGATCAAGGCAGCCATCGCTTCCTTGGCCACAGGCGATCCCGCGGCCGTGTCCGGCAACCGGATCGCCCGGGACATCGGCGCGACCTGGGGTGTGGTGAAGTATCAATTCGGGGATATCGACGGCTTGTGGGCCGCCGTTCTCCGCTACACCGCCGATAAGCGCGGCGATCTGCCGGCGGGAATCAAGCCGTACGGCACGCTGCACGAACGGGTGACCGCTCTGATCGAGGCCATGGCGGTGGGCTTGCGTACGCCGGAATCACTGGCGATCGAAACTCTCCGTGCTGCGCTACCGCGTGACCATGCGGAACTCGAGCGGGACTACCCGCGTACCGCAGCGGAACTGGCTTCATGGAAACCCAACTGGGACAAGGCTGTCGAGCGATCCTTCGCCGACCTCGGCCTCGATCCCGTCAAGCTGAGGCAGGTGGCGGCGCTCATTCCGGCAGCGATGCGCGGAATCACCTCGGAGCGGACCTTGGGTACCTACGGGAATCTCGACGATGCCCTTGCCGGGCTGATCGGCGGGATAGTCGCGTATCTCCAGGCGTGACGTGACCCACCGCAACCCACGACATCCGACCTTCCATCCCGAGGTGAATACATGACTCGCTCGACCGACCTGACCGCGACCGAGATCACGCAGAACATCGTTCGCGGGGCCGCCGAACTCGAGCGCACCGAACACGGCCTCCTCCCACATCGGCTGCCCGCCTGGGCCCGCCGTCAGTGCGACGACCCGCAGCTGCTCATGGCCGAATCCCAGCCGTCCGGTGTGCGGCTGGTCTTCCGTACCCGCGCGACCGTCGTCGAGCTGGACACACTTCCCACAAGGCGGACGTACATCGGAGCGCCGCCACGTCCGACCGGCGTCTACGACCTGATCGTCGACGGACGACTCGCCGGACAGGCCGGTGCGGAAGGCGGAAACGTCATCGTCCTCGATCTGGCGACCGGCAGCGTCGAACACCGCCCGGGGAACGTCGGTACCGTGCGTTTCGCCGACCTGCCTGCCGCGCCGAAGACGGTCGAGATCTGGTTGCCGCACAACGAAACCACCGAGCTGGTCGCGCTGCGCACCGACGCACCCGTCGAGCCGGTGGAGGACGCGGGTCGCCCGGTGTGGCTGCATCACGGCAGCTCGATCAGCCACGGGTCCAACGCCGCTACTCCCTCCGGAATCTGGCCTGCCCTCGCCGCTGCGCGCGGGGGAGTGGAGCTGATCAACGTCGGGCTCGCCGGCAGCGCCCTGCTCGACCCGTTCACCGCGCGCACGATGCGTGATACCCCGGCGGACCTGATCAGCGTCAAGATCGGCATCAACGTCGTCAACTCCGACGTGATGCGACGCCGCGCGTTCGGCCCGGCCGTGCACGGCTTCCTCGACACCATCCGGGACGGGCACCCGACCGCACCGCTGCTCGTCGTCTCGCCGATCCACTGCCCGATCCACGAGGACACTCCCGGGCCCGGAGCATTCGACACCGCGGCCCTCGCCGCCGGGACGCTCGCGTTCGTCGCGACAGGGGATCCGGCCGAGCGTGCAGCCGGGAAGCTGACGCTCACGACGATCCGCGAGGATCTGGCGCGCATCGTCGCGCAGCGTGCAGAGGACGACCCGAACCTCTACTACCTGGACGGGACCGATCTCTACGGGGAAGCCGATCATGCGGTGCTGCCGCTGCCGGATCGGCTGCACCCCGACGCCGAAACGCACCGGCTCATCGCGGAACGGTTCGCCGAGCGTGCCTTCGCGGGCGGCGGGGTATTCGCGTAACGGGGCTTCTCCGGGTTGCGTTGACCGCGTCAGTCCGCGACGAGCCGCGCCGCACCGTAGAGGCCGGTACCGCGCTCACGTTGCCGGCCGATGACGTAGCGGCCCGGTGCGATGCCCGTGGCGCCGTGCTCGGGGTGGACGAGGTAGGCGACACCGGTCACCTCGACGATCCCGAGCGCGAGACCCCGCGGATCGGTAACCGGCGCGGTCCACGTGCACGCGTCCTCGTCGGCGACAAGCGAATGCGGATTGCCCCCGGCGGCGCTGCGCAGCAACTCGATCCCGGACGCGGGAACCGGAACGGTACGGGTCCACGGATGGCGTGTCACCACGCCGGCGAGCATCGTGTGCGGGACGACGATGAGATCGCCCTGGGCCTGCGGTCCGTCGACGACCGGCACGGACACCTCGCGATCGAGGTGGTCGAACACGTCGATGCCGCTCCAGGTGGTGATGTCGGACAGGGTTCGAAGAGCATTCATGGGAATCACCTCGGGGAGTTCAGGTCCGGCGCACGAGCCGGGAATAGTCGGAGCCGCTGATGCCGTAGGTCCATCCGGCGGCGTCGAGGGCGGACGGAGCCCACGCGGGGACGGGCAGTCCGTAGCGTCGACGGGTGCCGTCGCGTTCGAGAGATCCGTTGACGGCGAGCAGGATCCGCCCCGGCGAGCCCCAGCCGCCGGGACTGTCGTACAACTCGAGCAGGCAGCCGGGATTACCGGGATCCTCGGTGCGGTCGACGAGGGTGAGCGCTGCCTTCTCGATGTAGGTGTCCCACCCGATGCGCTCGATCGCGCACCGCCGGATCTCGACGTTGCGTTCGCGTCCGATGCGCTCGGCGGTCGGATCGAGCACCACCCAGTCCGGGACGATGGTGCCGTGATGGACGAAAGACCGTGTTCCATCGGGATATTCGAGTGCTGCCCGGTTCGGGTGGTGGAGGCGTCGTTCACCCTCGGCGCCGCCCGAGTGACGGCTCGGTGTGCAGTTCGCGGGGGCGTTCGGCCATCACGCACACCCGCTCGAACGCCCACCACCATCCGGTGGCGCCGACCAGTGCGGCCTGTGCGTCGAGAAGCTCTCTGTCGAGTGCTCCGAAACCGACGAGACCGCATCGCCGGATCGTGTCGTAGTATCCGACCCGGTGCGCTTCCTGCTGCCCGTACCAGCTCACGGTGCCGACAGGTCGGGGAAGTGTTCGCCGGATCGCGGGGGCCACCGCGTCGAAAAGGGTGGTACGCAACGAGTTCCAGACCATCCTCCGGATGAGCTGCTCCGGATTCGGAGACGTCCCGAACCGCGACGACGGATAGCGCCGCCGGATCCGCTCGTCCATCCGACTGCGCGTGGCCGACAACAGCGACGCGATCCGCACGGACGGATGGGTGTCGTCGAGCGCCGAGAACGGTCCCGGGATCGATTGATGCGCAATGAATGTCGATGCAGCTGCGGGTGACGGCACCCACACGAATTCGGGTGGATCGAAACCGGAACGCCGATAGAGTTCCGCAACTGCGTTTTCCGCGACAGAACGATCGGCGGGTCGAGTGCTCAGTCCGTGCGCGAGCCACTGATCGCGCAGTTCTCGGACGGCGGCGATCATGCGATGGGGGCGGAGGCCGCCTTTCCTGTTGTCATGGTTGTCGAGGATGGCACGAAATCACCGGTGGCGCAAGAATCATGCGGGGATCGGCGCGACGGTGGTGATCTCGCCGCCGAGGATCCGCTGCCGATTCTCGGCGAGTCGACGCTCGCCCAGGCGCTGCAACCAGCGCTTCCCGGCCGGTACGCGACCGATCACCTGGTGCTTGGCCACATTCACCGCGATTCGGGCAGCCGGGTACCACGGCGGACGCACCGGAACATTCAGCGCCCGGACCGCGGCGGGACCGAGCAGGGTGGTCGCGAGGGAGAGCCCGCGCTCGTACTCGTAGCGTCGGCGCAGCGGGCCGAACCCGCTTTCGCTGGAGGTGAGAGGCAGATCGACCAGCGACTTCGCGAGCAGGAGGCTGTGCTCGTCCGCGGCCGGTGACGCCGAGCCGATGTGATACATCATCCGCAGTCCCTTGCGCAGGTCGAACTGCAGCCAGTGCTCGTCGACACCCATCAGCCAGCCGACGTAACACCACAGGTGCAGGACGGCCTCGGCCTCCCGGCGGGTGTAGCGCACACCGAGTACGCGCGTGTGGAGCAGGAACGTGATGGAGAACAGGCCCAGGGTGCCGGCCTGGTCGAACTGATTGATGGGGAGACCGCGTTCGGCCGTGTCCCAATCCGTTTCGTGTTCGTGGTGGTAGTTCACGAAGGCGTGCATGAGCCGGACGTGGACGGACAGGATGAACCCGTCGCCGAAGCGCTCGAGCCCGCCCTCCTCGGTGCAGCCGTACCACCACGCACCGGTCTCGGCGATGCGCCGCAGGGTCCGGTCGCCGGTGAGCTTGCCCGAGCCGGTGAGGATCGGCAGCGGTCCGGAATTGTTGTACCCGCCCAGCAGGGAACCGTAGGCGAGGACGTCTGCGGCGTCGGTGCCGACACGGCGCAGGATCCGGGCGCCGAGGGCGATCTTGTCGCGGTCGACCCAGCCCGGTGTGTCCTCGAGGAGTGCGAAGTAGTCGCGCAGGGGCTGCGGGGCGTCGGGCACGGAGTCGATGCCGTGGTGGAGCGCCTGCCGGAACTGGGCCATCGTGACGGTGCGGTCCTCCCGCATCGCGCGGACCAGTGCCGCGCTCGGTTCGTCCCGCTCGAGCAGTGCCCGTCGGAGTCGGTCGGCCTCCTCGGGGTCGGCATCGGGATTCGGCCACGCGAACGGGCGCAGGGGCGCGGTGACGCGCGCGGTGCGCTCACGGTCGCGCATGTAGCGGGTCGGTGCGTATGCCGGGATCGTCACGACACCACCTTCCGACTGACAACTCCCATTGTCAATACTGATCGATCCAGAAGATGCGGTCCTCGACTGTGGGGTGTCCGTCGAACGGGCGATATGCAGCGTGTGGCGACGCTGGAAACATCGGGCCGAAATCTCACCTGCGAATGTACGGAGGCCACGTGTCAGGGAAATCGATCCGACCGAACTTCAGGGCGCGCAGCGTGATTGCTGTTGCCGGAACTGCGGTTGCCGTGGTCGTCGCGGGACCGGCGGTCGCGTCCGCGGCGCCGCTCACGGGAAGCGCCGGCAGCAGCGAGCTCGGCGACGGCATCATCGACTTCGGCAGCAGTGTCGTGAACTTCGGCAGCAGTGTCATCGACTTCGGCAGCAGCATCCTGGGCAGTAGCCCGGGTGGGGGTGGCATCGTGCCGCAGACGCAGCAGTGCAACGAGTCGACCCGGTCGGGCGGTGCGGGAGTCACCGAGACGATCCACCAGATCGGCCGAACCGGTCCGACCGCATTCGTTCTCGAGCACGAGACCTTGAACATCCCGGACCTGATCGAGGTGTTCTACGAGGGTGCACGGGTCCACAGCACCGGCTTCATCGGCGACAACCTCAACGAGGGGACCGGCTCCGTGCTCGTCACTATCCCCGCCGGCGCTGCGACGTCGGTGGTGGTGCGTGTAACCGGTCCCGCCGATACCGCCTGGGACTACACCGTCCACTGCCCGGGCTCCTGATCGACGCTCCCGTAAGGCCTGCGACTCGGTGAACGACTTCCTGCATCTGCCCTGCAACATCTTGTGATGCGCATTTCGGCCGTCCTAAGATTGTCCTTGCCGCCGCTGGGTGTAATGGGTAATACATCAACTGGTGTGAACGGAATTCGTATTCGGGTGTCGCGCATCCGTTCACACCAGCGTGCCGATCTCGATGCCCCGGATCGGTGGCCATTTTTCCGGAATACACGTCTACGTCGGTTGAACTGCGCAGCAGGGGGCAGTCCGGTTCCGGCGGTCGATCGCGGCCGTGTCCCAGCAGCATTCGCGTGACTTTCGACCGACGACGGTGCATTCCGTGACTCCTCGAGGGAGCACTCGGCCATGTCCCCAATCGTCCCCACCCCGACAGCTCGCCTTTCGATGCGAATTGCTGTGGTCGCATGCGCCGCCTTCGGCGCTTTCGGCCTCCTCGGAGCCACCGTCGCGCAGGCGATTCCCACACCGACTCTGCCACCGACCGGCGGCAACGCCGAGTGGCAGTCTCTCGCGCAGAATTGCTACACGGGCGCGATGAGATCATGTGACTCTCTTGCCGATCAGACCAAGTTCTCGAACGCGCCCGAAGCGCTCGCATACAACGACTACGGATTCTCCTGCGGGGGACGGGTCTACTACGACCCGAACGGTGTGTACATGAGTTGCTACGAGCAGTTCGGATGACGGCTCGGCGGGTTGCCGGCAGGGGTGTTCACCGTGCCGTCGGAATGCCGTGCGAACCGCCCGGTTTCGCGATCGTGTACGACGTCCACGCGATCCCACGGCCATCCACCGAACTCGGTGCGGCGATAGTCGTCGTACGCCTGCTGGAGTTCGGCGGTCGTGTTCATCACGAACGGACCGTGCTGGGCGACGGGTTCGCCGATCGGAACCCCCTGCAGCAGGAGGATCTTCGCGGGTTCGTCGCCGGTCTCCACCACGGTCGCCCGGAGGGCGGACTGGGCGAAGCCGTCACCCGCGGTCACGTCGAAGCCTTCGACGACCGCACGTGAGGCGTCGCCGTAGACGTAGAGCACCCGGCGGGTGTCGGCGGTCGCGGGCGCCGGAAGTTCCACCCGCGCGTGCGGTTCCAGGTCGATCAGCCACACCGCGATGTCCGACCGCGGATCCGATGCCCACGAATTGACCGGCGGGGCAACGGGTTCGGCATCGCCGTAGCGTCCCGCGATCACCTTGATCGTGGCCGTGCCGCCGTCCGGGCCGCGGACCGCCACGACGGGGATGTCCTCGTTCCACTGCATCGTGAACTCGGGTGACGCGGCCTTGCCGGTGGCGGGCAGATTCAGCCAGATCTGGAACAGTTCGAACGGATTGTCGGCGTTCTGTTCGAGCAACGGGAACATCTCCGAATGCGAGACGCCGGTGCCCGCGGTCAGCCACTGCACGTCACCCTGCCCGTAGCGCGCGGTCGCGCCGGTCGAGTCGGCGTGGTCGACGTAGCCGCGTTCGACGATGGTGATCGTCTCGAAGCCACGGTGCGGATGCGCGGGAAAACCGGGCACCGTCCGTCCGTGATACATGCTCCAACCCGCTGGGTTGTCGAAGTCGCTGCCGAGATCGTGGCCGTCCACCGACGCCGGGCCGAGGTTCGCGGTTCCGGCAGGGTAGCGGTCGACGTGGTGCATCGCGAACAGGAAGGGATCGAGCGCCTGCCAGGGGCGGCCGAGGCGGAAGACGCTGCCGGTGTGGGAGCCGTGAGAGCGCTGCGTGGTCATGAGAACACTCCGTCCATGTGGTGCCGAGCTTGTGCCCACTACAACCGAACCGAAGGTACTTTCATTCCGAAAGTGGATTGTACTGCGGTTATAGTGGAGTCGTGGCCACAACGAGCGGCAAGGTCCCGCGATCGGACGCCGAATACGCTGCCGTCGCCGCAGCGGCGGCAGCGGCCGTCGCGAGTCGTCCGGGTGGGGCCCGCAGCCTGACCGTCGACGACGTGCTGTGCGGCGAGTCGTCGGTTCGGTCGGCGCTGGACACCATCGGGGGAGCGTGGTCGATCCTGGTCCTGACCGCATTGCGCAGCGGACCGTGCCGATACAGCGAGATCAAACGTGCCGTCCGCGGAATCAGCGATCGCCGGTTGTCGGGCACGCTGCGGGACTTCGTACGCGACGGGCTGACGGAACGGCGGGTGCTGAGCACCATCCCGTCCCACGTGGAGTACGAGCTCACTCCGCTGGGGCGGGAGGTGAGCGACTCGGTGAGCACCTTCGTCGTCGACATCATGCGGCTCGCGCCGCGGGTCGCGGCGGCGCGCGCAAAGTCCTGAGTGTCGCCTGGTCTCACGTCGCCGTGATCGTGCCGCCGTGGTTGTCTGGTCGGCGTGACGACGAAGTGGGTGCGGCCGGCGATCGGGGTTCTCGCGTGGATCGCGACGGCGATCGGAGCGATCGGGGTGGCCCTGCATCTCAGTCCGTCGTCGGCGCGTGTGCTCGTGCTCGCCGCATCGGGGGCGCGGTACCTGATGGCCGGCGCGGTCGTCGGGGCGGTCGCCTTCGTGGCACTCCGGCGCCGGATCGGCGGGGCGGTCGCGGGGCTCGTGGTGGCCGGTGCGGTCGTGACCCAGGCGCCACTGCACGTCGGGAGCGCGGCCGCGGTCGACGGCGTCGACGTGCAGGTGATGCAGACGAACATTCTCTTCGGGGGAGCCGACGCTGGCGCCGTGGTGGGTGAGGTCCGCGAGCGGAACGTCGGGATCCTCACGGTCGACGAGTTGTCGCCGGAGGCCGTCGACGCGTTGAGCCGGGAAGGTCTCGACGAGCTGCTGCCGCACCGGTACGTCTCGCCCGCCGTCGGTGCGAACGGAACCGGGATCTGGAGTGCCTACCCGCTGTCCGGCACCGTCGAATACGACGGGTTCGTGATGAGCCAGCTCTCGGCGACCGCCGAAGTTCCCGGTGTCGGACCGGTCGCGGTGTACGCCTTCCATCCCGTGCCGCCGGTCTTCGGTACCCGCGTGTGGGCCGACGAACTGTCCCGGCTGAAGGACATTCTCGAGCGAACCCCCGGGACGCTGCCGGCGATCGTGGGCGCCGACTTCAACGCCACCTCCGACCATGCGCAGTTCCGCGCGCTGCTGTCCGGACGTTTCGGTGATGCCGGCGAACAGGTGGGTGCCGGGAATCTGGTCACCTACCCGACCGACAAGCGGCTCCCACCCGTGGTCGGCATCGACCACATTCTCGTCGCGGGGGGACGGGCGACAGAGGTGACGGCCGTGGACATTCCGGGTGCGGACCACCGTGCGGTAGTAGCCCGGATCGTTCTGGATGCCGACCGGCCGTAGAACAGGCGACGCCGCCCAGGCCCCGGGTTCTCCATCTCGAACGAGACGGGAACCCGGGAACCGTGGCCGGCGTGTGGCTCAGAGGGACAGGATCGACGCCGCCGCCGTTCCCGGCGCGCCGTAGACCTGCGCGAGGCCGACCCGCGGGTTGTTCGGCACCTGACGGTCGCCGGCCTGTCCTCGCAACTGCAGCACGAGCTCGTGGACCTGGCGGATACCGGACGCACCGATCGGTTCGCCGTTGGCGATGAGACCTCCGTCGGTGTTCACGGGCATCGACCCGCCGATCTCGGTGGCACCCTCGGCGAGCAGCTTCTCCTGGTCACCGTCCGCGCACAGCCCCGTCTCGGCCATGTGGATGACCTCGGCGCCGGCATCGGTGTCCTGGAGCTGCGCGACGTCGACGTCCTCGGGGCCGATGCCGGCGGCCTCGTACGCAGCCTTCGCCGCGTACACGGTCGGGGAGACGTCCTCCTCGAGAGCGGCCCAGGTCGCGTGCACTTCGTAGGCACCGTACGTGCGGGTGCGAATGGCGGTGGAGCGCAGGAACACCGGCTTGTTCGAGGTGTACTTCGAGACCAGGTCGCCGCGGCACATGATGACCGCAGCTGCACCCTCGTCGGGAGCGCAGAACATCTTGGCGGTCAGCGGGTAGTTCAGCATCGGCGACTCGAGAATCTCCTCGAGGCTGAACTCGGTGCGGCGGAAGGCCTTCGGATTGAGGCCACCGTTGCGGTAGTTCTTCGCCGCGACCCGGGCCAGCGTCTCGTGCGAGATGTTGTGGTCGATGCAGTACCGGTTGGCCTTCATGCCGAAGAACTTGGTGGTGACGAACTGGCCGTTCTCGGCATACCAGGCGGGCAGGCCGAGCATCGCGGGATCGGCGGTGAACGCGCCGCGCGGATGCTTGTCGGTGCCGACGGCGATGCCGATGTCGTACTTGCCGGAGCGGATACCGTCGGCGGTCTGCTCGATCGCGCTGGCCGACGTGGCGCAGGCGTTGAACACGTTGGTGAAGGGGATGCCGGTCAGGCCCACCAGCCGCGTCACCGAGTCGGTGTTGTCGACCTCGTAGCTGCCGCCGATGCCGAACTGGATGTCCTTCCACGCGACACCCGAATCCTCGAGTGCGAGTTGGATTGCGTCGGCCGCCATCTCGATGGCCGACTTGGTGCCGAATCTGCCGAACGGGTGAAGGCCCACACCGATGATGGCAACGTCGTTCATAGTTTCAGGGACTCCTCGATCAGGTGTGTACGGATCAGATCGGCGCGAACGCCCACGTGACGATCTCGGTTCCGTCCTCGTCGGTGTAGAACGGAACGAACGTGAGCTCGAGCTCCATGCCGGGCTGCAGCTTGGCCGGGTCGGTCTCGGTCACTCGCGCCTCGACGCGCACGACATCGCCGAGCTGGATCAGTCCGAAGACGAACGGCTTGAAGGTGGCCGCGGTTTCGTTGCCCGCGTAGGGCTGCTTCGGGACGAATCCCTGCGTCGTCCAGGCCACCAGCGTGCCGCGCCGGGGGAGCAGCAGATCCGAGATGTTCGCGCCGCTGCAGCGCGGGCAACGCGGCTGCCGCGGCCACGTCGTCGCGGAGCAGTCGTCGCAACGGCTGCCGATGAGCTGCGGATCCTCCGCAGGCCAGGTCGAAACGTCGGGCGCGAGCGCCTTCGTTGTCATGAGCACGTCCTCCGTTGTCCGGTGCCGTCGCGACCGCTTGTCGTCGTATTCCGGCATGCTGCTCACGTTAGACGGAAATGACGTTCTCTACAACGAGAGCGCTGTATTCACACGGTCGCGCCAGTCGGAGGAGTCGTCGGCCGGGGATGACGGCCGGGGATGGCGGCCGGTCGGTCGCGGGACTCGAGGAGGAGACTCGAGGAATCAGTAGCGCATGCGGCGCCGCCGCGGGGCCCGCTTGCGCCGCTTGTGTCGCGGCTGATCGTCACGGAGTCGCGACTCGGCCACGCGCTTCGGCCGCGCTCCGGAGGTGTAGTAGCTCTCGAGCACGGCGTTCATGTCGGCGATCGCTTGTTCCCTCGCGCGACGGTCCTCGATCCGCAACAACTTCTCGCGCAGATCCACGGCGAAGGCGGCGTATTCGTTCTGCCAGTCCCGGCCGGTCATGTCCGCGCGCGGCTCGGCGGTGCCGAGCGGTTCGGCCGGTCCGCCGGCGTGCAGGCGGTACCGCGCTCCGAGGTCCGGGGCGACCACGGTGAGTGTCGGATCGAGTTCCTGTGCGGCGCCGGCGAGAGCTGCGAGCCCATCGGGTTCGCCGTGGTCGAGGAACACCGCTCCGGAGACGGGTGTGCGGTCACGCAGCCACTCGATCAACTCGTCGTGGTCGGCGTGCGCGGAGTAGGTGTCGATACGCCGGATCTGTGCCCGCACGTCGACGTCGGACCCGGAGATGCGCACGCGCTCGGCGCCGTCCAGGATGATGCGGCCGAGCGAGCCCTGCGCCTGGTAGCCGACGAACAGCACCGTCGAGTCGTGGCGACAGAGGTTGTTGCGGAGATGGTGGCGGATCCGTCCCGCCTCGCACATGCCGGACGCGGCGATGATGATCGCACTCGAGAAGGTGTCGATGCGCATCGACTCCTCGGCATCCTGCGTGTACTCGAAAGCGGGGTGGCGGAAGATGTTTCGGCCGTCGAGATCCTCGAGTTCCCCGGCGTACCGGGCGAAGACGTCGGTGGCACGAATCGCCAGCGGTGAATCGACGAACACCGGTACCTGGGCGATGCGGTTCTCGTCGACGAGGTGGGCGATGTCGAGGAGCAGTTCCTGGGTCCGTTCGAGAGCGAACGAGGGAATCACCAGATTGCCACCGCGGCCGAGGGCACGATTGATCTCGTCCTCGAGTACCGCCCGGCGTTCCGCGATGGTGCACCGCGGTCGTGTCCGACCTCCGTACGTCGACTCGCACACCACGTAGTCCAGATGTGACGGCCCCTCCGGATCGGCCTGGAACGCTTTGTGTTCGGGCCCGAGATCCCCCGAGAAGAGCATCCGCACACCGCCCACCTCGAGCTCGACGGACGCCGAACCCAGGATGTGGCCTGCGTTCCACAGGCGGGCGCGGAATCCGGGAACCGGTTCGAACCACTGGTCGAGCGGCACCGGCCGGGTGTGGCGCCAGGCTTCGAGCGCGTCGGCCTCGGTGTATATCGGTGCGAACGGCTTGTGGCCGGCGCGGTCTCGTCGCCGGTTCCGGCGTTCGGCCTCGAATTCCTGGATGCGGCCGGCGTCGGCGAGCATGAACTCGAGCAGGTCGGCGGTTGCGGCCGTGCAATGGATCGGGCCTGCGAAACCTTTGGCCACCAGTTTCGGTAGGAGCCCGCAGTGGTCGATGTGGGCGTGCGTGAGGATGACGGCGTCGACCGAATCCGGATCGAACGGGAACTCCGCGAGGTTGAGTCTCTCGAGGCTCCGGGAGCCCTGGAACAGACCGCAGTCGACGAGGATCCGTCGGCTGTCGAAGGTGACTTCCATGCACGAACCGGTCACGGTCCGGGCGGCACCGTGGAAGGTGATCTCCGGAAATTCTGTCACGGGTTCCTCCACCGCCTGGGCTGCGCGAGGCATCGCGAGTGGATCCACGCTATCCGATGCGACTCGACCCGGTGGTGATGGCCTTCGACACCTCGCGACCGTTCAGTGAGAACCTGTTCCAATTCCAGCCGAATGTGGTTATCGTCACGTGCGGAAGTTCGAATGTGATGGAGGGTGATGTCAGATGAAGACCAAGGGTGCGCTGCTCTGGGGGATCAACGAGCCGTGGTCGGTCGAGGAGATCGAGCTCGGCGATCCCGTTGCGGGCGAAGTGCAGATCCGCATGGAAGCGGCCGGACTGTGCCACTCCGACCATCACATCGTCACCGGCGCCACGCCGATGCCCAGCTACCCGGCGATGGGCGGACACGAGGGTTCCGGCGTCATCACCAAGGTGGGTGAGGGCGTCGTCGGGCTCGAGGTCGGCGACCACGTCGTGCTCTCGTTCATCCCCTCGTGTGGGCGGTGCCCGTCGTGTGTCACCGGGCATTCCAACCTGTGTGACCTCGGCGCCGGCCTGCTCAGCGGCCAGGCCATCTCGGACGGCACCTACCGCGTCCAGGCTCGCGGGGAGAACGTCATCCCCATGTGCCTGCTCGGTACGTTCTCGCCGTACATGACGGTCAACCAGACCCAGGTCGTCAAGATCGACAAGGATGTCCCGTTCGAGCTGGCCGCGCTGGTCGGCTGCGGCGTGCCCACCGGATGGGGATCGGCCACTCACATCGCCGACGTCAAGGCCGGCGACTCGATCGCGATCATCGGCGTCGGTGGTGTCGGCATGAGCGCGCTGCAGGGTGCGGTCGCGTCGGGTGCCCGCCACGTCTTCGCCATCGATCCGGTGCCCTGGAAGCGGGAGCAGGCCCTGAAGTTCGGTGCCACGCACGCCTACGCCTCGGTCGAAGAGGCCATCGTCCCGATCATGGAGATCACCTGGGGCAGGATGTGCCAGAAGACGATCATCACCGTCGGCGAGATGACGGGCGAGATCGTCGACCCCGCGCTGACCATCACGGCCAAGGGTGGTCGGTGCGTCATCACCGCGATGGGCTACATGTCCGACATGGACGTCAAGCTGAACTCCTACCTGTTCGCCATGCTGCAGAAGGAACTGAAGGGCAACATCTTCGGCGGCTGCAACGTTCGCGTCGACATCCCGAACCTGCTGGATCTCTACAAGTCCGGGCAGCTCAACCTCGCGGACATGGTCACCCGCACCTACAGCCTCGAGCAGATCAACGAGGGCTACCAGGACATGCTCGACGGAAAGAACATCCGCGGCGTCATCCGCTACACCGAAGCAGACTGGTGACAACCGGACTCGCGCCGGTCTTCTAGTCTGGACCGGTGCGCACTCTGGAGCTCGTTTCCCAATGGCCGGTCGACCACGCCGCCGCCGCAGTTCTGACCCGCGGCGGCGTGGTCGGCACCGTCGGTGAGACCGCCGAGGTGTATCCGCTGGCGTCGGTCACCAAGCCGCTCGTTGCGTACGCGGTGCTCGTCGCCGTCGAGGAAGGGGCGATCGAACTCGACCAGCCGGCGGGCCCTCCCGGATCCACGGTCCGTCATCTGCTGGCCCACGCCTCCGGTCTCGCATTCGGGGAGCAGAAGGTCCAGGCCGAACCCGGCCGCAAGCGCATCTACTCGAGCGCCGGATTCGAGGTGCTCGCCGATCTGATCGCCGACGAGACCGGAATCGCGTTTCCGGACTACCTGACCGAGGCCGTGTTCGAACCGCTGGGCATGCGCGAATCCACGCTGCCCGGGCCCGCGGGGCACGGCGGTCACTCGTCGGTCGCCGACCTGTCCCTGTTCGCCGCCGAACTGCTCGCCCCCACACTGATCTCGGAGGAGACGTTCGCGGCCGCGACCTCCGTCCAATTCCCCGGGCTCGACGGTCTCGTGCCCGGTTACGGCATGCACAAGCCCAACGATTGGGGCCTCGGATTCGAGATCAGGGGGCACAAGAGCCCGCATTGGACCGGATCGGCCAACTCGCCTCGCACTTTCGGACATTTCGGGCAGTCCGGCACGTTCCTCTGGGTCGATCCCGAACCGGGCATCGCGTCCGTCGTACTGACGAACCGCGCCTTCGGAGACTGGGCGAAACCCCTGTGGCCCGCGTTTTCCGACGCTGTTTTGGGTGAGATCACAGAAACCTCTCCGGTTCGCTAGCGAAACACCGGTCACAGGGGCAAACTGTTTCGAGTGTCGCCGGGTGCGACCGCCGTGGACGACGGGCGTTGGGGAAGACGTTCTCGTCGAACACGGAGGTGTGTATGCGCGCGTCGAACCAGTTCGCGGATGCGACAACAGGAGTGGTCTACATCCACTCCTCGCCCGCTGCTGTGTGTCCACATATCGAGTGGGCGCTGGCTGCCACCCTCGACAGCCGGCCCGATCCGACGTGGATCGGCCAGCCCGCGGATCCGGGCCTGCTGCGCACCACCGTCAACTGGACCGGCCCGGTGGGCACCGCCGCGAGGATCGTCGACGCCCTGCGGGTGTGGCAGATGCTGCGTTTCGAAGTCACCGAGGATCCCAGCGAAGGTGTCGACGGCGAGCGCTACAGCTACGCTCCCGGCCTCGGATTGTGGCGCGGCAACACCTCGGCCAACGGGGATGTGGTGGTCGGTGAGGGCCGTCTGCGTGCCCTCCTGGCGTCGGGCAACCTGGCCGCCGAACTGCATCGGGCCCTCGGGACCGCGTGGGACGAAGTGCTCGAGCCGTACCGCAGCGGCGGCGACGGCGCCGAGGTCACCTGGCTGCGCCGCAACGTGGGCTGACCCGCTACGGTTCCGAGGATCGAACCTCCCCGAGACGAATACGCCGAAGCCCTTCCGGATCGCGGATCCGGAAGGGCTTCGGTCGTGTCTGCGTCCTACAGGGGAATGTTCTTGTGTTCCCCGCGCGCCGGAGCCGCGGCGGCGAGCGCCGCGGTGAGGGTGCTGCGGGTGGTGGCGGGATCGATCAGTTCGTCGACGACGCCGATGGACATGGCCCGCCCGACACCACCGGCGATCGCCTCGTGTTCGGCGGCGAGACGGTCGTGCAGCGCTTCGCGCTCCTCGTCCGGCGCGGCAGCGAGAGCGCGCTTGTGGAGGATGCCGACGGCGGCCTTGGCGCCCATCACGGCGACCTCGGCCTCGGGCCACGCGAACACGGCGGTCGCGCCGAGCGCACGCGAGTTCATCGCGATGTACGCGCCGCCGTAGATCTTCCGGGTCACCAGCGTCACCCGGGGCACGCGTGCTTCGGCGAAGGCGTGCAGCAGCTTCGCGCCGCGGCGCACGACGCCCTCCCATTCCTGGCCGACACCCGGCAGGTAGCCGGGGACATCGACGACGACGACGAGGGGCACACCGAACGCATTGCACATGCGCACGAACCGCGCGGCCTTCTCGGCGCTCTCCGAGTTGAGACATCCGCCGAGCCGTAGCGGGTTGTTGGCGATGACCCCGACCGTACGACCGCCGAGGCGGCCGAATCCGGTGACGATGCTGCGTGCCCAGTTGCCTTGCAGCTCTTCGAAACTCGATTCACCCTCGACGTTGTCGAGGAGTTCGTGGACGATCGGCCGCACGTCGTAGGCGCGCCGCGGGGATTCGGGGAGCAGCGCCCGCAGGTCGGTGTCGCCCCGAGCGGCGAGCTCGATGTCGAACTCAGCCTGATCGGCGAGCATCGACACCAGGCGCCGCGCGCGGTGGAGCGCGTCCTCTTCGTCCTCGGCGGCGATGTGCGCGACACCGGACTTCTTGGTGTGCGTGTCCGGACCACCGAGCGATTCCATGTCGACCTGTTCACCGGTGACGCTGCGCACCACGTCGGGTCCGGTCACGAAGACGCGTGCCTCCGGCGCCATGATGACGATGTCGGTGAGGGCGGGGCCGTAGGCGGCGCCCCCGGCGGCGAAACCGAGGACGACGGAGATCTGGGGCACCCGGCCGGACGCGCGGACCATGGCCTCGAACACGAGGCCGACGGCGTGCAGGGCCTCGACACCCTCGGCGAGGCGAGCGCCCCCGGAGTGCCAGAGGCCGACGACGGGCAGGTCGCGTTCGATGGCGGTGTCGATCGCGGCGACGATGTGCTTGCAGCCCTCGACACCCATGGCGCCACCCATGACGGTGGCGTCGGAGCAGTAGGCGACGGTGCGGATGCCGTCGATGTAGCCGATCGCGGCGAGGACGCCCGACTTGTCACGCGGATGCAGCGTTTCGGTGGTGCCGGCGTCGAACAGATTCTCTAGCCGCGCGAGCGGGTCTCGAGGGTCCACCGCGGTGTTCCGAGTGTCGGCAGGATCCAGGATGGTCATCGGTGCTCCTCGGGAAGGCGGGGTGGTGGGGTGTTCGTGGTGGAGGTGCCGAAGGGGATGGGACCTCCACCACGAACATCGAGCGGGCGTCGGACGGGTCAGGCCCGGCCGAACGCGAGCGCCACGTTGTGCCCACCGAATCCGAACGAGTTGTTCAGCGCGAAATCGAAGTTGCCGTAGCGCGGTTCGCCCTTGACCACGTCGAGATCGATTTCTGGATCCTGATTCTCGAGGTTGAGCGTGGGCGGAATGACTCCGTCCCGCAGGCTCAGGACCGTCAGTACCGCCTCGAGGGCACCGACCGCGCCGATCGAATGTCCGAGCGCGGACTTCGGTGCGTAGATCGCGGCGTGCTTGCCCACGGCCGCACCGATGGCCTTCGCTTCGGCGATGTCACCGATCGGGGTGGCCGTTGCGTGTGCGTTGACATGGGCGATGTCGGACTTGGTGAGTCCGGCGGTCTGGATCGCCCGGGTCATGGCACGGGCAGCACCCGTTCCCTCGGGATCGGGGGCCACGATGTGGTACCCGTCCGAGGTGATTCCTGCGCCGAGGACGCGGGCGTGGATCGTCGCGCCGCGGGCCTTGGCGTGTTCCTCCGATTCGAGGACGAGCATTGCGCCCGCCTCGCCGAAGACGAAACCGTCGCGGTCCTTGTCGAAGGGGCGGGACGCACCCTTCGGGTCGTCGTTGCGGGTGCTCAGCGCGCGCATCATGGCGAAGCTGGCGGTGGCAACCGCATCGAGCTGACCCTCGACACCACCCGTGACGATGATGTCGGCGTCACCGAGCGCGATCATCCGGTACGCGTGGGCGATCGCTTCGGAGCCCGACGAGCACGCCGAGACCGGCGTGATGACCCCGGCGCGGGCGCCGAGTTCGAGACCGACGGTGGCCGACGGGCCGTTCGGCATGACCATCTGCACCGCGAACGGCGACACCTTGCGGTATCCGCCTGCGCGCAGCTTGTCGACGGCGTCGATGAGGGTTTCCCCACCGCCGAGACCGGTACCGATGACGACACCGAGCCGCTCGTGGTCGACCTCCGGGCTGCCGGCGTTCGTCCACACCGTGCGCGCGAGGGTCAGCGCGAGCCGCTCGACGTAGCTCATGCGGCGGATCTCGACGCGGGAGAGTCCTTCGTCGGGGCTGACCTTCAGGGTTCCGCCGATGCGGACCGGGAGGTCGAACTCTTCGACGAAGCCGCCGGTGAGTGTGCCGATGCCGCTTTCCCCGGCGAGGAGTCCCTTCCACGTGGCATCCACATCACCGGCGATCGACGTCGTGGCCGCAAGGCTGGTGACGACGACGTTGCGCAACGTAGGAGAGGCGGAAGTCACGGTCGGGCTCACTCGTTGTCGTTCGAGATCTGAACGCCCTCGGCCTCGAGCTTCTGGATGTAGGCGACGATGTCACCCACGGTGCGGAGGTTCGCGAGGTCCTCGTCCGGAACCTTGACGCCGTACTTGTCCTCGGTCTGGACGGCGATCTCGACCATGGAGAGGGAGTCGATGTCGAGATCGTCGACGAAGGACTTCTCGATGGTCACCTCGGAGGGCTCAATACCGGTGACCTCTTCGATGATCTCCGCGAGACCGGCGATGATTTCTTCCTGGCTGGTGGCCACGTCGTGGCTCCCTTCGTGTGTTTCAGTGATGGGGTCTGAACTTCCGGCCGGATGTTTCCGGCCGGGCCCGGGTGCCCGGATCGGGCGTACCCGTGTTGCTGCGCGATGCGCGCGCAGCAAACTAACCGAGTCCGGGCAATTCGGCCAGTGCCGTGAAATCGTCCGCGGACTTGAGCGCCAGGGTGGGGGTGCCGCGCATCTCGCGCTTGGCAATACCCACCAGGGTGCCCGCCGGGGGGAGTTCCACGACGGCCGAGACCTGGGCGGTGCGCAGATGCGCGGTGCACAGGTCCCACCGCACAGGCCGGGTCACCTGTGCGGCCAGCTTGGAGAGTGCGTCCGCTCCGGACACAACGGGTGCGCCGTCGAAGTTGGACAGCAGGGTGCGGGTCGGTTCGCTGGGAACGATCTTCGCCGCGGCGTCGGCGACCGCCTCCTGGGCGGGCGCCATGAATCGGGTGTGGAAGGCGCCGGCGACCGGCAGCTGCCGGATCCGTGCCTTCTCGGGCGGGTTCGCGGCCAGTTCCTCGAGCGCCGAGATGCGGCCGGCGGCGACGATCTGTCCGGCGGCGTTCACGTTGGCCGGGGCCAGGTCCAGCTCGGCGAGCCGGGCGAGGACCTCGTCCTCCGCGCCACCGAGGACCGCGGACATGCCGGTCGGCTCGACGGCGCAGGCCTGGGCCATTTCGGCGCCGCGGATCGCGGCGAGCGAGACGGCTTCGTCGGCGGTGATGACGCCGGCGATCGCGGCCGCAGCGAGTTCACCGACCGAGTGCCCTGCGACGACCACGCCGGCCGGGATGAGGCCGCGGGCGTCGAGTTCCTCGAAGGCGAGCAGCGCCGTGGCGACGACGAGGGGCTGGGTGACCGCCGTGTCGGTGATCTCCTCGGCGGTGGCGGTGGTGCCGAGACGTTCGAGGTCGAGCCCGGCCGCCTTCGACCAGACCTGGATGCGATCGCGGGCGCCGGGCTGCTCCAACCATGGGGCGAGCATGCCGGGTGTCTGGGAGCCCTGACCGGGGGCGAGCAGCGAAATCACGAAGATCAGGGAACACCCTGCAAAGGCCTCCTCGAGATGTCGGCTGGAATGAAGTCTCGAGCAGGGATTTGTAGGATCTCTACAAAAGCCCATGTCGACCGTGACTATCGATCGACCGGCTGCGTGTGTTACGTGCCCGAATCGCGAAATGTGAATCGTGTGACCGGTGGTGACTGAGTTCGGAGTTTGTTATGGCTTCGAGCCAAACGACCCACTGTTGCGGCGATTCGGAGAACGTACGCATCACGGGGATTCGTGGGGTCCCGGCCGGTCACTTCTGTGATTCGCTTCAACCGGTACCGGACAGTATTTGGATGAACAAACAGCTTTCGTGCGCAGGTCTCGACAGCACCCCCACTGTCGAGATATGCGTCGAGCGTGTTCGACAGCGCCGGACCGGCCGCCGCCAGGGGCCCGACGATGTAGTCCTCGAGCGCCTCGATCGCCGCCGCGTCGCCCAGCAGGGCACGCTCGGGCAGCAACTCCGCCGCGTGCACCGGGCGTGGAGCGCCGGGCCATCCGGCCACCGCCTCCATCGCGGCCATCGCCTCGACCGCCGAGACGTGCGCCGATCCCAGCGTCGGGGTGGTCGGACCGATGACGACCGCGTCGTCCGAGAACGCGCGCATCAATTCGTCACGGAACGCCGCCGCCTCCGGCGTGCCGTGCAGGATCCCGCTGACCACCATCACGAGCCGCTCACCCTGCACGACCGCCAGGGCCGCGCGACCGTGCTGCTGCGCGATGGTGTGCACCGTCGTCACCACCGACACGTTCTCGTCCGGCGGGGGAGTTCCCACGATCACCGTCGCGGGGGCGGTCGCGTCCCAGTTCAGGGTCGCCGCGCGCGACTGCATGTCCGCACCGGTGTCGCCGCGCACCACGGCGTCGACGACCAGCGCCTCGAGCCGGGTGTCCCACGCGCCGCGCGATTCGGCGGCACTCGCGTACACCGACGCGGCCGCGAACCCCAGCTCGCGGCCGTACCGCAGTATCGCCTCGGTCAGGGCCACGAGCTGCTGCTCGTTGCGGGCGAGCGCCGGCAGCCACTGCTCGAAGAACTCCATCGCGGCCCGCACCATGTCGACGGTCTGCCGCAACGTCAGCCGCCGCGCCAGGTCCTGCGGGATCACCTGGTAGGCGTCGGTGCTGAATCGGATGTCGCTCTCCGGGTCGCGCACCCACTCGATGAAATCGACGACCGACGACTGGATGACCAGCTGCACCGTCGCCCGCTGCGAGGCGTCGAGGTCGGCGAAGAACGGCAGCTGTTCCTGCATCACGTGCACGGCCTCGGTGGAGAGCCGGCCGGAGAACTGCTTGACGCGCCGCAGCAGCGCGTCGGGCAACGGGGCGCGTTCCGGACGCGCGGGCGGCACCGGGCGCCCTGTGGGAGCGCCCGGTGCACGTGTCAACCGCGGTGACGCGGAATCCTCGACCATGGGACGAAACTACGCCCGCGGCCGATCGCCCGTTGCAGGACGGGCCGGATCAGGCCACGCCCGGATCCGACGTCTGTTCCGGCGCGGCCGTGACGTCGTCGATCTTGTACTTCGCGGCGGCCTCGACGGCCCGGGCCCGATCGACGGCACCCTCGCGGCCGAGCGCGGCGAGCACCGCGACGACGGTCGATTCGGCGTCGATGTTGAACACGCGGCGCGCGGCGGGACGGGTGTCGGAGAATCCGAAGCCGTCGGCGCCGAGCACTGTGTAGTCACCGGGCACCCACTGCCGGATCTGGTCCGGAACCGCGCGCATCCAGTCGGACACCGCGACGAACGGGCCGGCCGCGTCGGACAGCACCCGCGCGACGTAGGGGACCGGAGCCTCCGCGCCCGGATCGAGCAGCGCCTTGCGGTCGCACTCGATGCCGTCGCGACGCAGCTCGCCCCACGACGTCACCGACCACACGTCCGCGGACACGCCCCACTCCTCGGCGAGCATCTCCTGGGCGCGCAGCGCCTCCGGCATGATCACACCCGACGCGAGGATCTGCGCCTTCGGGCCGGACGCCGCACCGGTCCGGTACAGGTACATGCCCTTGAGCAGCCCGTCGACGTCGAGGTTCGCGGGCTCGGCCGGCTGTACGTACGGCTCGTTGTAGAGGGTGATGTAGTAGAAGACGTCCTCGCCGCCGAACCCGTCGACGCCGGGGGTTCCGCCGTACATGCGGCGCAGACCGTCGCGCACGATGTGGGCGATCTCGTAGGAGAACGCCGGATCGTAGGTGACCGCCGCCGGGTTGGTGGACGCGAGCAGCAGCGAGTGGCCGTCGGCGTGCTGCAGACCCTCACCGGTCAGCGTCGTCCGGCCGGCGGTCGCGCCGAGCACGAAGCCGCGGGCCATCTGGTCGGCCGCGGCCCAGAGGCCGTCGCCGGTGCGCTGGAACCCGAACATCGAGTAGAAGATGTACACCGGGATCATCGGTTCGCCGTGGGTGGCGTACGACGTGCCCACCGCGGTGAACGAGGCGGTCGAGCCGGCCTCGTTGATGCCCTCGTGCAGGATCTGGCCGACCGCGCTCTCCTTGTAGGCGAGCATGAGTTCGGCATCCACCGACGTGTACAGCTGGCCGTTGCGGTTGTAGATCTTCAGCGACGGGAACCACGAGTCCATACCGAACGTGCGGGCCTCGTCGGGGATGATCGGCACGATGCGCGGACCGATCTCCTTGTCGCGCAACAGTTCCTTGAGCACGCGCACGAGCGCCATGGTGGTGGCGACCTGCTGCTTGCCCGAGCCCTTGCGCACCACGTCGTAGGTCTTGGCCTCGGGTAGCTTCAGCGGTGCCGCGGTGGTGCGGCGCTCGGGCAGGAACCCGCCCAGCTGACGGCGCCGGTCCAGCATGTACTGGATCTCGGGGGACTCGAAGCCGGGGTGGTAGTACGGCGGCATCTTCGGGTTCGCCTCGAGTTCGGCGTCCGAGATCGGGATGCGCTGCAGGTCCCGGAAGTACTTGAGGTCCTCGAGCGTCAGCTTCTTCATCTGGTGCGTGGCGTTGCGGCCCTCGAAGTGCTTGCCGAGGGTGTAGCCCTTGATGGTGTGCGCGAGGATCACCGTCGGCTGACCCTTGTGCTCCATCGCCATCTTGTAGGCGGCGTAGATCTTGCGGTAGTCGTGGCCGCCGCGCTTGAGGTTCCAGATCTCCTGGTCCGTCAGGTCCTTGACCAGCTCCTTCGTGCGCGGGTCGCGGCCGAAGAAGTGCTCACGGACGAAGGCGCCGTCGTTGGCCTTGTACGTCTGGTAGTCGCCGTCCGGGGTGACGTTCATCAGGTTGACCAGCGCGCCGTCCTTGTCGGCGTGGAGCAGTGCGTCCCACTCGCGACCCCACACGACCTTGATGACGTTCCAGCCGGCGCCGCGGAAGAACGACTCCAGCTCCTGGATGATCTTGCCGTTGCCGCGCACCGGGCCGTCCAGGCGCTGCAGGTTGCAGTTGACGACGAAGGTCAGGTTGTCCAGGCCCTCGGTCGCGGCGACGTGCGCGAGGCCGCGCGATTCCGGCTCGTCCATCTCGCCGTCGCCGAGGAACGCCCACACGTGCTGGTCGGAGGTGTCCTTGATACCGCGGTCGTGCAGGTAGTGGTTGAACCGCGCCTGGTAGATCGCGTTCATCGGGCCGAGGCCCATCGACACCGTCGGGAACTCCCAGAACTCCGGGAACAGCCGCGGGTGCGGGTACGACGGCAGGCCGCCGCCCAGCGACGCGTGGCTGTGTTCCTGGCGGAATCCGTCCATCCGCTCCGTGGAGATGCGGCCCTCGAGGAAGGCGCGGGCGTAGATGCCGGGGGAGGCGTGGCCCTGGATGAACACCTGGTCGCCGCCGCCCGGATGGTCCTTGCCGCGGAAGAAGTGGTTGAAACCGACCTCGTAGAGCGCGGCGGAGGACGCGTAGGTGGAGATGTGACCGCCGACGCCGATGCCCGGCCGCTGCGCGCGGGTGACCATGATCGCGGCGTTCCAGCGGATGTATGCGCGGAAACGGCGCTCGACTTCTTCGTCACCGGGGAACCACGGTTCGCTCTCGGTGGGAATGGTGTTGACGTAGTCGGTGGAGGTCAGCGCGGGGATCGATACGTGGCGCTCACCGGCGCGCTCGAGCATGCGCAGCATCAGGTAGCGGGCGCGGCTGGGGCCGGCGGCGTCGAGCATGCCGTCGAACGATTCGAGCCACTCGGCGGTCTCGGCCGGATCGATATCCGGGAGGTAGGAGGCCACACCCTCGCGAATGACGCGAACGCGGCTCTCGGTGGCCGGCCCTGTCGAACTCGGCGAGGGCCCCGATCCCTTGGCACCCGGTGTGTCGGCGCCGTCTAGGGATTGAGGTCCGTGGATCAGGTCTGTCAACGTCTGCTCCTCATCGTGGTGGGGCGCGCAGGTGTGGCGCCCACTCCGTTGATCGGCTCTTGTGGGAGCCGACTCATCGACATCTGAACATGATGCACCCCTCATCTTCCCCCATTCGAGCGCGCGGGGCAGCGGCCGGTAGGCCTATTCCTCCCAGGGCGGACGAGAAGGGCGAATCACCCGAACCGGACGGGCGGTGTCCGTGCGGAGTAGCGTGGGGAAAGAAACTCAGGTCTTTCGTTGCGATTCGGCTTGCGCTGAGCGGTCGAACGATGTTCGCTTTGACCAATCGATGCAATCGTCGTCACACCGGCGTTCCGGGCAACCGGGCGCCGGCAACCCAGAAGGAGGGAACCACCGTGGTCGCCGCGGCGGACGCCAAGAACTACGTTCAGAAGCTCGGTATCACCCACGACCACGTGGTTCAGGAACTCGGCTGGGACGAGGACGTGGACGACGAGATCCGCGTCGCCATCGAGGACATCACCGGTTCCGAACTGCTCGACGAGGACTCCGACGAGGTCGTCGACGTGGTCCTGTTGTGGTGGCGGGAAAGCGACGGTGATCTCGTCGACACCCTGATGGACGTGATCGGCCCGCTGTCGGACGACGGGGTCGTCTGGGTGCTGACGCCGAAGACCGGCCGCCCCGACCACGTCGAGCCCAGCGAGATCGCCGAGTCGGCGACCACCGCCGGTCTGACCCAGACGTCGGCCACCAACCTCGGCGACTGGACCGGTAGCCGGCTGGTGCAGCCGAAGGCTACCCGTCAGAAGCGCTGAGCTCCGCTCACATCGACGCTGAGCTCCGCTCACATCGACGCTGAGTTCCGCTCACATCGACGCTGAGTTCCGCTCACATCGACGCTGAGCTCCGCTCACATCGACGCTGAGTTCCGCTCTCCAGTAGTTCCACTACAGCGAAGGATCGAACTGCCCGATGGCTATCGAGGTGGGCGCCGAGGCGCCCGATTTCACCCTGAAGGACCAGAACAACCAGGAAGTGTCGCTGTCGAGCTTCCGCGGCAAGAAGAACGTGCTGCTGGTGTTCTACCCGCTCGCGTTCACCGGTGTGTGCCAGGGCGAGCTGTGCGCGGTGCGCGACGACCTGCCCACCTTCGAGAACGACAACACCGCGATCCTCGCGGTCTCGGTCGGTGCGTCGCCCACCCACAAGATCTGGTCCGCCGAGCAGGGCTACACGTTCCCGCTGCTGTCCGACTTCTGGCCGCACGGTGAGGTCGCGCAGGCATACGGCGTGTTCAACGAGAAGCTCGGCTTCGCGAACCGCGGCACCTTCGTCATCGACAAGGCCGGCATCGTGCGTTTCGCCGAGGAGAACCAGCCCGGCGAGCCCCGTGACCAGGGAGCTTGGGCCAGGGCGCTCGCCGCGCTAGAGTCCTGAGTCGACTCCGGCGGAACTCCGCCGGAGGTCGGGGCGTGTAGCTCAGTGGTAGAGCTCTGGTTTTACACACCAGCGGTCGGGGGTTCGAAACCCTCCGCGCCCACCATTGCCCCTTGCGTGTTTACGCAGGTGAGGGGCGATTTTTCTACTTCCAGACAGAACCGCTCAAACGGCGGCGGACAGTTTTCGGACAGTCAAGCCGAAATCGCACCCCGTCGCGCACGGTCCAACGCGTCCGCCACGAGGTCGAGATCGTCGTCGAACAGGTCGGCATACACGTCGAGTGTCATGGCCGCGGACGCGTGTCCGAGCATCCGCTGCACCGCCTTGACGTGAGCGCCGGCCGACACCGCGAGCGATGCCGCTGTGTGACGTAGATCGTGCGGGGTCAGCTCGGGAACCCCGGCGGCCTTCGCGGCGGTCCGGAACCACGACCGTTGCCGCGGCCGGCGCATGAACCCGCCGTCGGTTCCCGGGAACACGAGATCGTGGCGGTCCTTCCCCTCACACAGCGCCGCCAGGTCCTCGACGAGGAACCTCGGTACTGGGATCGACCGTTCCTTCATCGACTTCGTCGTCCCGACCATCACATTCGCCCCGACCTCCACCGCGTTGCGGGAGACGATCAGCCGGCGCCGCAGCAAGTCGAGGTCGCAGACGCGAAGTCCGATCGCCTCACCCCACCTCAGTCCGCAGTACGCCAGCGTCAGCACCAACGCCGACTTGCCCCCGGCGGCACCCGCCATTTTCGCCACCTGTTCGTGGGTGAGATAGATCTTCCGCTTGGGGCGCTTGCGCGGCAGGTTCTCGATCTTCCGGGCCTTGTTCGTCACCAGCTTCCGGTCCCGCACTGCGCGGTCGAGGATGCCTGCGAGCACGGCGTGGGCGCGGATCGTGGTGGTGGCCGAGGCTGCCTTCTTGATGACGACGTCGGGGTCGTTGGGGTCGCGGATCTCGGTGACCAGGTCGGCGATCCACTCTTCGACGTCGCTGATCTCGATAGATGCGATCGGCTTGTTTCCCCACCGCGGTTCGACGTGTGTGCGCCAGGCGGAATCGAGGCCGACGTACGCCGATGGCTTTAGGCGTGACTTCTTGGCGGCAAGCCAGGCTGGCGCGAGCTCGGCGACGAGCGTGCGTCCGTCCCTGGGGTCGACGTACTCGCCGTCGGCTTTGCGGACCTCGATGCGGGAGGCGAAGTCTCGGGCGGCCTCGGCGTTGGTGAATCCGGACTTGCTGCCTTGGCTGCCGTCCGGTTTCATGTACCGGACCTTGTAGCGGGTGCCTTTCGTGGTGCTGTACGACTTGACGGTGGCCATCGGTTAGGGCTGCTCTCGCCAAGCGCTCCGAACAGCAGCAGGATCTCCCGTGCCGTCGAACTTGTAATCCTGGTACCGGTCGACGCGAATCTTTCCCAGAGTCTCTTTGCCGTAGAAGTTCCAGACCGACATCGATCCCACCGCCTCTGCGTACGGCGTGACCCGGAGTGCGGTTGCCAGTTCCGTCGCGAAGTCTTTGAGCTCGTCGCTGTCCAGCTCGGGCGCGCAGATGTAGAAGATGGCCGACACCATGCTCGGATCCTCTTTCCATTCGAGGGTCTGGGTGGTGACGAACTTGACATGTTCTCGCGACGGGAAGGTCGAGGTGACAGCTTCGAGTTCCGGAACCGGGGTCCCGGCGTAGTCGCTGCAATTGCTCATGTCGATGGAGGATGCTGCGATCGGCGCCGGCGAGCACGAAGCGCGATTGGGAAGTGGTTCGAATTCATATCCGCCGACGGTTAATCCAGTGCGGGCTGCTCCCAGTGAGTCCAGGGCGAATTTGCCGTTGGCTTGGCGCGCGCCGCCCTCTGCTTTCTGGCTGTCCCCACAGTCGACCTGGACGTGCCATCCGCCCACGTCAGAACTCTTGTACAGACGTCGCACTTCTTGAAAGGCGTTGCGCAGCTGCTGATCTGTGTAGTCCTGGGCGACGATCATTACGAGGTAGCCCTCGCGCTCCTCGCGCAGCCAGTATTCGGCGACGTCAGTATTGACGGCTGTCGTTGATGGACGTTCGGAAGTCGTGCTGGGATTGGCCGCCTCGGACGCAACGGTGGTGGCTGTGGTGCTGGCAGGAGTGGCAGTGGGCTCGGCATCGGACGAGCAAGCTGTAAGCGTGAGCGCCCCAGCGAGTGTGGTGGCGAGCGCGTATCTACGCATGGTCTTCCTTCCAGGGGTCGATCATTCAGTTGGTCCGGCGAGCGATCTGGCGTTCGACCCACTTCCGTTCGCCGGCGGTCAGGGTGCGTATTCGGGTCAGGAGGATGTCATGGTCGACCCACAGTTCCTCGGCGGTCTCGTCGTCGGCGCGTCCTTGGCACCACAGGATCGCGTCGACGAGCTCGGGTAGGCGGATCATCCGGCGGGCGGTGAGCTCCTCGACGACGTGTTCCTCGCGGGCTGCGAAGAACGGGTGCGGGGGTACGGGTCCGCGTTCGAGGTGGTTTATCTCGTGTGTGAGGGTGGAGCGCCGTTCTGTCTGCGAGCTGGTCTTGTCGATCTCGATGCCGCCTCGGGTGAGACGGCCGAGATTTCCGTGGGTGGGGCGGTCGACGAAGTGGACGTCAACGTGCGGAAAGTGTTGGTGCAGATGCCTCCATGGATTCCACTTGCGGCGGGACATGGAGGGATTAGAACACTTGTTCGAAGTAACTTCCACGTAACACGCTGATCTTGTAGCAGGTTGCTACACGGGAGATGGCGGTGATTAAGCGCCATCCTCCGGTCCGTCCGGGTCGGGGTGATCCCACGGTTCGCCTTCCAGTCGCCGGCGCTTCCGTTCCCGCGTCTCGCCCTTGCGCGCCGCCAGCTCGTAACCTTCGGGCTCCTCGACGTCCTCAGGCTCGTCGTGGACAAGGCGCAGGCCTGGATCGTCGGCAGGCGAGTCCTCACCCCTGTCGCCTCGGAGCTGAAGAATCTCCTGATGTTGAGCCACCATCGCTCGGAGCATCTCGACGGCCGCTTTGCGCTGCCGCGGCTCCAGCTCGTCAACGCCTGGCGGAAGATCGTCCGCAAAGGGGCGTCCAGGTGGAGTCCGGCCCGCCGCTCGGAAGGCTGTCTCCTCGCCTACGCCAGCAAGCCATGCGATCGCCCTGATGGTGCCGTCGCTGGGGCGTGACTTATAGGCGCCCGATCTGATGCTGTTTACGGTTCCGTGAGTGATCTCGAAGCCGTTCTTTCTGGCGAGGTCGGCTAGCGCCCGACCGGCCATGGAGCGATCCTCGGCGGCCTTGTTGACCAGGTCCTGAAGGGACGGGTGTTTGTGCTGTCTCGGCATGCCGCTAAAGGTCCCCTCCGGGTGTCTACTTGTTCCAACCGTTCGCGAAGATCATTACAAGTAGCGCGATCATATCCGCAGCGTACGACGGCAAATCCGCTTGTGCAGTTGACAAGTAGTGACTAATGGATTGTAATCCATTTGTATTCCGGACAAGGGAGGGGCAGAATGAAGCTCGCAAGACGAACCAGACGATCGCGGACCTACAGAAGGGATGTCTGGATGAAGGTGAAGAGCCCAGAACAGGTGCAGCGCTGGCGGAAGCGTCGGGGGCTCACGCAGGACCAGCTCGCATATCTGACCGATTGCACGCAGCAGACCATCAGCCTTATTGAGACGGGGAAGATGTCGACTCTCAGTGAAGATCTCGCCCTGGCGATTGCCAGGCATGTCGACTGCCCCTGGGAGGACCTCTTCGTTGCCCATGAGTCAACTGTCGTGGCCATTGTGACTAATGACATGCAATCCGATAGTCGCCGGATCTCGGCCTGACTTCCACTCGCTGAAAGGAGCAGTACGTGACGTCGACTCTTACCCGCGAGATCCCGCTGTCGATCGAGGGCACTGCGCGGATGCTCGGCTGGCAGGGCCCCGGCACCCACACCTCACCCTCCTACAACACCGTCCTCAAGGCCTGCCAGCGCGGCGACCTGCCCGCCCATCAGGCGGACGGGCCGAACGGAAAGCGCAAGTGCCGCTGGATGATCCTGCCCTCCGATGCCATCGCATGGCGCAGCGGCAAGCTGCACGCCCGCACGAAATCGCTCCGATGAGCACCTCGACCGACAAGCACCCAGCAAACGAAAAGGCCGCCCCGTTCGCGGCGGGACGGCCTGACATCGAAACCCTGGAAGGAAATCAGATGCCTTACAACCTTACCTCAGACGACCTCGAAATCGAGATCGGCGAGCTGATTGACCACTTCCGAGTGGACGCCCGCAGCACCAACTTCGGAGTTCTCTCCATCCAGCGATTCACCTGCAACGGCAGCTGGTCGGTGCGCATGCTCGTCGACGGCCGCTTCACGGGCGAGCACGTCGACATCTGGATCGACGCCGACGGGCGCGCCTGGCATGCGATCAACGCCGATGGCCCTGAGCTGGCGACTGCGTTGCTGAACGCCCGCAATCGTTTCGTCGAGTCAGCCCCGGTCGAGATGGCGAAGGGGGCCTGACATGTCGATCCTCACCCGGCCTCTCACCGACGCCGAACTCAAGTCCGCCGGCATCGAGCCCGCTCCGATCGCGCACGAGACCTTCACGCAGGTGTTCGCTGTCCACGATGGGGAACTCGAGATCGTCGACCAGGCCACCGATGAGGTTGTCGAGGACGACGAGACCCCGCCCCCGCCGACCCGCATCGGTCTCGCCGTGTGGGCCTGGGCGATCACCTTCGGTGGCGCAGTCGGCGCACTGGTCTACGCCGCGGAGGTGTCGTCGTGACCATCTTCGTCGACAGCCCGGTTCGGTCGACGAACCGCGAGCGCCGCACGTGCACCTGCGCAGGTGCGGTCCCGGGCTTCCCTCAGCACGAGATCGGTTGCGGCACCGCGGCCTTCGAGCCTGCCGCGACGCGGTGCTGTGGCTGGGCAGACGGCATCTGCGACGGCTGCCCAGGCCGGAAGGTGGTGGCGTGATGACGAAGCGCCAGAGCGTTCACATCCTCGAGTCCGCGCAGTTCGGGGACACCACGATGCCGGAGTACGTCATCGAACCAGCACGCCGCACCGTCGCCTCCCACGCCCACGATGCCGAGGACGCACGTCAGCTCCTGGAGATGCTCGGCCTCATCGATCCTTGCATAGACCCCGCGGGTGCCGCGGCGCCGGTGAAGTGCCAGCGCCGTTGCGAGCAGTGCGGGAGGCCGATGCGGAACCAGGGGGAGGACCCGGGCATGTGGCCCGGCACGGTCGCCATCCGCGCCAAGGGCATGTGCGGTCCCTGCTACGACCGCGACCTGCGGGCACGCAATGCGTCGTGAGTGCACCTGCGGCGCAGCTGGGTTCGGGCATGAGCCCGGATGCGCCTCCAGGCAGGACATCGACATCGACAACCACCTCGAGCTGCTGCTCGACACCGACCGAGAGGAACTGACGTGGCCGTAGTCACGAGCCGTGTTCGGACCATCGAAACCGCCCGCGCTCGACGCTGCTTCCTGCGCATCCGCCGCGGCGAGCACATCTCCGAGGCGCTGCCCCCGGGCCGCCCGTGGGCCGTGCACATCGCCTTCCGCGACGTCATCTCCCGCGAAGCCCTGGCCGCCTCGTTCCCCACCCACGCCGACGCCGTCGAGTTCGCACTCGGCCGACTCGCCGAACTGGAGTCCATCCGATGAGCGCCATCGAGACCACCGTCCGCAACCTCGCCGCGATCGCCGCCGCGAAGAAGTTGCTGGCCGAGGCGGAGGACCGCGAGAAGGCCGCGCTGGCATCGCAGGTCACCCGCGGCACGAACTACGCGTACACGCTGGCAGGGGAGGAGCTCGGGTACGCGACGGTGCCGAAGCCGACGCAGCCGAAGCCGGTCGTGACGATCACCGATGAGGCGCAGGTGTTCCCGTGGCTGGTGGAGGCGTTCGGGCCGGACGTGATCGAGGAGCGTGTGGTGCTCACCGACCAGGGGCGCGCCTCGCTTGAGGCGTACGTCCTCGAGGCGCACAAGGCCGCCGGGTCGGAGGACTACTTCGACCTGCCGGGCGTCTCGGTGTCGGTGCCGCCCGCGAAGGCCCCGACACCGCGGTTCACGCCCGCGAAGAACGTCGTGGAGCTTGTGCGTGGCATGGCCGCCGCCGGCGAGTTGAACCTCGGCGAGGTGCTCGCGCTCGAAGGTGGTGCGCAGTGACCGCGCTCAGCTTCGCGCCAGCCACCAAGGAGGCCAGCAAGGCCAGGATCGCCCTCTGCGGTCCGTCGGGTTCCGGCAAGACGTACACCGCCCTTGCGCTCGCGACCGCACTGTCGGATCGCGTCGCGGTGATCGACACCGAGCGAGGTTCCGCCTCGAAGTACGTCGGGCTCAACGGCTGGACGTTCGACACCGTTCAGCCGGACTCGTACAGCCCGCGGTCGCTGGTGGACCTGCTCGGCTTGGCGGCCGGCGGCGGGTACGGCGTCGTCATCATCGATTCGCTCTCGCACTACTGGGAGGGCACGGACGGGATGCTCGAGCAGGTCGACCGCAAGTCTGGTGCCAACAAGTTCACGTCGGGATGGAAGGACATGCGACCTGAGGAGCGTCGCATGATCGACGCCATCATCTCCTTCCCTGGGCACGTGATCGTCACGCTCCGCACGAAGACGGAGTACGTGATCGTCGAGAACGAGAAGGGCAAGAAGGAGCCGCAGAAGGTCGGTTTGAAGCCGATCCAGCGGGACGGCATCGAGTACGAGTTCGACCTGATCGGTGAGTTGGATGTGCAGAACACGATGCGAGTGACGAAGTCCCGCATTCACACACTCACCAACGTGGTCATCCCTCTGCCCGGTGAGGAGCTTGCCCACCAGATCGACGCTTGGCTGTCGGATGGTGTGCAGGTACCGACGGCGGCCGAGTTCCGCAAGCGCGCTCTGGATCTCACCGGGAACAAGGCTGGTCTGCTCGCGCTGTACGCGGAGGTGAAGGGGCATCGGATGCTCGGTTCTCCGACGACCGACGCCGAAGGCCGGCCGGGTGTGCTCGGCGATCTGATCACCTACCTGGGTTCACAGGCTGCCGCGAAGCTCGCCGCGGTGCCGAACGACTGAACACCTGATCTTGCCGGGTGGCGGTGTGCCGACGGAGTCCTGATCCGGCGCACCAGATGTGCGCACCACATCGCCCCCGGCATCCCTTTGGAGGCAAGGAATGAACCAATCTGAACTGAAGGGGCTGATCGCCGCGGCGCTGATGCCCGGCGCGCCGGAGCTGGTTGCCGACACCGCCGCGAACCTCGCGCGCACAATCCTCGAGCGGCACGAGGTGGTCGAGCTTCCCGCTTCGTCGTTCGAGGATGAGCACGGCGTCACCTGGTCCGACTCGTCCGGCGGTTTCCAGCTCGCGACGGTCGCCGGTCCCGAGGCTTGGGTGGCTGGGGAGATCCTGTCGCCCGACGAGCTGCAGGAGACCGCTGCTGCGCTGCTGGCTGCTCGCCGTCTGGTGCTGGCGGAGCGTGCCGAGGTACACCAGGCGACGGGGTTCGTCTGGTGAGCGTCGACATCGTGCTCGAGTTGCCGTACGAGAAGCCTCCGCTGTCGATGAACGACCGGCTGCACTGGCGAAAGAAGGCCGCGATCACCGCGTCGATCCGCGAGGTCACACACACGCTCGCCAGGCAGGCGAAGGTGCCGACCGGCCGCGGCCGCGTCACGGTGTGCCTGCACTACCGGCCGCGCGACAACCGTCGGCGCGACGCCGACAACCTCATGCCGGTGCTCAAAGCAGCATGCGACGGTCTCGTCGACTACGGGCTCACCGCCGACGACACCCCTGAGCTGATGCAGAAGCTCATGCCCGTAATCCACGCAGCAGAGAAGGGCCGTCCTGGCTCTCTCTGGCTCACGATCGGAGATCCCCAGTGACCCAACCCATCAGCGCGTACACCGGGGGAGATCCGGGCGCGGACCCGGCGCACGAATGGAAGCACCACACCCAGGCGAGTGAGATCGCTGCGGATGCGCCTGGTGAAGGTTCCGGTTCGCATCGGCTGACGGTCACGCGCACAACGTCATCGACAGTGGTGCAGTCCGGATCGGTCGCCGATGCAGTGCGGCGGCGGTGTGATCGCCTCCGTGAGACGGGGACTGTCGCGACGGTCGCTGAGAGCCTGGACGGCTATGTCGTGCGGTTCACGGAGGTCGATGGGGCTCGTGTCGTTCTGACGTACCAGGAGGGGAAGTGAAGTCCGTCGTGCGTATCGCCGGCACCACCGGCCTGTGCCTCGCCGGGTGGCTCACCGTCGCCGCCTGGACCATCGACCGAGCCTCACAAGCCCTCTACGAGTGGAGCGACCAGTGAACACCGCACCATGGGGCCTCGACGCAGACGGCCACCCAAAGACCGCCCGCGAAGCCGCCCACGAACGCATCGAGAAAGTCGTCAAGGACTACATCGACATCGGTCTCAAGATTGCCGCGACCGGAGGATTCGACGACAAGACGATCCACACGATCCGGCACCTCTTCCTCGCAGAACCGTGGTTGCCCGCATCGACCGCGGTTGAGGTGCTTGAGTGCGCTGGACTGCTGCGCTACGACCTCGGGAGCGACCATGAGTGACCGCATTGTCCTCGAAGCGAGAATCGAGCAGGCGGCCTGCGCCGAACGCATGAAGGACGCATACCCGGATTGCTTCCTCAGTGATGACTTTCGAGACGGAGTGGAACGTGCGGCCCGCATCGCAGTCGAGACGCTCAAGCCCCGCGAGATCACCACCGTGGAAGAACTCGACGAGCTGCCGGACGAATCGATCATCCAGATTCGACGGCTCGCTTACCAGAAGCTCGACGGCGAATGGTGGGCGCCGACAGAGCCGATCTCATTCGAGCCATACGAGCTTGTCGAGTTCGGTTCATCTCCTCGAGTGCAGCCCGGAATCGTCGTCCTCTACACCCCCGAGGAGCGATGATGCCGATCCGACCAGAGAACCGGGACCGCTACCCACGCGACTGGCCCGATATCAGCAGGCGCATCCGGTTCGACCGCGCCGGTGGGCGTTGCGAATGCGAAGGCGAATGCGGACGCCACACACACTCGGGCCGCTGCCCCAACCTTCACGGGGAACCCGCATATGGCACCGGATCCCGCGTGATCCTCACGACCGCCCACCTGAACCACACCCCCGAGGACTGCGACCCGGAGAACCTGCGGGCGATGTGCCAGGGATGTCACCTGCACTACGACCGTGAACATCACGCCGAGACAGCCCGCAGGACACGAGAGTCGTCACTCGGGCTCGTATCACTATTCGAGGAGCCACGGTGAGTGACTACTGCCCTGCCCGCCACGACGACACACCCGGACACGCCTGCCTGTGCGTCAAAGACACCGGCCACCGCCGGGAGCACCTGTGCCTGTGCGGCTACATGTGGCACACCGACTGGGGCAAGCTCAGCTACGACCAGCAGCGGCAGATGCTGGGGCTGCCACCGCGGCCCATCACGATGGATGACCTCAAGGTGGCGATCCTCGCCAGCATCGTCATGGGCGACCTGCCCGACCGCTGCGCCGAGGAGGCGTCGTGAGTCACGTCGAAACCGTCGAAACCGCCCTCGACCACGCCATCCACGAAAACGACGAACTCCGCAACATCATCGACAGCATCCGCGACTACGCCCAGCTCCTGCGGGCGATGGCCGACGAGGTACGGCAACTCGATGCGGTCTACCAGGCCCGGGTCTACGACGACATCGCCACAACCCTCGAACGCAAGATTGGAGACAAGCCGTGAACGACCCGACGACACCCGAAGGCCGCGCCGAACTGCGTGAACTCCACGTGCTGGCGACCGATCACGGCAAGGAAACGCTCGCTACCCGGCACCTCACGCACCCTACGATCTACGTCGACCACAGTGACGGTAACGAGGACGGACTTGTTGGTGCTCTGCCGATCTGGGGCAACCGTTACGCCGAGCTGATCGTGGCCGCGGTGAACGCACTGCCGGCACTGCTCGACGCACTCGACAAGGCTCAGCGGGATCACGAGGAGAACTTGCGTGCCGGGATCCGGCACATGCACCGTGCCGAAGCCGCCGAGGCCGCACTCGACCGCGTGCGTGAGTTGGTGGTGTGGTCCGACCCGGTGCGACTCGGCGGCACCCCATGCGTGCGCGGCACCCGCACCCCCGTCGACCAGATCACCGCGCTGCTGGACGATTTCAGTGACGAGGAGATCTCCAGCTACTACCCGACGCCCGAAGTGTGGCAGGTGGCGATCCTCCGCGCCCTGGACGGTGACCAGTGACCCCCGATCAGCTCCGACTCCTCACCGAACTCCACCCACGCCAAATCCTCGGACTCGCCGACGCACCCGACTACTGGTGCCCCCAAATCCGCGACACCCGCGGCGGCGGAACACCCACAGACCCGGAATGGCACGCCGCCGGCCTGTGGCGCAAAACCTACACGTGGGGCATCGCCATCACCACACCCGGCGACTACATGGAAGAACGCGGCATCACCGCACCCGAACACGCTGTGACCCTCACCTGGCGGCAGATCACCGCCTGGGCAGACGGCTTGCCCGAGGAACGTCGAACTGCGGCACGCCATGCACGCATGTCGATCCACGCCTCCGACGAGGCTATCGCCGCCACCGTGCTCTTCGCGCCTGCTGTGGCCGAAGGGGAGGAGTTGACGCTGTGGTGAGCGATCTCGAGTGTCGGCTGCATGAACACCAGTGTTCTGGTTTATCAAACATGCTGTGACCCAACGTAATTAGGAAAATCAGACTCAACTATCGTCGGGGTGGCGGCCGAGTGTTCGCCGCCCCGCGACCACCTTCAGATAGGACCATTCCGATGGCGTCCACCGGGAAAGACCACGCACGCATCAATCTCGACATCTGGGGTGACGACGACTGGCTCGACTGCAGCCCCCGTGCGCAGCACCTGTATCTCGTGCTGTGGACGTCTCCGGGCCTGTCGTACTGCGGTGCGGGGGAGTGGCATGCGGGGAAGATTGCGGCCCGTGCTCAGGGCTGGACCGTGGCAGCTGTCGAGGCCGCCGCGGCCGAGTTGTCGCGGGATCTGTTCCTGCTCATCGACGAGACGACAGGGGAGTTCCTGTTGCGGTCGTGGATCAAGCACGACGGCCTGTGGAAGGTCCCGAACATGGCTGTGTCGATGGCAAATGCACGCGCGGAGTTGGCCTCTCGGGCGCTGCGTGGAGTGGTGGTGCACGAGGTGCTGCGGGTGCGGGATGCGCATTCGGAGTCGTCGTCGTGGAAGCGTGAGGCGGTTGCGTCGATGCTGGAGCAGAAGGCAGTGGATCCGGCGTCTCTGGAGCCGTTCACCCCGGCCGGTAACCCCAGCTCCAACCCCATTGCTAACCCCTCCGCTAACCCTTGGCCCAACCCCTACGCCAACCCTTCGGTTAACCC
>NZ_JALPTB010000058.1 GCF_023218075.1 Rhodococcus sp. HM1 | reverse complement strand
CCCCGCCGCCCGTGTACACGCCCACCCCTGAGTACACGCCGCCGGCACCTGCGCCGCAGTCGAGCGCCTACTACAAGAACTGTGCTGCTGCCCGCGCGGCCGGCGTGGCACCTTTGTATATAGGTGAGCCCGGTTATCGGTCCAAGCTCGATGCCGACGGCGACGGTGTCGCCTGCGAGTGGAGCTGATCGGGACCCGGCCGGATCCGCTCACCCGGCCGTCCTCGCCGGTTGCTCCTAGAATCCGGACATGGGCAGCAAGTCGGTCACCAGTTACGACGTCGCACGCCGCGCAGGGGTGTCGCAGTCGACGGTGTCGCGTGCGCTCAGGAACGATCCGCGGGTCATCGAGGAGACGCGGGAGCGCATTCAGGCCCTCGCGGCGGAGATGGGCTACGTCCCGCACGTCACCGCGCGCAGCCTGATCACGCGCAAGTCGTCGACCATCGGCATCGTGAGCGGCGACCTGCGCAATCCGTCGTACCCGACGCTGGTGAACACCCTGCAGGACTGCTTCGCGCGCCACGACTACCGGGTGCTGTTGATGAGCGACCGCACCGAAGGCTCCCTCGAGAAGGACATCCTCGCGCTGCGCGGGGGCCTGGTCGACGGCGTTGTGTTCATCTCGTCGCGGCTCGATTCGCCGATGGTGTCGGAGATGATCGACTGGAAGATCCCGCTGGTGATCCTCAGCCGGGACGTCGACGACCGGCATGCAGGCAGGGTCGATCGCGTGACGTCGGACAACGTCCGCGGTGGCCGGCTCATCGCCGACCACCTGGTCGATCTGGGGCACACCCGGATCGGCCTGATCTCCGGTCCGTTGCAGAACCCCAGCATCCGGTTGCGCGAGCAGGGTTTCCGTGACGGCCTCGCGGCGCGCGGCGTCGAGCTCGACGAGAAGCGGGTGTATCGCGGCGCCGTGGATGCGTCGACCGGCCTCGAGGGTGGCCTTGCGCTGCTCGCCGGCGAGGACCGCCCGACAGCGGTGTTCTGCGCCACCGACTACATGGCCTACGGCACGCTGGATGCCGCGAAGCGTCTGAATCTGTCTGTGCCGAAAGATGTTTCCATTGTCGGCTACAACGACCTCCAGCAGTCCAGCTGGTCGATCTTCGATCTGACGACGGTGCGTCAGCCGCTCGAGGACATGGCGGTAGCGGCGGCGGAGTTGCTGCTGGCGCGGATCGACGGTGCGGCAGGCGCTCCGGTGCATCGGAAGTTCGATGTGGAGTGGGTGCAGCGGGGGAGTGCGGCGGTGTGCGCCGAGCCCGTTCATGATCGTTAACATAGGCAACAGGTCTGTTACCGGACGGTCCCGGACCGGCAATAACTCCTGCATACATTCGAAGTCACAGCGAGCCGGACAGCGCGGCCCAGTTCGCTTCCTCGAATCTCCCCGCCCGTCAGGAGTGACATGGAAATCGGCGTCTTCATCCCCATCGGCAACAACGGCTGGCTCATCTCCAAGAGCGCTCCGCAGTACATGCCCTCGTTCGAGCTCAACAAGGCGGTCGTGCAGAAGGCCGAGGAGCACGGACTCGACTTCGCGCTGTCGATGATCAAGCTCAAGGGCTTCGGTGGTGAAACCGAGTTCTGGGACCACAACCTCGAGTCCTTCACGCTGATGGCAGGTCTCGCCGCGGTGACCGAGAAGATCAAGCTGTTCGCCTCGACCGCGATTCTGACCCTGCCGCCGGCGATCGTGGCCCGCATGGCCTCGACGATCGACTCGATCGCTCCCGGCCGCTTCGGTGTGAACATCGTGACCGGTTGGGCCCCGAACGAATACACGCAGATGGGTCTGTGGCCGGGGGAGGAGTACTTCGGTTACCGGTACGCGCAGGCCACCGAGTACGTCACGGTCATGAAGCAGCTGTGGGCGGACGGTGTCAGCAACTTCAAGGGCGAGCACTACACGATGGACGAGTGCGTCCTGTCGCCGAGCCCGACCGGCGGCGGCGTCCCGATCGTGGCGGCCGGACAGTCCAAGAGCGGGATGAAGTTCGCGTCCGAGATGGCCGACTTCAACTTCATCATGGGCACCGGTATCAACACCCCGACCGCGATCTCCGACTCGGTCACGACGCTGGTCGATGCGGCCGCGACCACGGGCCGGGACGTGGGTGCGCTGACCCTGTTCATGATCATCGCGGACGAGACCGACGAAGCGGCGCAGGCGAAGTGGCAGGACTACCACGACAACGCCGACCTCGAGGCCCTCGGTTACATGGCCGGCCAGTCCGCGGCCGACGCCACCGCCGACGACGTGTCCACCGCCAAGACCATCTCGTTGCCCGAGGGTGCGGTGAACTTCAACATGGGCACCCTCGTCGGGTCGTACGAGACCGTCGCGAAGATGCTCGACGAGGTCGCCGAGATCGAGGGCATCAAGGGCATCATGCTCACCTTCGACGATTTCGTGCAGGGCATCGAGAACTTCGGTACCCGTATCCAGCCGCTCATGAAGAGTCGCAACGCCGTCACGGCCGAAGCGGCCTGACCCCGATCGACGGGTGGGAGCGCGTGCAGCAGACCGCGCTCCCACCCGTCCCCATTTCTCCCCGGAGGTTCCTCCTTGACTTCGCGCACCCTCGACGTCGCCATCGTGCAGGCCGGCGAACTGACCGAGGACCTCCTCGGCAACCTGGCCCGGCTCGCCGCACTCGTCCGCACCGCGGCGGCACCCGCAGACGACGGCAGCACCCCCGACCTGGTGGTCCTCCCGGAACTGATCACCACCCCCTACTTCTGCACGAGCCACGACGTCGACCGCACCCCGTGGGCGCAGACGATCCCGGGAGACGCCACCGACCTCTTCGGCGACCTCGCGCGAGAACTGGGCTGCGCCATCACCTTCGGTATGTTCGAGCGCACAGCCCACGACGTCACCCACAACTCCGTCGTGCTGATCGACCCGACCGGCGGGGTGCTCACGTGGTGTACCCCCGACGGCGGAAGCGTGCCGGCCTATCGCAAGCTGTCGCTGCCCGCGAGCAAGGTCGGCGACGTCGACATCGACGAGAAATACCACTTCTCGCCCGGACAGGCACCGGCCACCGTCGACGCGTTCGGCACCCGCTTCGGCTGCGTCATCTGCTACGACCGCACCTTCCCCGAATATTGGGCGGTCGCCCGCGCACTCGGCGCGGAAGTGATGCTCGCGATCGTCTCGTCGCTCGGCAGCCGCGAAGACCTGTTCCTTGCCGAACTGCAAACCCGCGCACTGGAATCGCAGACCTGGATCATCGCCGCCAACCGCGGTGGTCCCGAAACGCTAAACGGCGTGACCGTCGACTACTTCGGGCTGTCCTGCGTGATCTCCCCGAGCGGTGAGATCGTCGCCCAGGCTCCGGCCCACAGTTCGGGGGAGACCCTGCGCGTCACCATCGACCTCGATGCCGTGCCCGCGCGCCGGGCGTCGTTCCCGCTGGCCCGCGACCGTCGCCCCGACGTGCTGCGCCTGCTCGCCGACCTCACCGACGGCACCGTGCGCCCCGCGCCGCTCCCGCGTCCGTCCGCTGTACCGAAGGAGGTGGTCGGATGACCGCGACCGACTATCCCGACCTGACCGCGACCGCGGCCACCACCGTCGACGACCTGCTGCCGCAGGCTCGCGCCGACATGGCGCCGCTGCTCGACGTGTCCCGGCTCGCGCCGCTCGAGCCGGTGCCGGACGGGCCGCCGTGCGAACCCGCGCATTCCGCGGCGCTGCTGGCGTCGAGCCCGGTCCCGCAACCCCCGATACCCGCCCCCGCGGACGCTGTGTCGGTGGACGCGCCACTGCATGAACTGGGGGTTCGCGACCTCCTGGCCGCGTATGCGTCCGGGAGCACCACACCGAGCGCGGTGCTCGCCGCCCTGCGTTCCCGCTGGACCGACCCGGCGCTCGCCGGGGGAGCGGTGCTCGCCGTCGTCGACGGCGCCGACGATGCGGCCGCGGAATCCGACCGGCGCTGGACGGACGGCACCGCCCGCCCGCTCGAAGGGATCTTCTTCGCTGTCAAGGACATCATCGACGTCGCGGGTGCACCCGTCACCGCGGGATCGCGCACCACCGGCGACCGCGTCGCCGCCGCCGATGCGACCGCCGTGGCGCGACTGCGCGCCGCCGGCGCGATCCCGGTCCTCATCACAGCAACCACCGAATTCGCTTGCGGCGCACCACACAACGCCCGGTACGGGCCGGTCACGAACCCGTGGGACCGGTCGCGCTGGACCGGCGGCTCGTCGACCGGCTCCGCGGGAGCCCTCGCGGCACGGCTGGTCCCGCTGGCCCTCGGCACCGACACCGGCGGATCGATCCGAGTCCCGAGCGCGCTGTGCAACCTCACCGGCATCAAACCGACCTACGGTCTCGTCCCGCGCACCGGCGTCGCGTCGCTGTCGTGGACCCTCGACCACATCGGACCCATGGCGCGCTCCGCCGCCGACCTGCGGATCGTCCTCGACCTTCTCGCCGGACCCGACGGGCACGATCCCGCGGCCGCGCCTGCGCCGGTCGCCCAGCAGGTGCAGGACGCTCTCGCGACCACCGGCACCGCGACCGACCCGGCGCTCGCCGGTGTCCGGATCGGCATCCCGACCGCGTGGTTCACCGACCTGTGCGACGCCGCGGTGCTCGGCGCATGGGACGCGGTCGTGGAGACCTTCCGCGACCTCGGCGCCGACGTCGTGGCCGTCGACATCCCCGACGCCCAGCGCATCCACGACGACGTGACGATCGTGATGACCAGCGAACTCGCCTCGAACCAGGAGGGGTCGCTCGCGAGGTTCGCGGACTACGACATCGGCACGCAGGTCCGCATCGCACGCGGACTCGTCCCCTCCGCGGTCGACTACCTGCGCGCGGTGCGCCGCCGCACCCTCGCCCAGCGGGCAGCGGTCGATGCGTTCGACGTCGCGGGCATCGACGTGCTCGTCACCCCCGGCATCGGCGCGACCGCAGCACGGCTGTCCGACGTCACCGTCGAGATCGACGGCGTCCGCCACCCCATGCAGCCGATCGTGGGCCGCAACACGAGCCTGTTCGACTACCTCGGATTCCCCGCGGTCATGGCACCGGCCGGATTCGTCGACGGACTGCCCGTCGGGGTGCAGCTGGTGGGGCGGCCGTGGGCCGACGACACGTGCCTGCGCCTGGCGCACGTGTTGCAGACCGTCACCGACGTCCACACCCGACGTGCCGATGGATAGCCTTGTCACACAGCGTCATCCGCACCCGTGGCGGGTGTTCGCCGCCCTGAGCATCGGCGTGGTCGCGGTGTTCGTGAGCCTGAGCGGTCTGACGGTCGCGCTGCCGACCGTCGCACGGGAGCTGGACGCGTCCGGGGCTCAGTCGACGTGGATCCTGCTCGGCTACATGCTCGTCACCACGGCACTGATCCTGGTGTTCGGCCGCCTCGCCGACATCATCGGCCGCCGGCCGCTCTACCTCGCCGGGCTCGCCACCTTCACGGTGGCGACCGGGCTGTGCATGCTTGCACCGTCCGCCGGATGGCTCATCGCCGCCCGCGTCCTCCAGGGTGCCGGGGCGGCGGCCGTCGTCACCAACAACACGGCCCTGCTCACGGACACTTTCCCCCCTCACATCCTGGGCCGGGCGCTCGGGTGGAACGCAACCGTCGCGGCCGTCGCCCAGGTGGTCGGACCGCTGATCGGCGGGGCCGCGACCGCGGCGTTCGGGTGGCGCGGACTGTTCGCGGTGGTGCTGCCCGTGGGGCTGGTCGCGATCGCCGCGTCGATGTGGGTGATTCCGCGCAGTCCCCGCAAGGCCGTCGAGCGGGAGCCGTTCGACGTGGCCGGCGCGGTGCTGTCCACGGTCCTGCTCACCGCGGTGGTCCTCGCGCTGACCCCCGGCGTGAGTTCGTTGCCGTGGCTGCCGTGGGCGTGCGGCGGTGTGAGTGTCGTCCTCGCCGTCGTGTTCGTGGCCGTGCAGATCCGGCGCACGCATCCGCTCGTCGACGTGACGCTGTTCCGCAACCGGGGTATCGCACTCGTGCTCGCCGCGGTGCTCGTCAACGCGGTCGCCACCTACGCGGTGACGCTGCTCGTGTCGTTGTACGGGCAAGCGGTGAGCGGGATCTCGGCCGTGACCGCCGGGGCGCTGGTGATGCCCGTCGCGATCGGCACGGTCGTGGCCGCCTCCGCCGCAGGATCGCTGATGCTGCGGTTCGGTCCCCGCACGCTCACCGCGACGGGCATGGCGCTCAACGCCGTCGGACTGTTCGGCGTCGCCCTGATGCTCTCGCCCGACGGCGGTTCGCTCGGCGCGACGGCACCGTTCCTGTTCGTGCTCGGTTGCGGGACAGGACTGTTCATGACGCCCTCGACGAGCGCGCTCATGCTGACCGCACCCGCCGACCGCCGCGGAATCGCCAACGGACTGCGATCGACGCTGCAGAACGTCGGCTATCTGCTGAGCACCGCACTCGCACTCGTGTTCGCGACCGCAGGGCTGAGCACCGCGGCGCGGCAGGCCGCGTACGGCGGCACCCTCGGCTCGCTCGGCAGCGGCGAGGTGACCCGGTTCGTCGACAACGTCCGCGTCGTCGGCATCGCACTCGGCCTCGTCGCTCTCGCCGGTGTCGTGGTGTGCCTTGCCTTTCCACGCCGCAATCCGGCGGCGACCGTCCACACACTCGATTCTGTTTCCACGTTGAAGGAGTCAGCATGACCATCGCCGATCGCGCCGCCCAGGCGGAGGACTACGCCCGCGCCGGCTTCGGTCAGGAACTCGAACCCGGTGCCCGCCCCGCCCTGATCGTCGTCGATCCGGCCCGCGCCTACATCGACCCCGACTGCCCGCTGTATGCGGGTGTGGAGGAGAACGTCGAGGCGATGCGCACGCTGCTCGCCGAGGCCCGCGAGGCCGGAATCCCGGTGGTGATCACCGAGGTTCGCCTCCGCGCCGACGGGTCCGACGCGGGCGTGTTCTTCAAGAAGTCCGGCACGCTCGTCGCGTTCTGCGAGGGCAGCCCGTACGGGGAATTCATCGACGGTCTCGAGCCGACCTGTGCCGAGATGCTGGTGACCAAGAAGTATCCCAGCGCGTTCTTCGGCACCACGTTGAACTCGCACCTGACCTGGCTCGGTGTCGACACCGTTCTCATCGCGGGTCTGTCGACCAGTGGGTGCGTCCGGGCGACGACTCTCGACGCCATGCAGCACGGTTTCATCCCGATCGTCGTGGAAGACGCGGTCGGGGACCGTGATTCTGCAATCCATCGGTCGAACCTGTTCGACATGCAGCAGAAGATGGCCGAAGTGTGGCCGCTGTCGCGCGCCCAGGAGTACCTCCGCGCGCTGTCGTCCGGCAATTAACACGAATGATCCACGCGCGTTGCCGCAGGCAACACGTCACGCAATACATTCGAAGTCATCATCTTCCCGGTCGGGTCCCCAACGGCGGGGACGCTCCATCGCTCACTTCGTTTCCCCAGGAGAATCCATGCGTCTTCCTCGACCCGGTCGCGCCGCCCTCGCGGCGCTCGCCTTCACCGCTTCTCTCGGTCTCGTCGCCTGCAGCAGCGACGGATCCGGCGGCGCCGACGTGTCGGACGCGGATGTCGCCGCCGGACTCGAGTACGCCCGGGCGCAGCTCGCGATGTACGAGTCCGACCCCGAGTTCACGCTCGAGGCCGAACCGTTCCCCATGAAGGACATCGCCGGCAAGACCATCTTCTCCATCCCCACCAACAGCGAGAACCCCTACAACGTCGCGGTCGACGAGGAATCGAAGAAGGTCGCCGAACGCTACGGCGCCACCTGGATCGAATACACCAACCAGGGCCAGCCCACCCAGTGGGCCACCGGCGTCGAGCAGGCCGTCAACCAGAAGGTCGACCTCATCATCCTGTCCCAGGGCGTCGACGCATCCCTCATCAAACCGGCGCTCCAAAAGGCCGACGCGGCAGGCATTCCCGTTCTCCTCACCCACACGATCCTGCGTGGCGAACCGTTGCCCGCGGACCTCGTGGGACTCGTCGACGCCACCACCGACGCACCCCTCTCGGAAGCCAACCGGCTCACCGTCGACTGGATGATCGACCGAACCGAGGGCGACGGCAACGCCCTGATCATCACCTCCAACGAGGTACCGCCCGCCAAGGCCGAGGTCGCGGCGATGGAGGACGAGATCGCGCAGTACTGCCCGAAGTGCACCTACAAGATCGTCAACGTTCCGGTGGCCGAGTGGGCCACCAAGATCCAGTCCGAAGTGCAGTCCGCGCTGTCGGCCGACCCCAACATCAACTTCATCCTGCCGATCTACGACTCCATGTCCCTCTACGCGCAGTCCGGGATCAAGGCCGCCGGTAAGACCGGGCAGGTCGAGATCTCCTCGGTCAACGGCACGCCCGCCGTGCTCAAGATCCAGCAGGACGACGGCATCGTCACCATGAACGTCGGCGAATCCATCCCGTGGCTCGCGTGGGCGACCCTGGACCAGGCCGGCCGACTGCTGCTGGGCTACGAACCCGTCGCGGACGGCGCGCAGGAGACCCCGCTCAAGCTGATCACCGCCGACAACATCGACGAGACCGGCACCCCGCCGCAGCCCGACAAGGGATACGGCACCGCCTACGTCACCGGATACGAAGCCATCTGGGGGCCCAGTGAGCAGCCTTGATCCGATCGTCAACATCGTCAGGCTCTCCAAGACGTTCGGCGACCACACCGTCCTGAAGAACGTGAACCTGACGATCCACGCCGGTGAGGTCCACGGCCTGCTGGGGGAGAACGGCTCCGGGAAATCCACCCTCATCAAGGTGCTCGCCGGATTCCACGCCCCCGACGCGGGCGCCGCCCTGCAGGTGCGTGGCCGGGACGTGCCGCTGCCGGTGCCGGCGGGCGGATTCCGCGACCTGGGCATCAGTTTCGTGCACCAGGACCTCGCCCTCGTCCCGGATCTGTCCGTCGTGGAGAACCTGCGGGTCGGGCCGGTGGTCGCCGGTTCCAAGCCGTGGATCTCGTGGCGACGCGAAAAGCGCACCGCGCGAGCACTGTTCGAGCGGTTCGGTCTCGACGTCGATCCCGAGGCCCCGGTGTCGAGCCTCAACGAGACCGAACGGGCGCTGGTTGCGATCCTGCGCGCCACCGAGGAACTCGGAGATCGCCGGACGCTGCTCGTCCTCGACGAACCCACCGTGTTCCTCCCGCGCGAAGGCACCGACCTGCTGTTCTCCGTCGTCCGGGAGATCGTCGCCGACCGCAAGGCCGCGGTCCTGTTCGTCTCCCACGACCTCGACGAGGTGCTCGACCACACCGACCGCGTCACCGTGCTGCGGGACGGGGTGTCGCAGGGCACGCACCGCACCCGCGATCTCACCGCCACCTCGCTGATCGACCTCATCGTCGGCCGCAGCCTCGATTCCGCCGATCCCCGGGTCGCCGGGCCGGTCCGCGACTTCGACGACGTGCCGCCGCTCGCCCGCGTCGTCGAACTGGAGACGCCCACCGTGGACGGCATCACGTTCGAGGTGCGTCCCGGTGAGATCGTCGGGCTCACGGGGATCGCCGGATCCGGCTACGACGACGTGCTCGCCGCGCTGTACGGCGCGAAACCCGCACGCGGCGGGCGCATGACGATCGGATCGGACGACGTCGCGCTGCCCACCACGACGCCGATCGACTCGCTCGCCCGCAAGGTCGTGTACGTGCCGCCGGACCGCAAGGTCGAGGGCAGCGCGCCGGAACTGACGGTCGCCGAGAACGTCACCCTCCCGATCCTCGGTAGCGGCTTCGTGAAACCGCGTGCGCTGAACGCCGTCGCCACCGCCCTTGCCGAACACTGCGACGTTCGGCCCCGCGATCCGCAGGCCGTGTACGGGTCGCTGTCCGGTGGCAACCAGCAGAAGGCACTGCTCGGCAAGTGGCTTCAGATCGATCCGCAGCTGGTCCTGCTGGCCGAGCCCACCCAGGGTGTCGACATCGGTGCCCGCGCCCGCATCTTCGAGATGCTGCGCGACACCGCGAACGGGGGAGCGGGCATCGTCGTCGCCAGTTCCGACTACGAGCAGCTGTCGGTGCTGTGCAACCGCGTGCTCGTGTTCTCCCACGGCCACATCGTCGCCGAACTCACCGGCGACAACCTCTCCAAGCAGCACATCTCGGACAGTGTTCTCGGTCTGAGGACAGTGTCCTCTGCCTGACCCGACAGGAAGTGAATGCCTGATGTCCGTCACCATCGACAAGACCGCCGCTCCGAACACCGTCGCACCTGAAGAAGCACCACCGAAGAGACGTCTGTCGCTGGGGCCGGTGTTCGAGAAGTACGCCCTCGTCCTCGCTCTCGTCGCAGTCGTCGTCTTCTTCAGCGTGCTGCGTCCCGAGGTCTACCCGACCGCCAACAACCTGCAGAACATCCTCGGCTCCCAGGCGGTCCTGCTCATCCTGGCGCTGGGCCTGATCGTGCCGCTCACCGCAGGCGAATTCGACCTGTCCGCGGTCTCGACCATGTCGCTGGCGGCCATGACGATCGCGGTACTCAACGTCCAGCACGGCTGGTCGCTGCTGCCGGCCATTCTCGTCGCGATCCTCGCGGCGGTGTTCGTCGGCCTCGTCAACGCGTTGCTGGTCGTGCGGCTGCAGATCGACTCGTTCATCGCGACACTCGGCAGCGGTACCGTGGTTCTCGGTGTCGTGCAGTGGATCTCGGACTCGACCTCGGTCACCGGTATCGACTCGGGGCTCGTCGACGCCACCATCGGCACCCGCGTCTTCGGGGTGTCGCTGCAGTTCTACTACGCGCTGGCGCTCGTCCTCGTCACGGCCGTGGTGTTCCAGTACACCCCGATCGGACGTCGGCTGCTGTTCGTCGGCCGCGGCGCGCAGGTCGCCCGGTTGAGCGGCCTGCACGTCGATCGCATCCGCGGTGGCGCGCTCGTGACCTCGGCGTTCGTCGCCGCGCTCGCCGGCATCGTGTACGCCGGCATGCTCAGCGGCGCGGACCCGTCGTCGGGACAGTCGTTCATGCTGCCCGCCTTCGCCGCCGCCTTCCTCGGCGCCACCGCCATCGTCCCCGGCCGATTCAACGCGTTCGGCACCCTCGTCGCCGTGTACTTCCTGGTGGCGGGTGTCGTCGGGCTGCAGATGCTCGGCGTGGCCAGCTTCGTCCAGCAGTTGTTCTACGGCGGCGCGCTGGTGATCGCGGTCGCGCTGTCCGGCGCTGTCCGTCGTCGCACCGCCTCCCGTGGAAAGCGTTGAGTCGGTGCCCGTGACCCCCCGGGCCGGGACCGCATGAGTCCCGGCCCGGGGGTTCTGTCTGCCTCCCTGTGTTGCGCCGCTGTCACGGTTGCGCAACACGTCGAGGCTCGTGCGTCGATGCAGCGCCGACGGCCACGACTGCCGACCGTCGACTCGCGCAACGCGTGTGTTACCGAGGCGGAACGGAATCGCCTCCCTGCCCGAAGGAGACTGCGCAGTATCCGCGAACGAGCGGTCGTCTATCGGCAGAAGTGAAAGGCAGAGAACATGTTTCATCTCGGATGGTTTCTCGGGAGCGGCTTCGGAATCCAGCCGTGGAACCCTGCGGGAGGCGACGGTGTGTACACCGGTGCGAACATGCGGGATTGGATGAAGCCCGACCTGTACGTCGATCTGGCAGCATCGCTCGAGCGCGCCTGCTTCGACTACATCCTCATCGAGGACACCGCGATGGTCGAGGACAGCTACAACGGATCCGCGGAAGTATCGCTTCGGCGGGGCTTCATGGCACCGAAGAACGACCCGATGCCGCTCGTGCCGCTGATGACCCAGCGCACCAAGCACATCGGCATCGTTCCCACCGTTTCGACCATCCAGTACCACCCCTACCTCGCTGCCAGGCTCTACACGACGCTCGACCATCTCACCGAGGGACGCATCGGCATGAACGTCGTCACCTCCGTCACCGACCGTGTGGCCCAGAACTTCGGCTACGACCAGCATTTCGACCACGACGAGCGGTACAAGATGGCCGAGGAGTGGGTCGAGGTCGTCAAGCAGCTGCAGCACTCGTGGGACGTCGACGCGGTGGTCGCCGACGACATGAACGGCATCTACGCCGACCACACCAAGGTCCACCCCATCAACTTCGAGGGGAAGTACTTCCGCTCCCGCGGCCCGCTCAACACCATCCCCGGACCGCAGCGGGACATCCCGGTCGTCTCGGCGGGCGGCTCGGTGCCGGGTCGCGAACTCGCGGCGCGGCACGGCGACACGCAGATGGCCATGTGCAAGACGGTCGAGGATATGAAGGCCTACCGCGAGGACATTCACCGTCGAATGCTCGCCCACGGCCGCAAGCCCAGCGACATCAAGCTGCTGTTCCTCGCGACCCCGATCGTCGCCCCCACGGACGCGGAAGCGCAGGAGAAGGCCGAGGCGCTGCGCCGCTACCGGTACACCGACGCCGCGGTCGAGTACAACCTGTGGAACATGAGCTACACGAGCGGCGGGCGGATCGACTTCGGATCGATCGACCTCGACACCCCGGTCGATCAGATCGACCTGTCCAAGGGCAACGGTGAACGGTCGTCGATCGCCAACCTCTTCCAGGACACCGAAGGCAAGACGCTGCGGGAGGTCGCGGCAGAGTCCTTCCAGATCACCGACCTCGGCTTGGTCGGCAGCCCGGACACCGTGGCCGCGAAGATGGAGGAGATCATGGACGAGGTGGGGGGGGACGGCTTCCTGCTGTACTCGCCGATGACCCGCCACAGCATCGCGGAGATCGCCGACGGCCTCGCGCCGGTGCTGAAGCGTCGCGGAGCGATCCGCGACGGTTACACCTACACGACTCTGAACGAGAACATCCACGAATTCTGACCCGGCGGAATCCGGTCGAGGACTGCATCTGTCCGGTGCGGTCCTCGACCGCGTTCGGCACACCTGCCGACCGCTGCGGGTCCCAGAACCCGAGAGGCCGGCAAGTATGAGAGAGAACGTCACCATGGCACAACGAGCCACCCATCCACGAGCGGTGGGCGGATCCGCGGGCAACCGCAACACCCTCTCGCGGCGGGTGCACGACATGTTGCTGGCCTCGGTGCGGGAGGGAATCTACGCAGAGGACCAGGTACTCGTCGAGGATCAACTGATCGCCGCTCTCGATGCCAGCCGCACCGCCGTGCGTGAAGCTCTTCGGAAACTTGCGGACGAGGGAATTGTCGTGCGACATCCGCGCAGCGGCACGATCGTGGTGAACACCGGAGTACGGATCGCGCTGGAGGACATTCGCGTCGCCGACGCCCCGTCGGACGAGATGGACATCGTGATCACCGAGCAACGCACCGTTCCCAGCACCTCGTTGCTGAGAACCAGACTCTCGACATCGGATCGGCGACTGCGGATGATAGAGAACCACTTTGCGCTCAAGGGGGCAGTGATCGGGATTCGCACGGCGTACTTCCGATCGTCCTTCGATGCGGTGAGCTACGAGGGCCGGGCTGCGATGAGCGAGGTCGCCTCTCGATTCTTCGGCCGCACGGTGTCCCGGATCGACACGTCGATCGGGGCGACGACGGCGGACAGTCGTACCGCCCGGATTCTCGGGATATCGGAGGGCTCCGCGGTCGTCGTGCGGAACCAGACCTTCTACGACTCTCACGAACGGCCGATCCAGATCGCCTTCGATCACTACCGAGCCGATCGCGTCACATTCGTCCACGGCCGGCCGTCTACGGTATCGGTCGCGTCACCGCACCTGCACGCGACAGCCGGTGGGCCACAGCGTGATTGACAACTTTCACTCCGCTGGGCGAATTCTCCCGCATCCGAGGGGTCTGTCGGTGTAACGATCCCGAAACGCCGATGGGGTAAAAAGACCCGGTACCGGCGTGACGTTCGGTATCAGGGATCCAGGAGGCACAGTGCAACAGGAAATGCTTCGGGAGGATTCGCCTGCCAGAGGGGCGACCAATCAGACACGTCGCGCATACGGCCTCATCCGATCGCTGATCAGGTCGGGTTTTCTGGTCGACGACGAGCAACTCGTCGAGGACCGTCTCGTCAAGACGATGGGCATTCCGCGCGCCCGGGTTCGGGAGGCGCTGCAGCAACTCGCCGCCGAAGGCCTCGTGGAACGTCGCCGCCGTACGGGCACGCGGGTGCGGCAGGAGTACTTCCAGGTCCCCGTCGATGACATCCTGCCGTGGCACACCCCACCGGGATTCGCGGTGCGGCAGACCGACAATCGCGTGGTGCCGTCGGGACCGTCGATCCGGTCGCGGCTGGGCACCCACGACACGCATGTGGGGCTCGTCGAGCACGTCTTCGAGCACGTCACGAGTTCCGGCGTGGAGCCGCTGGGAGTACGGATGGCGTACTACCGCGAGCAGTACCAGCAGCCCAAGGTGTGGCAGCGGTGCCCCAGTCTCGCCGACGCCTTCGAATTCGTCTACGGCGTCCCGCTGGGCAAGGTGGACACGGTGATCGACGCGGTGGCCTGCGATACGGACACGGCCCGCGTGCTCGGCCTGCGCGAGGGTTCCCCGGTGCTCATGCGCGAACAGGTCCTTCGTGACGTGGAGGGGACGGTGCAGGAGTACACCTTCTCGTACTACAGGGCCGATCGGGTGTCCTTCCCGCTCGGCAGTGCTCCGGAGAAGGTGGCACTGTGATGTGCAGCTGACGATCGGCTCGAAGGCTACGTGCCCGCATTCCTTTGGAGGAATGCGGGCACTCTTGCGTTCGGGGTGGTTGAAGCTGCGGCGAATTCGAGTTCGTCCTTGGCGTTTTCATCGAGACAGACAGTGACCCGTCGCCAACTCGACGTCCGTGACCTGCGTAAATCGTTCGGTGACAGGGTGTGTCGCGAACGGTTACACGGCGCAATCGACGCGCAAATGCACCGACCATGCGGCGCAATCGATACCGCATTGACTGGTCGTCGTCACTGAGGCGAACGAGTTGTGTGGTGTCGCCGTGAACTCGATCCCGTGCCCGACCGATGCGAGGCATCGCGGGCGTGTCGCTAGAACCGGAGAACGCATGAAATCGATCAAGCATACGGCCGTCGGGGTCCTCTTCCTCGGTGCGTCGCTCGCACTGTCCGCCTGTACGGCGGCCACCGACGTCGGATCGGACGACACTTCGGACAAGACCCTTTCCGCCTCGGCGCAGGAATGCGTCGACGGTGTGCAGACCCGTCTCGCAGCCGCGACGGCACCGACCGAGCTGATCGCTCCGACGGCGCCGCTGGACCTGGCAAAGCTCCAGGGCGACACCATCTGGTTCATCACGGTGACGATGAACCAGTTCTCGGTGGACATGGTCGAAGGCGTCGAGGAAGCCGCCACGGCCGCCGGGATGAAGGTGGTCCGCTACGACGGTCAGGGCATGACCAACCGATTCAACGAGGGAATCGAACAGGCGGTGGCCCAGAAGGCGGCCGGGATCATCCTGGTCGGCATCGATCCGAGCGTGGTGTCGTCGGCACTCGCCTCCGCCGCGGCCGCAGGCATCCCCGTGCAGAACACCCTGAACACCGATCCGGACGACGCGATTCCGGCGGGCATGTACGGAAACCTCACGTCGGACTTCAGCGCCGACGGCGCGATGGCCGCCGACTGGGTGATGGCCGACAGCGGCTGCGCCGGCAACCTGGCGATCATCTCGTCCACCTCGGTCGCCGTGTGGGACAACCTCGCTCAGGGCGCGAAGTCGCAGATCGAGGCCGAGTGCCCCGACTGCTCGGTCACCATCATCGACGTCGACGTCGCCAACGTGGCGACCGACGTCGGCAGCCAGCTGCAGACCACGCTGCAGCGTGATCCCGACATCGACTACATCTTCCCCGTCTGGGACAGCGCGGTGACCTACGTCGATCCCGTTCTGTCCGCGGCCAATTCCAAGGCCAAGGTCCTCAGCCGGGACGGCCTGCAGCCGAACCTGGACGCGATCGCCTCCGGTTCCGGTCAGGACATGGACATCGCGACCCCGCCTCCGGGCTGGATCGGATGGCTCGCCGTCGACGACCTGGCCCGCGCGATGCTCGGCGAAAGCGCTCCCGGCTACGTGATTCCGACCCGCGTCATCGACGCCGACAACGTGGGCGATGCGAGCGTCGAGTCGATCTCGCCCGAATACGCGGACTACCAGTCGGCATTCAAGTCCGCATGGTCCTCGGCTCAGTAGCCGGCCGAACAGGAGATCCTCCGCATGACGACTTCCGCCACAACCCCTGAAGTGACCACCCCGGAAGCGATACCCGCTCCCGTGACGAAGAGTTCGTCCCGGTTCGACGGAGCGTTCGAACGTTGGGCGCTCGTCGGTGCGCTCGGGCTGCTCGTCCTGCTGTGTGTCGCCACGCTTCCACAGTTCCGCACGGCATCGCTGTTCACCACGATGCTCAACGCCCAGTCGCTGGTGCTCCTGCTCGCCCTCACCGCCACGATCGTGCTGCGCCTCGGAGACTTCGATCTGTCGGTCTCGCAGACGATGGTGGCGACCGCAGCCATCGTCGCCGTGATGACCAAGAACGGGTATCCGGCCTACGTCGCGATCATCACTGCGCTCGCGCTCGGTGCCCTCGTCGGTGCGATCAACGCGCTCATCGTGGTGCGGGTGGGCGTCGATTCGTTCGTCGCGACCCTCGGCTCGTACACGGCGCTGGCAGGATTTGCGTACCTGATCACCGACAGCCGGATCGTGGCCGGCGTGCCGGACGGCTTCGTCAACTTCTCCCGTTCGCAGCTGCTGGGGCTGCCGATGATCACCTGGTACGCGTGGGTGCTCGTTGTGGTGCTGTGGTACATCTACCAGCGAACCCCGCTCGGCCGGTACACCGTTTTCATCGGTGGCAACCGTGCCGCGGCACGGTTGGCCGGCATCTCCGTCGACCGGATCCGGACGTCGGCCTACATCGTGTCGGGCCTGCTGGCCGCGTTCATCGGCATCTGCTTCGCCGGATACTTCGGGGCCGTCGACCCCAGCGTCGGCGCTCAGTACATGCTGCAGCCCTTCGCGGCGGCATTCCTCGGAGCGACCGCGATCACCGTCGGCCGATTCAACGCCTGGGGCACCGTGGCCGCCCTCTACCTGCTGACGGTGGGTATCACTGCGCTCCAGCTGCTCGGTGCGCAGACCTGGGTGACCAACGTCTTCTACGGTCTCGCGCTCATCGTGTCGGTCACCGCCGCCAAGCTGGTCGGCAAGCGCCGGGCAGGAGCCCGGACATGACGGCCCTCAACGTCCTCGGATTGCGCAAGTCCTACGGTGGTGCGGTCGCGCTCGACGGCCTGAACCTGTACGTGCGCCCCGGTGAGGTTCACGCACTGCTCGGCCAGAACGGTTGCGGCAAGAGCACATTGGTCAAGTCACTGACCGGCGTGGTGACGCCGGACGAGGGGTCGGTCGAGGTGTTCGGCCGAACCCTGACCCTCCCGGTGGACGCTCCGCACGCTCACGGAATCGCCGTCATCCACCAGGACATCGGTCTGGTCGACGACATGACCGTCCTAGAGAATCTGGGTGCGAACGCCAAATACGGTGCCCGACTGCTGTCGCCGGTGCGTGTCGGACGCGAGAAGGCCATCTACCGCGAGCTGATGAACCGGCTCGGCTTCGACTTCCCGCTCGACGCCCAGGTGTCGACCCTCAGCCCCGCCGAGCGCGCCCTGCTCGCGGTGGTGCGGGCGATGCGCCTGATGGACGGGAACACGGACGAGCAGCTGTTCATCCTGGACGAACCGACCGCCGCGCTGCCTCGTCCGGAAGCATCCCGGCTGCTCGGGCTCATGCGCCGGGTGGCGGACGCCGGCGCAGGCGTGATCTTCATCAGCCACCGGCTCGCCGAGGTGATGGAGGTGTGCGACCGGGCGACCGTGATGCGCGCCGGCCGGGACGTGGTCGAGGTCGCGATCGAGGACACGTCCCGCGCCGAGCTCGTCGCCCACATGCTGGGGCGGCGCATGGACGACTTCTACCCGGCTCCTCCCACCGTCGAGCTCGGCGCCCCGCGCCTGACGGTGCGGGGCCTGACCGGACGACGCGTCACGGACGTCGACCTCACGGTCCGCGCCGGCGAGGTCGTCGGCGTCACCGGACTGGCGGGCATGGGGCAGGAAGAACTGCCGATGCTGCTCGCCGGTGACGAGAAGCCGGTCGCCGGAACCGTTCTGGTGGACGGAACCGAACTGCGGGCGGGTGATCCGCGGCAGGCGATCGACCACGGGATGACCCTGGTGCCGGGAAACCGGCTGCGCGACGGCTGCTGGGTGGAAGGTACCGCCGAGGAGAACGTCATCCTTCCCGTCGTGCAACGGCATCGCCGGTGGAAAGGGCTGGACATCAAGGCGATGCGCAAGCGTGCCGCCCAGCTGATGACCGAGGTGAACGTCCATCCGAACCGGCCCGAACTGCCGATGTCCGCCTTCAGCGGCGGCAACCAGCAGAAGGTCGTCTTCGCGAAGTGGCTGCAGCTCGAGCCCGGGGTTCTGCTGCTGGACGAACCCACACAGGGTGTGGACCCGGGTTCGGCCAAGGACCTGCTGGCCGACGCCATGACCGCGGCGACGAACGGCGCTGCGGTGGTGGTGTTCTCCGGTGAACACGAACTCCTCGCGGCGGTGTGTCACCGGGTGCTGGTGCTGCACCACGGATACCTGATCGACGAACTGTCCGGCTCGCGACTGACCGAGCAACAACTCCTCGAAGCGTGTGAATCCCCGGCGGACGACGCGCTCCTGGCAATTCACTGACCTCGCCGTCGGATCCCGACGACACAGACTCGCGATTCCGGCGACAGCGGAACCGCGTTCGACGAAGAGAAGGACCACGAACATGACTGCAGATCCGTTCCGTCTCGGCTGGTTCGGCAACCTCGCTGCCCCCGAATGGAAGTCGCCGTACAGTGGCATCGACGCCACCACCAACTACTTCAACGGCCGCTTCTACGTCGATATGGTCCGAAACCTGGAGCGGGCCGGCTTCGACTTCCTGATGATCGAAGACTCGCTGATGGTCAGCGACATCTACCGCGGCACCGCCGAGATCGAACTCAAGCACGCGCGGTACGCACCGAAGATGGATCCCGTCGTGACCGCCTCGATGCTCGCCGCGGCCACCGAGCACATCGGGATCATCGCCACCGCCTCGACGACCTTCTACCACCCGTACCAGTTGGCCCGGCAGTTCGCGACCCTCAACAACCTGACCGGTGGGCGAGTGGGCTGGAACATCGTGACCTCGAGCGAGGACCTCGCCGCGCAGAACTACGGCCTCGACAAACTGCCGGAACACGACCTGCGGTACGAGATGGCCGAGGAGTTCGTCGACGTCGCGATGAAGCTGTGGGGTTCGTGGGAGGACGGAGCCATCCTTGCCGACCCGGAGAGCGGCTACTACGCCGACTACAAGAAGGTTCATCCGATCCACCACGAGGGCCGCTTCTACAAGTCCCGTGGACCCCTGAACGTGCCTCCGGGCCCCGGCGGACGTCCGGTCTTCTGCCAGGCCGGCGGGTCGCCGCGCGGCCGCGACTTCGCCGCCAAGTACGCCGACGTCATCCTCACGATCCCGCACGGCGTCGAGGGAGCGAAGGAATATCGTGCGGACATCCGCGCTCGCGCGGCCAAGTTCGGGCGCAACCCCGACGACATCAAGGTCTTCTCGGTGGTGTACCCGATCGTCGGCGAGACCGAGCAGGAGGCCAAGGAGAAGAACGAAGCCTGGTACGCCCGCAAGGAGCACAACTTCGAGGTCCAGATGGCGCACTTCGCGGCGACCATGGAAATCGACTTCTCCCAGTTCGATCCGGATCAGCCGATCCCGGACGATGTTTCGACCAACGGGCATCAGAGCCAGCTCGAGGTCTGGCGCAAGCAACTCGGCGGCCGCACCATCCGTGAAGGCTTCAGCGGAATGCGCGTCCAGACCACGGAGATGGTGGGTACCCCGGACTCGATCGCCGCGCAGATGGACGAGTTCATGCAGGAGGTCGGCGGTGACGGCTTCCTGATCTACGGACAGCCCATCAGCCGCCAGTCCATCGCGGAGATGACCGACGGTGTCGCTCCCGCCCTGCAGCGTCGCGGGCTTCTGCGCACCGACTACGCCCACTCCACGCTGCGCGAGAACCTGCGGTCGTTCGTCTGATGATGCACCGCTTCTATGTCGACACGCCGTGCGGGCAGATTCATGCCCGCACGGCGGGGTCGGGCCCCGAGATGGTGCTCCTGCTGCACCAGACGGCCGCGTCGTCGGCGATGTACGAAGCGTTCGCCGCGAAGTTCCTCGAGGCGGGACACGGCGAGCGCTACACGCTGGTCGCCGCGGACACCCCGGGATTCGGTATGTCCTACGTTCCGCATGAGCAGTACGCGCTGGAGCGGTGGGCCGACGACATGGCCGCCGTCCTCGACGCCCTCGGCGCACAACGCGCCCACGTACTCGGTCACCACACGGGCGCCGCGATCGCCGCGACGATGGCGGCGCGCCATCCCGACCGGGTCTCGAGTCTGGCGATGGTGGGTGCGACGGCCATGACCCTGCAGGATCGGACGCGGTGGCACGTGGGGGTCACCGCGATGACACCGACCATGGACGGCGCGCATCTGCTCACCGCCTGGGAGCAGGTGGGCACGATCGACGCCGACCTGGCCTACGCGCCGGATCTGGTTCTCCGGCATCGCGAGGTGGTGGACAAGCTCCGGGCCGGTGTGCGCTGGCACGAAGCCTATCTCGCGGTCTTCTCCACGGATGTCGGGGCGCTGCTGGAGAAGGTCACCGCGCCGGCGCTGCTGCTGTGCGGAACCTCCGACGTGCTGTACCCGTACGTGCCGGAGACCGTGCGCGCGATTCCCCACGCGCGATTCGTCGCCCTGGAAGGCGGCGGCTACATCCTGGACCAGGATCCTGCCGCGATCCTCGAGCACTACATCGGATTCCTCACCGACATCTCCGAGGAGGTCGAATGCCCACGAGTCCCGTAGTCGTCTGGTTCCTCGAACCGGGCAACGCAGCAACGATGCTGCGCACGATCGTCCAGCTCGATCTCGCGGGCGCCGACGCGGTGGTCCTGCCTGGCGGTGCCGACTGCCCGGAGGCGCTGCTGCTGGCAGCGGCGGCATCGCGTCGCGCCCCGCGGATCGGCGTCGTCGCGGAGATCTCCCCGTGGAGCCAGCCGCCCTTTCTCACGGCACGCGCTCTGGGAACCCTCGATGCGCTGACCCGCGGCCGCGCCGGATGGTTCGTCTCCGGTCGTGACAGCGGAACCGTGAGCACCGACGACAGCGGCCGGTGGTGCGCCGGCACAGCGACCGAGACCGAGCGTCAGGACGCGCTCGCCGACTATCTCGCCGCGACCGCTGCCCTCGGAAACTCGTGGGAGCCCGATGCCCTGATCGCGGACGTGCCCTCCGGCCGGTACGTGGACGCGGACTGTGTCCACGTCACGAACTATCACGGCCCCTACTTCTCCACCCGGGGTCCGCTGAACGCGCCCCGCCCACCCCAGGGGCGCGCGGTGCGGTTCGCCGAATACCGGGAGGGGACAGCGGAATCGGACGTTGCCGATGTTCTCGTCGTGCGGTGCGAGGAGGACATTCCCGCAGCGCGGGCGAGTGCGGACTGCGTGTTGCTGCGGGTCGCCGGGGAGGCAGCGGTGGCGCCTCCGGTGACGTCCGCAGACGGATACGCATTCTCTGCCGTATCGGGTCGACTCATCGGGCAGGTGTTGCACGAGACGCTCCCTGCGCTCGTGCCCGCCCCGAGAGGCGGATTGCTGCGCGACCGATTCGGTCTGAGCGCCTCCGACTTCGAATTCGTCCCCTATCACGCCGAACAGGAGGTGTCGGCATGAGTGAGCCGATGACGCTCGGATGGTTCGTCAACTACATGCCCACCGGCTGGAACCGTCCCTGGGCGGGGCCCGATCCGCGGGCGTGGACAGATGGCAACTTCTACGTCGACATGGCGAAGGCGCTCGAACGCAGCTGCATCGACTTCATCATGCTCGAGGATTCGAGTGTGGTGCCCGAGAACTTCGGCGGCGACATGGTCGCCGAGTTCAAGGCCACCGTGAAGGCACCCAAGCACGATCCGCTTCCGTTGGCGGCGGCCATCTCCCAGGAGACGAGCCGGCTCGGAGTGGTGACCACGATGAGTACGAGTCTCTACCCGCCGGATCGGCTGGCGCGGATGCAGGCGACGCTCGACGAACTGTCCGACGGCCGGTGCGGCTGGAACATCGTCACCTCCTTCGAGGATCTCGCCGCCCAGAACGTCGGCCTCGAGAAACTGTGGGAGCACGACGAGCGTTACCTCCGCGCCGACGAATATCTGCGCGTGGTCTCCGAGATGTGGTCCGGCAGCGGCGGAGTCGAGTTCGACGGCCGGTACTACCGGGTGAGCGGACCCGCCACTCCCATGGGCAGGCAGGAACGTCCCGTCCTGTGCCAGGCGGGCGGGTCGCCGGCGGGCATGGATTTCGCTGCCGAGTGGGCCGACCTGATCGTGTCCGTCCCGGTGGGTATCGACGCAATGAAGAAATACCGCGACGGAATCCGGGAACGGATCGAACGCAGCGGCGGTGACCCGGACCGATGCCGCGTTCTGTACATGGTCACCCCGATCCTCGGGGAGACCGACGCGGAAGCGGTTGCGAAGCGGGACCGGATGTACTCTCCGGAGTCGGACAACTTCCTGCGCCGGATCGTCCAGTTGTCGAACATCTCCGAGATCGATTTCTCCACATACGATCTCGACGAACCCATCCCGGAGGATGCGACCACCAACGGGGCTCAGAGCATTCTCGACACGATGAAGCGACTGACGCGGGAGTCCTCTCTCCGGAAGGTTCTCGGCAGCACGGGGGAGTCGACCTCGCTCGATCTGGTCGGCTCGCCGTCCACGGTCGCGGACCGCATGGAGGAAGCGATGGAGGTCGTCGGTGGCGACGGTTTCCTGCTCTTCCACGGCGGGGGAGGGATCATCACCCGGCGCTATCTCGACGAGGTGCTCGACGGCCTGATCCCCGAGCTCCAGCGTCGTGGGCTCGCCCGCAGCGAGTACGCGGATGGGACGTTCCGGGAGCGACTGGACCGGTCGATGTCCGTCGGCCGGTAGCGGCGTTTTTCCGTATCAATCAGCCGACGTCGCGCAGTTTCCGCAGGTAATCCACGTGTGGACGCGAAGTGCATCGGCGCAATATGTACGCCACATTCAGGTCGCATTCCCGACACACACGTCGGGTCGAATACCCGGTGACGGGCGGAACGTCTCGCCCGAAAGGAGATCCACATGAAGGTCACTGTCGTTGCCGGTAATCCGAAGCCCGGCTCCCGTACTCTCGACGCGGCGAACCTGCTGGCCACCGCGCTCACCGGAGAGGCGCCTGACCATGTCGTCGACGTCGTCACCCTCGGCCCCGGCCTGCTGGGATGGGGCGACGACGCGGTCAAGGCAGCCGTCGAGACCGTCGCCTCCTCGGATCTGGTGATCTTCGCCAGCCCGACCTTCAAGGCCACCTACACGGGCATCCTCAAGCTGTTCCTCGACCAGTTCGCCACCGGAGACGGACTACGCGACGTGACCGCGGTGCCCCTCATGCTCGGCGCCGGCCCCGCGCACGCGATGGCGCCGGACCTGCTGCTCAAGCCGGTCCTCGTCGAACTGGGCGCGACCTGCCCGGCGCCGGGCCTCTACCTGATCGATTCCACCTACACCACCGACACCCGGATCGCGGACTACGCCGAACGTTGGTCTGCCGCAGTACGATCCACCGTCCGAACGGAGGCATGATGACCACTCCCACCCTCGACGGCGCTACCCTGCGTCGAGCCTTCGGTCACGTCCCCGCGGGGGTCGTCGCGATCTGCGCCGACACCGGAACCGAACGTCTCGGCATGGCCGCCAGCACCTTCGTGCCCGTCTCGCTCGACCCGCCGCTCGTCGCGTTCTGTGTGCAGAACACGTCGACCACCTGGCCGAAGCTCGCGGCGCAGCCCCGGCTCGGCATCAGCGTTCTCAGCTCCGAACACGACCGCGCGGCCCGCGTGCTCGCCGCCAAGGACGGCGATCGGTTCGCCGGTATCGGCACCGAAACCCGGGACGGCGGAGCGCTGTTCGTCGAAGGCTGCGGTGTCCGGATGGACGTGTCGATCGAACAGCAGGTGCCCGCCGGGGACCACGCGATCGTCGTGCTGCGCGTCCACGAACTGCACTGCGAGGAAGCCGAATCCACGGTTGAGCCGATCGTGTTCCACCGCAGCGCATTCCGGAAGCTGGTGGCGTCATGAGCCGCATCGAGGCGGCGCTCGACGCGATCCGCGCCGGACGGCCCGTCCTCGTCTCCGACGACGCGGACCGTGAGAACGAAGGTGATGTCATCCTCGCGGCGCACCACGCGACGCCGGAATGGATCGCGTGGACCGTGCGGCACACGTCGGGCCTGTTGTGCGCACCGATGACGGGGGCGCGGGCGGACGCCCTCGACCTGCCCGCGATGGTCGCCGACAACCAGGATCCAAAGCAGACCGCCTACACCGTCACCGTCGACGCCGCCCGCGGCGTCACCACCGGGATCAGCGCCGCGGACCGCGCCACGACGCTGCGGGTCCTCGCCGATCCGACCGCGACCGCCCGGGATCTGATCCGGCCCGGACACATCCTGCCGCTGCGGGCCCGGCCCGGCGGAGTCCTCGAACGCCCCGGTCACACCGAGGCCGCCGTCGACCTGTGCGCGCTGGCCGGAGTGCCGCAGGTCGGTGTGATCGCCGAGCTCGTCGCCGACGACGGGTCCATGATGCGGATGCCCGCCATCGAGGACCTCGGTGCCCGCCACGACCTGCCCGTTCTCACGATCGAGGAACTGCGCAACTACCGGGCCGTGCACTCCTTCCCGGCTCCGGTCGTCCCGACCGGCCGGATCGTGCGCGGCGACGAAACGTTCATGCCGACGCGGTTCGGGACGTTCCGGGCCGTCGGTTACCTCGACCGGCACACCGGCGCCGACCACGTCGCCCTGCTCGCGGGAACACCGACGGACGGGTCCCTGGTGCGGGTGCATTCGGAGTGCCTGACCGGGGAGTCGTTCGCGTCGCAGCGCTGCGAGTGCGGTCCGCAACTCGACGCCGCGCTCGAACGGCTCGCCCAGGACGGCGGGGTGCTGGTCTACCTGCGCGGACACGAGGGCCGGGGGATCGGCCTGCTCAAGAAGCTGGCCGCCTACCGGTTGCAGGACGACGGACTCGACACCGTCCAGGCCAACCTCGAACTCGACGAACCCGCGGACGGTCGCGAGTACGGCGGTGCCGCGGCGATCCTGCACGATCTCGGGGTGCGGTCGGTGCGGCTGCTCACCAACAACCCCGCCAAGATCACGGGTCTGGAAGACAACGGGATCTCCGTGATCGGCCGTGAACCCCTGCACGTCGGGGTCGTGCCGGCGAACGTGCGCTACCTCGAAACCAAACGGCGCCGCATGGGGCACATGCTGCCCGCAGCCGAGGGCTGAACGGCGGTATCCGTTCGAAAGCTCCGCGCGAGGTCGCGGCCTGTAGTGGAATCGAGCGTGATGAGGACGACTCGGCAGGAGTGATCGGCATGCGACCCACCGGCATCACGGCGAATCTGAACGTCCCGGACATCGAGGAGGCTCGGAGTTTCTACACCGACTATCTCGGGCTCTCCGTCGAAGAGATGAATCTGGGGTGGGTGGCTCGGTTCAAGACTCCGGACGGGCGGGCCGTCGTCCAGCTAGTCAGCGGCGACGCGACCGCACCGGTCGATTCCGTGCTGTCCGTCCACGTCGGCGATGAGGTCGAAGCCGCCTACGAGGAGGCGCAGCGTCGGGGGTTCGACATCGTCTATCCGCTGACGACGGAACCGTGGGGTGTGCGCAGGTTCTTCGTGCGCGCGCCGGACGGTTCCGTCGTCAACATCGTCAGTCACTCGGACGATGCCGGATGACCAGCGGCACCTGACTATTGCGAAACGCCCTCTCCGACGGACGCGGCGTCGAGAACCGGCGCCTCGGTTCCGAGGTGCTCGGGGCGGAGTGCCCGCTCGCCGGCGACCTGCGCGGCGATCTGTTCGAGCCGCTCAGCGTGCTCGGGGTCGATGGTCACGTCGAGGGCGCCGACGTTCTCCCGCAGGTATTCCTTGTGCCGGGTTCCCGGGATCGGGACGACGTCCTCACCACGGGACAGCACCCACGCGAGTGCGACCTGGCCGGGTTGTGCGCCGATCTCGGTCGCGATGCGGGCGACCTCGTCGGCCAACCGGCGGTTGGTCTCGAACACGTCCTGCGCGAAGCGCGGATGTCGCGCGCGGCGGCCGGTGACGTCGGCGGGCTGCTGCAGGCGGCCGGTGAGCCATCCGCGTCCGAGCGGTGAATACGTGACGATGCCGATACCGAGTTCGCGGACGACGTCGGCCGTGGTGTCCTCGATCTGCCGGCTGAACAGCGACCATTCGTTCTGGATCGCGGTGACCGGGTGGATGGCGTGTGCGCGGCGGATGGTGCCGGGGCCGGCCTCGGAAAGGCCGATGTAGCGGATCTTTCCGGCCTCGACGAGTTCCGCGAGTGCTCCGACGGTCTCCTCGATCGGCACCTCGGGGTCGACGCGGTGCTGGTAGTAGAGGTCGATGTGGTCGATGCCGAGTCGGCGCAGCGACGCCTCGACGGCGGTCCGGACGTACTCGGGGCGGCCGTCGACGGAGCGGTGGTCGGGGTTGGTGTCGCGGTCGAGTGCGTTCCCGAACTTCGTCGCGATGATCAGGTCGTCGCGGCGGCCCGCGATGGCACGCCCGAGCAGGATCTCGCTGTATTCCGGTCCGTACACGTCGGCGGTGTCGAAGAAGTTGATGCCGAGGTCGATCGCCTCGTCCACCAGCGCGGTGGACAGCGCCTGCTCGTCGGCGTCGGCCGAGGTGGTGAAGCTCATGAAGCCGAGTCCGAGGGCCGATACGGACAGTCCGTCGCTGCCGAGTCGGCGCGTGGGGATGGTTGTCACTGGTCGTTCGCTTTCTCTGGGTGGTGGGCTAGATGCCGACGTATCGGCTGCTCGCGGAGTGGTTCTGCCAGCCGGTTTCGCCGACGTAGCGGTTCTCCGGCCGGTCCAGGCCGAGGTGGTCGCGCAGCGTGGTGCCGGTGTACTCGTGGCGGAAGATGCCGCGCTTGCGCAGGATCGGCACCACGTGGTCGACGAACGGCTCGAGCCCGGTCGGGAACGAGTCGGCGTTGAGGTTGAATCCGTCGGCCGCCTCGCCGAGGAACCACTTCTCGATGTCGTCGGCGATCTGTTCGGGCGTGCCCACGATCTGCCGGTGCGCACCCGGGTTGCGCGCCAGGATGCCACGCACCGTGAGGTTCTCCTTGCGGGCGAGCGCGAGGGTGGACTTGTAGAAGCCGGCCGACGCACCGAACCGTTCGGTGTCGAGCAGGTGATAGGGGAGCGGCTTGTCGAGTTCGAGGTCGTCGGGTTCGAGCCCGAGCTTCGTGGCGAGTTCGGCCTTCTGTTCGTCGGGGTCCAGGAACGAGTCGAGCAGCGCCTTGCGTTCGAGCGCTTCCTTCTCGGTGCTCCCGACGATCGGGAACAGGCCGGGAAGCAGCAGGATCTGATCCGGACGGCGACCGTGCCGTTGTGCCTGTGCCTTGAGGTCGCGGTAGAACTTCTGGGATTCCTCGAACACGGTCTGCGCGCTGAACACGGCGTCGGCGTACTTGGCGGCGATGTGGGTGCCGCCGTCTCCCGCCTGCACGATCACCGGACGTCCCTGCGGTGTGCGGGGGACGTTGAGTGGGCCGCTCACGGAGAAGCGTTGTCCCTCATGGTCGATCGCATGAATGCGGTCGACGTCGGCGTACTGCCCGGTGGACCGGTCGGCGACGAGAGCGCCGTCCTCCCAGCTGTCCCACAGCTTGACCAGGACCTCGACGAATTCCTCGGCCCGGGCGTACCGTTCCTCACGGTCGGGGAGCGAGGTGAGCCCGAAATTGGCTGCCGCTTCGGGATTCTGGGTGGTGACGAAATTGAGGGCCGCGCGGCCGTGCGTGACGTGGTCGAGGGTCGACCAGCGCCGCGCGATGTTGTACGGGTCGTTGAACGTCGTCGAGATGGTCCCGATCAGGCCGATGTGCTCGACCGCGGAACCGATCGCAGCGAGCAGCACCGAGGGTTCGAGCGAGTTCCACGTCTGCTCGGCGACGGTACCGGGGAGGGCCGGGCCGTCGGCGAGGAACAGGGCATCGAAGGTCCCGCGCTCGGCGATGCGCGCGATGTTGCGGTAGTACTCGATGTGGACGATACCCAGCGGGTCGTCCTGGATCCGCCACGCGGCCGGATGTTTGCCGGCGTTGAGCGCGTTCGTGTTCAGGTGCAGCTGACGGGTTCTGGTCATGTGATTCTCGGCGTCCTCGAAAGATGGTGCGGGAGCGATGCTGTCACTGGTCGGAAACCGTGATGTGGTCGAACACGGGATTGAAGACCTTGGCGATGTCGTAGTCGTGTTTGACACCGCCGGCCGCGTACGCCGCCTTCACGATGTTCTGCTGCGAGGCGATGAACTCCGGATCGCCGACGCGGTAGAGCCTGCCGTGCTTGCCGTTCTCGAAATTGATCTTCGCGATGTCCGGGGCCTGCTTGAGGACGTCCTGCAGGATGCCCGTCACCTCGGCCTCGTGCGCCGGGTACCACTCGCTCCACAGCTTGCTGAACCGGGCGAAGAAGTCCTCGGCCGCGGCGAGTTTGCCCGCGTCCGCCAGCACGTCCGGCCGGGTGATGAACCCGGCGCCGCCCTTGACGCCGAATTCCTCGTTGGTCGTCAGCTGCACCGCGTCACCGGACTCGATGGCCTTGGCGACGTGGGAGTAGCTGGTGACGACCGCATCGACCTGCCCGGCGGCGAACGCCGCGGCGGCGGCCTGGTTGTCCGGCAGCTGAACCGGTTCGATATCGTCCACCGTCAGCCCGGCATCGGCGAGGATCTTGACGTATCCGGCGTAGATGTTGCCGCCGAAGTTGTAGGCGACCGTATGTCCCCTCAGCTCTTCGATCTTCGAGATCCCGGCGGACTTCTTCACGAAGAGCGCCGGGGCCGGATAGGGCGTGCCCTCGTAGGCGAGACCGGCGATCGTGTAGATCTTCGGATCGGCGTTGCCGAGGTCGTTTTCGGCGTTGGCGGCTTCGAAGGCGGCGGTGTTCTCGCCGACCAGACCGAAGTCGGTCGCCTTCGAATACAGGGCCGAGATCTGAGCGGCCGGGCCGGCGATGACCGGGGTTTCGAGGGTGTAGGGCAGGTCCTCGAACAGCCCGGATGCCTCGAGCAACGCCGGATAGTCGGCGGTCTGGAAGCCGAACGTCAGGGTCACGTTCCGGGGGTCGTCGTTGTTCGCGCTGTCGGCGCTGCTGCACGCGGACAGACCGGCTCCCAGCGCGAGTACGGCGGTCAGGGCGGCGAGCCGGCGGCCGGCGCGGGCGGCGAAACGGGCAGGGACGGACACGAGGGGTAACTCCTTGTAGGTGATGGTCGAGCGCCGGGCGGGTCGGGTCAGTTTCCGATCGCGGCCAGCGCCGCGGCGCGCGCGGCGCGCCCGACGCCGAGTTTGTCGAGCAGTGCCTGACGCAGATCCTGGAAGCGGGCGTCGCTGCGTCGCCGCGGTTCGTCGATGTCGACGGTGATGTCCACGTCGATGTTGCCGTCGGAGAGGATGAGAATTCGGTCGGCGAGCAGGATGGCTTCGTCGACATCGTGGGTGACGAGCAGCACCGCCGGGTTGTGTCGGCGAATGAGTGCCCCCACCAGGTCGTGCATGCGGATGCGGGTCAGCGCGTCCAACGCCGCGAACGGCTCGTCGAGCAGAAGCAGCCCCGGCTCGGTGGCGAGCGCACGCGCCAGCGCGACACGCTGTGCCTCACCACCGGAGAGCGTGACCGGCCAGGCGTCCGCGTGTCCGGCCAGTCCGACCTCGTCGAGCGCTGCGACGGCACGGTCGCGATCGCGGCGGACGTGGCGGCTGCCGAGCACGACATTGCGCCACACCCGCCGGGCGGGCACGAGCCGGGGTTCCTGGAATACGACGGACCGGGACCTCGGGACCACCACCGTCCCGCCGTCGGCGGCATCGAGACCGGCCAGGATGCGGAGCAGCGTCGTCTTGCCGGTTCCGGACGGTCCGAGCAGGGCGACGAAATCGCCTTGCCGCAGTTGCAGATCGACGCCGTCGAGCACGGCCCGGTCGCCGAACACCCGCCGGACACCCCGGGCGTCGACCGCGAACGGACCTGTCTCGCTGCCGGATTCGCTCGGCAGAGAGTTTTCAGATGGTGACACGGGGCCTCCAGGGGAGCGCGAAACGTTCGATGATCCGCATCACCACGTCGACGACGATGCCGAGCGCGGCGTAGATGAGAATCCCGGCGATGACGATGTCCTGCCGCTGGTTCTGGTTCGCGTTGTTGAGCAGATAGCCGATGCCCTCCCGCGCGTTGATCTGCTCGGCGAGCACCAGGGCGAGAAGCGATACGCCGGAGGCATATCGGATGCCGGTCAACGCGGACGGAAGCGCGGTCGGCAGGATCACGCGCGCGGCCAGCCGCCAGTTCTGCAGACCGAAAGTCTGTCCGGCTTCGATGAGTTTCTTGTCGACGCCGCGCACCCCGTGGTATGTGTTCAGGTACACCGGGAACACGGTCGCCGCCGCGATGAGGATCAGCTTGGGCTTCTCGTCTATACCGAACCAGGTGATGAACAGCGGCACCACCGCGATGAACGGGATGGTGCGGAGCATCTGCAGCGGAGCGTCGAAGATCTCCTCGCCGATCTTCCACAGACCCGCGAACAGGCCGAGGACCAGACCGAACGTGACGCCGAAGAAGAGGCCGATCCCGGCCCGCCGGATCGAGACCGGCAGCGCTTCCTGCAGGTCGTTGTTCGACCACAGTTCGCCGTACGCGGCGAGGATCTTGCTGGGCGGCGGCAGGGTGAACTCGTCCGCCCAGCCCAGAACCGAGGACAGCTGCCACAGCACGATGAGCGCGACGGGGACGAGGAACCGCAGCACCCGCCCGCGCCACACCCGGGCGGCCGCTCCGATCCTGCCGGTCCCGGTGTTCGGGCTGAGGTTCTCGACTTCCGGCCGGGCCGCCGGGCCGCCGGCGGTGTCGTCTTCCGTCGACGCGGATTCGCGCGAGACGTCGACGGCGGTCACGACAAGCTGTCCTGCGGCTGGGTGAACGCGTTGAACGGGACGGTGTCGTCGGCTTGCAACTGGGCGACCAGGCCGAGTTCCCAGGACAGGTACTTGCGGAACCCGGCCTTCTGAACCTCGGGGTCGCTCTCGCGCCAATGGGTGAAGACCACATCGTCGCGTCCGTGCAACAGGTTCTCGTCACCCGACTCGAGCTGTTCACCGGCCGCGACCCAGGCGGCGGTACCGCCCTCGAGGACCTCGACGGGTCGCTGCGTCGCACCGGCCAGATCCGCGGCCGCATAGGTCGCAAGGACACCGTCGGGCGAGGTCAACACGATCGTGCCGTCGCCGGGGATGTCGGCGACGGAGTTCACCAGCCGGGACCGAAGTGCATGCACAGCACCGGGAATGTGGCCGTCGCGGTAATCGAGGCTCGGCTGCAGGTCGACGACCTGCTCGGATCCGGCGGCAATGTTGTCCTTCAGCGTCGCGGCATCGACGGTCGTGACGTCGCCGGGCAACCCGAGCAGTTGTGCTGCCGGGCCGGTGCCGGTCTCGAGTTCCTCACCGTCGAACGCGTTCTCCAGTACGTACACCTCGCCCCAGCCGACCTGCACGATCCACGACGCCGCGACGGTTGCGCGCACGGAGTCGTTGTCGACCAGCACGATGCGGGCGTTGTGGGTCGCGATGTAGCGGAACACCCACGGGGCGACGTCCCAACTCGGCGCCGAGACGGTGCCGGGCAGATGGCCGGCGGCGTACTCGTCGGGAGTGCGGACATCGAAGACGTAGAGGGTGCGCTCGTCGGTTTCGGTGCGGAACTGCGCGAGGGTCGCCTTGTCGATCGACCGGATTCCGAAGCGATCGCGGAAGCGCTCTGCGGCAGCGTGCGCCTGGTCGAGGGAAGAACCGGTGGGAAGCGGCGCGGCCGAATGCTTGCCGTGGTCGAGTTCCAGCCCCTCCAGAACCCACGACTGCGTGCCACCCTCCAGCGCGACGACCGAGTTGGGCAGTCCCGCGTTGATCAGGACCTGCGCTCCGAGGATGCTGCGGGTCCGCCCGGCGCAGTTGACGACGACGAGCGTCTCGGGCGACTTCACCACTTCGGCGGCTCGATAGACCAGTTCCGCGCCCGGAATGGAGGTGCCGCCCGGCAGGCTGTGGTTTTCGAACTCGCCGATCGGGCGGCTGTCGAGCACCACGATGTCCTCGCCGGCGGCGACCTTGGCGCGGAACTCCGGAACGCTGATGTGAGGGGTGCCGTAGACCTCCTCGATCCATTCGCCGAACGCCTGGCCGACGACGTTGTCGCCACCGAACTGGACCGTGTAGCCGGCATTCGCCCAGGCGGCGATCCCGCCGTCGAGCACGCGTACATCCGCGTAGCCGAGCTCGGCGAGCCGGGACGCCGCCCGCTGCGCGAGGTCGTCCTTGCCGCCGTCGTAGACGATCACCGGCGTGGAACGTCGCGGAACGAGTGCGTCGACGCGCAGTTCGAGACGGCTCAGCGGGACCGCAACACCGAGCAGGATCGAGCCCTCCTCGGCCGTGACCCGGGCCTCACGGACGTCGAGAAGCGCGTATTCGTCGCGGCTCGACAAGAGATCGTGCAGTTCGTCGGCTGCGATGGTCGACGTGGTGACAGTGGGCATGGGGTGTTCCTCCGCGGGACGTGAAGTCGGTCAGTAGTAGATGAAGCCGGGAATGCCGCCACCGGCAACGATTCCGTCGCCGGTGATCGCGGCACTGCGCGGCGACGCGAGAAAGGCCACGACCCAGGCGACCTCCTCGGGTTCGACGACTCGGCCGATGACGTTGTCGAGGTGCGATTTTCGGGTCGATTCGTTCACGAAAGCGCGGTTCCGGAACTCCTCGAAACGTTCGGTGCGCGTCGCGCCCGGGTGCACGACCGTCACGTTGATGCCGTACTTGCCGAGTTCGTCCGCGACGTTCTTGGTCAAGGCGGTGACGCCCGCATTACGCACGGAACCGATGACGGACACGGTCTGCCGCGAACCCGTGCCGCTGATGTTGATGATCCGGCCCCAGCCGTTCTCGATCAGCAGGGGCGCGACCGCGCGAATCGTGCGGAGATAGCCGATGACCTTGACGTCGATCTGCCGGTGAAACCACTCGTCGTCGGCGTCGTTGAAACTCGGCCCGTGCTGAGCGGGCTGTTCGGCAGCGTTGTTCACCAGGATTTCGATGCCGCCGAACTCCTGTGCGACGGTGTCGACGAGCGCTTTCACGGATTCGTCGTCGCCGGTGTCGGCAACGACCGGCAGCACATTCGCGCCGGTCGCGTACTCGATGCGTTTGGCGGCGTTGGCGAGTACCTCGGTGCGGCGACCGGCGATGGCGACCGAGGCGCCCTGTGTCGCGAGTTCCAGCGCGATCGCATAGCCGATTCCGGTGCCCCCACCGGTGACGATGGCGCGTTTGCCTTCGAGTTCGAGACCCATGTTCGAGTTGTGACCGTTCCTTGTAGTTCACCCTGGTTCCGCGCGAAAACCGCGATTGCGGAATGTATTCCGATCGCAGGGATGTCATGACGCGGCCGCACCCGGCTTGCGGGCACGATGTGCTTACAGAACTTAGGAACAAGAGGTCGGAATCAAACCCTTTTGGCTCAGCCTGGTTCTAGGGAGTCGGTCACCGGTGACAAATGCCCTCCGAGTCCACCGACGCAAAAGACAGCCGCGCGTGACCAGTCACGCGCGGCTGTCTTTGTGGGTACCGGGGGAGACCCTGTGGGATCAGATCACCGACGACCCGCCGTCGACCGGCAGGTTCACGCCCGTGATGAAACGAGCCTCGTCGGAGGCGAGGAAGAGCAGTGCGTTCGACACGTCGACCGGCTCCACCCACGGCGCGGGCAACGCGAGCAGCGTTCCCGACGCCTCGGCGAACTGCTCCGGGGTGACCTCCTCGAGGTCGGGACGGAACAGCTTGTAGACGGCCTCGTTCTGGATCATGTCGGTGTTGCAGTTGGTGGGCGACACGACGTTGACGCGGATCGAGTGCGGAGCCAGTTCCATTGTGAGCGTGCGCATCAGACCGATGACGCCGTGCTTCGACGCGACATAGTGGCCGAACCGTGCGAAGCCCTTGGCGCCCGCGTCGGACGACGTGATGACGATGGTGCCGCCGCGCCCGCCTTCGACGATGTGCGGGATGGCGGCCTTGCACGTGTTGAACACGCCGTTGAGGTTGACGTCGATGACGTCGTTCCAGTCGCCGACGAGCAGGTCCGGAACCTCGTCGCCGAACTGGAAGATCCCCGCGTTGGCGGCGACGATGTCGAGACGGCCCAGCTGTGCGACCGCGTCGTTCAATCCCGCTGCGAGCCCGTCGTAGTCGCGGACGTCGGCGGTGTAGGAGACGATCTTGCGGCCCTCGGCCTCGACGAGCGCGACCGTCTCGGCGAGATCCGCCTCGGTGGCGGGATGGTAGAACTCGGCGGTGCGGCCGACCTCGCCGCACACGTCCATCGCGATGATGTCGGCGCCTTCCTGCGCGAGGCGCACCGCGTGGCTGCGGCCCTGCCCGCGCGCGGCGCCGGTGATGAATGCGACCTTGCCTTCGACTCTTCCGGTCATGACGACTTCCTTGTCTTCTGTTGCAGCAGTGGATGTTCGGTGGCGTCAGTCGCCGAGGTCGAGTTCGCCCATGCGTGCCCATTCGACGCCGGGGATCTCGGTGTTGAGGATTTGCGGGGTCCGGGCGAGCGCGGGACGCATCGCGTCGAGGCCGGCTCGGAAGTGCTCCGACGCGACATGTGCGGACCCGGCGTCGCCGTCGCGGAACGCCTCGACGAGCACGAACTGGTTCGGGTCGTCCACGCTGCGGGACCATTCGAACCACAGGTTGCCGGTCTCGGCGCGGGTCGCGTCGGTGAAGTCCCGGGTGCGCTCCAGCCAGGTGTCGGCCTCCTCGGGCCGGACGGTGAATTTCACGACGATGAAGATCATGATTCTCCCTTTGGAGGGTGGAAAAGGGTGCGGCGCAGCACGAATCGAGCGCTGCCGGCGCCGCAGGGAGTGGGGGAAGGATTCCGGGCTCACGCCCGGTGTGTCACGACAGGTTGTAGCGGTACGAGACCTTGTGCATTTCCAGTTCCATGAACGCTTCGAGGTCGCGGATCCCGCCGAGGGCGGGGATGCGCCGGTGGAGCAGTTCGTGGAGGTGGTCGTTGTCGCGGCACACCAGCTGCATGTAGAGGTCGGCGCGGCCGATGCAGGTGGAGACATAGGTCGATTCGTCGAGCGCGGTGAGCTCCTGGACCAGCCGGTCCTGCGCGCCCGGTTCCACCTTGATCAGGACGAACGCGAGGACGCTGTACCCGAGGCGGAACGGATCGGCGATCGCGATGACGTTGAGCGCGCCGGACTCCTGCATGCGGCTCGAGCGGATGCGGACGGTTCCCTCGGAGACACCCAGCTCGCGGGCGATCTGCCGGTAGGGCATGCGGCCGTCCTCCTGGAGGAGGCGCAGGATGCCGCGGTCGATGTCGTCGAGACCGTCGCCCGGGTTCTCTCCCGAGTTCTGGTCTCCGTTCGACGGGTTCGGCATCTTGCGCATCCGCTCAGTTTAGGAGATGGTCCGGTGACGCGGCTCAGCCACGCTGACCGTCGAACTCGTCGTCGGGCACGAGCACCGCGCGACCGCGGATCCGTCCGTGGTGCAGGTCGTCGAGCGCCTGCTGGAAGTCGCTGAACCGGTACTTGACCGTGTGCAGCTTGACCTTTCCTTCCGCCGCCAGCGCCATCAGTTCGACCAGGTCGTTGTAGGTGCCCACCAGGTTGCCGACGAAGTTGATCTCGGTGCTGATGATGTCGATGGTCGGCACGTCCAGGCGACCGCCGTACCCGATGACGTAGTACGACCCGGCGCGGCGCAGCATCCCGACACCGGCTTCGATCGCGGTGCCTTCGCCCACGAAGTCGAGGACGGCTTCGGCGCCGTTGCCGCCGGTGAGGTCGAGGACCTGCTGCGTTTCGGTGCCATCGGCGACGACGGTCGCGTCCGCGCCGATCTGCTTCGCCAGATCCAGCGCATCCGGGGAACTGTCGACGACGACGATGCGCGCGGCTGTCATCGACTTCAGGACCTGGATGCCGATGTGCCCGAGACCGCCGGCGCCGATCACCACGGCGGTGTGGCCGGGACGCAGGATCGCGGCGGCCTTGCGCGCGGCGTGGTAGGCGGTGAGCCCGGCGTCGGCGAGTGCCGCCACGTCGGCCGGTTCGAGCGACGGATCGAGCTTGACGACGCTGCGCGCCGAGGTACGCAGGTACTCGGCCATGCCGCCGTCGGTGTCGATGCCGGGGAAATCGGAGTGCGTGCAGTGCACGTCGTCGCCACTGCGGCAGGCCAGGCACAGGCCACACGTGGCGAGCGGGTGCAGGATCACCGAGTCACCGACGGCGACGTTGGTGACTGCCGAGCCGATCTCGGTGACGGTGCCGGCGTTCTCGTGCCCGATCGTGTACGGGAGGGCGACGGAACTCTTGTCCTTCCACTGGCCCTCGATGATGTGCAGGTCGGTGCGGCACACTCCGGCGCCGCGGACCTTGACGATCACGTCGTGCGGGTCCCGCACGGTCGGCTGGGGCACCTCGTCGAGGGAGGGCTGGGTGTCGTAGGCGTGGACGCGGATGGATTTCACGGGTGGCTCCTGGAATCGGAAACGGGGGCTGGTTCGCTGGATGCGGTGTCGAGGGGCAGAAGGGGGTCGTCGTGGACCCGCCACTCGATCGTCGATTTGTCCTGAATGCGCTGGCGGTAGTACCAGAGCACGCAGGCGATCATGAGAATGCCGATGCCGGTGACGGTTTCGCTCAGGCCGCCGTAGCCGGTCAGGCCCGGGTTGAGGATGCCCACGGCGATCGCGAACGTGTTGATCGCGAACAGGGCGCACGCGATGACGACCCACGGTTTCGCGAGGCGGATCGGACGGATGATGTCGGGGCGGTCGCGGCGGAGCAGAACGAACGCGCCGACCGCGAGGGTCACCGCGGTGAGGTAGCCCAGGTTGCTCGCGAGCAGGATCGCGATCGGCTCCCCGAGCACGATCAGGATGATGACGTTGATGAGCATGTCGGTGGTCAGGGCACGACCCGGGACGCCGTAGCGGTTGAGCTCGCCCAACTGGCGGATCGTGCCGCCGGACTGCGCGATGCCGTACAGGGATCGCCCGCCGTCGGCGGTCGCCGTCATCATCGCGATGACGAACGCGGCCATCACCGGAACCTGGCCGAGCCACGCATACGAACCGAGAATGTGCTCGAACGCGATGCCGATGTAGTTGACCGGGTTCGCGCCGATCGTCTGCTCGCCGAGGGCGCCGACCACGACGTAGGGCACGAGAATGTACAGGCCCATGATCATCAGGGCGGAGCGGCGCAGCGCGCGGGAGGTGTCCTTGACCGGATCCTTGTACTCGGCGGCGAAGCTCGCGCACACCTCGGTGCCGTAGGTCGTCCAGGCGGTGATGTAGAACCAGACGACGATCACCTTCCAGTCGAACGGCGAGCTCGTGCCGGTCCAGCTCAGGCGGGTGATGTCGAAGTCGGCGCCGGACGACAGGAATGGTCCGACGACGAGGACGGCCAGGCCGATCACCAGCAGGGCACCGGTGATGCGGGCGACGCCGGCGGCGATCTTGATGCCGAAGTAGTTCAGTGCCCAGGCCGAGACGATCGCGCCGATCGCGATGAGATAGGGCAGGCCCAGTTCGTGGCCGATGGGCAGGCGGATCGCGATGTCGTTGTCGGGGAAGAACGCCTGCTCGATGAGGGTGCCGAGCACGACACCCTCGACGGACAGCGACAGCGACCAGCCCATCCAGTAGCCGAACGCGGCGATCGCACCGAGCGGCGCGAAGTGGCGCTTCCAGCCTTCGTAGGCGTAGACCGAGATGCCGCCCGAGCGGTCGGGGAACATCGCGGCCATCTCCGAGAACAGGTGGCTCTGGAGGAAGGCGAAGAAGCACGCGACGGCCCAGATGGAGATGGCGGTCCAGCCGCCGATCGCGCCGACGGTGTAGCCGAGCGTGAGGAACAGGCCGATCGGCATGTTCAGGGCGAAGACCATGCCGTCACGCCAGGTGAGCGTGCGGACCATGTGCTCGGGTGCGGGATCGGAACCCGATGTGTCGAGCGAACTCATTGGGTGGCCCCTTTCGAGTTGCCTGATGAGTGGAGGGTACGTCGGCGCTCACGGCGCGGACGAGACCCAGAGTTCGAGGTCGGCGACGGGAGTGCGTGCCGCGATCCACTGGCGGCAGCGGACCATGAGCCGGGGCTGGCCGATCAGGCAAGCACCCGTGAGCAGTCCGTCGCGGGCGTACAGGTAGGCGAGGTCGTCGGGGTTGCGGGAGAGGACGCGCAAGTCGTCGTGCCCTGTGATGTCACCGACGATGTCGATACGCCGCCCGAACTGGTCGGACCACACGTACGTCGCGGCGGTGACGGTGCGCTTGTCGTCGCACGCCAGGTTGTGCGCGACGACCTTGGCCTGTTCGGCGGCCGAGGTCCAGTGTTCGTGACGGTGGGGCGTGCCCGCGTCGTCGGTCCACGCGCAGACGTCGCCGACACCCCACACGTGGTCGCCCGCGCGTCCGGTCGCGTCGCAGATCAGTCCCGCGCGCGTGACCTCGAGACCGCTGCCGGCGAGCCACTCGGTCGCGGGAACCGCACCCACCCCGACGACCACCGCGTCGCACGGCAGCTCGGTTCCGTCGTCGAGGACGACGGACTCGACCGTGGTGGTGCCGCGGAGTTCGGCGACGGCCCGGCCGCACAGCAGGTGCACCCCGTCGGCGCGGGCGATGTCGGCGAGGACCGCAGCCGCGTCGTCGCCGACGCTGCGGGTCAGGGGCACGGGTTCGAGCTCGACGACGGTGACATCGACACCGAGACGCCGCGCCGACGACGCGATCTCGAGGCCGATGAAGCCGGCGCCGATCACGACGAGTCGCCGGGCCGCGCGCAGGGCAGTGCGAATGCGCGCGGCGTCGTCGGCGGTGCGCAGGGTGAAGACACCGTCCGGTGCGTCGGGAAAGGGATTGCGGGGCGTGGCCCCGGTCGCGACCACGAGTTCGTCGTAGTTCAGCGAACGGGCATCGGTGTGGACGGTGCGCGCGGCGGTGTCGAGGCGGCGGGCGGTCTCGCCCAGGTGCAGGGTGACCCGGTTGTCCGCGAACCATGCCGCGTCCTGGAATGCCGTCGAGGCGGGTTCGTCGTCGACGAGCACGGACTTGGACAGCGGCGGCCGGTCGTAGGGCAGATGCGGTTCGTCGCCGATCAGGGTGATGTCGCCGTCGAAACCTTCGGCGCGCAGGCCCTCGGCGACGCGGAACCCGGCGAGCGACGCACCGACCACGGCCACGTGCGTCATGACGCCGTCTCCTCGAGTGTGAGGGCGGCCGCGGGGCACGAACGCACCCCTTCCCGCACGTCGGCGAGGCGGTCGTCGGCGACGGTCGCCTCCAGAAGGTCGACCTTGCCGCTGTCACCGAGATCGAAGATGTCCGGTGCCGCGACGACACAGTTCGCGTATCCCTGGCATTTGCCAAGATCCACAAGGATTTTCGTCATCGTTCCGACTTTCGTCGTAGGGAGGTCAGGACGAGAGTGCCGTGACCGCGGTACGCATGAACGACTGCAGCGGGCTCTCGCTGTCGAGAAGGAGGCGACCGGACCGCACCCGGCCCGAGTTGTAGCCGATCTGCTGGATGTCGGTGGCGCGCTTGTCCTCGATGAGGGTGCGGTCCCACATGTCGAGCCATTCCTTCACGACGATCGGGTCGGCGCCCGGCTTGGCGTACATGTCGACGAACGCCCACGACTTCTGCGGCCCGACCGGCTGGATGCTGCCGATGAACCCGACATAGTCGTCGAGCGCGAAGAACGACGACGGGAACGTGAACGCGAACCGGAAACCCTTGAGGCCCTCGGGATCCACGTTCGTGGGCAGCCACTTGATCGGACCGGCGTGCCAGATCGTGTTGTCGGACGAATCGATCGCGTAGTCGTCGGGGGAGGTGTGGTACGTCTTGCCGAAGCTCGTGCTGTGCAGGGTGGGGCAGTGGTAGCACTCGACGGCGTTCTCCGCCCACAGCTTCCAGTTGCATTCCATGTCGTACTCGTAGCGGATCTGGAATTCGTAATCGCGCAGGTCCTCGTTGAGTTCGTCTGTGCGGGAACGGATATCGGCGGTCACGGTGGCGAGGGGAGCAGCGTTCGGATCCGGGTTGACGAAGATCCACTGATCCCACCGCTCGACGGAGACGGGTTCGAGGGAGATCGTGGAGCAGTCGAAGTTCGGCTCGCGCTGCGAACGCGGGGCCGTCTTGAGCTTGCCGTCGAGGCCGTACGTCCAGCCGTGGTACGGGCACTGGAGCAGCGGCTTGTTGCCGTTCTCCTCGGCGATCGAGTGCAGGCGATGGCGGCAGACGTTGACGAAGCCGCGCAGTTGGCCGTCGCGGCCGTGCGTGACGATGATCGGGATCGCGCCGGCGCGGGTGACCGCGTAGTCGCCGGGCTTGGCGACCGCGGATTCGTGGCACGCGTACTGCCAGGACTTGGAGAAGATCTTCTCCTGTTCGAGCTGGTGGATCTCGGGTGCGTAGTAGAAGGGCGCGGGCAGGGTTTCTCCGGCGTCGAGGTCGGAGAGGAGCCGGTCGACGGAGGGAAGCGCGTAGCGGTCGCGCACGTCGTCGAGGGAAATCGCCACGAGGGGGTCCTTAAGTTCGTAGGTGCAGTTACTTCGTGAGAGTTACGTTGTGCTGTAACCCGGGCGGGCCGGGCGAGGCTGATGATTGGTTGCCCAACTCTCGAGTGGGGCTTGAAAGGACTGGCCACCCGACC
>NZ_JALPTB010000057.1 GCF_023218075.1 Rhodococcus sp. HM1 | reverse complement strand
GGGATCAGGAACTGTTGGTCGCGATCGACGGGTCGATATCCTTTGGCCACCAACAGATTCTACACAAAGCCGCAGGTCGGCCCCGCCGCGTCACGGCGAGACCGACCCGCGATTCTGCAACAGCCCGTCAGATCGACTGAATGTACCGTTCGCTCGGAAAAAAGAGGGGGTCGAAAGAGACCGGCCCGGCTCAGTGGCCGCCGTTCTCCTTCAGCCGCGCGATCGACGCCTCGACCTCGGCCTCGGCCTCGGCCCGACCGACCCAGTCGGCGGCCTCGACGTGCTTGCCCGGCTCGAGATCCTTGTAGTGCACGAAGAAGTGCTTGATCGCATCGAGCTCGAACTGCGCGACGTCGGAGATGTCCTGGATGTGATCCCAGCGCGGATCGCCGGCCGGCACGGCCAGGATCTTGTCGTCGCCACCGGCCTCGTCGACCATCTTGAACATGCCGACGGGGCGGGCCTCGACGATGACACCCGGGAAGACCGACTCGGGGAGCAGCACCATGCAGTCCAGCGGGTCACCGTCCTCGCCGAGGGTGTTCTCGATGTAGCCGTAGTCGGCCGGGTAACCGAACGACGTGTAGAGGTAGCGATCCAGCTTCACGCGGCCGGTCTCGTGATCGACCTCGTACTTGTTGCGCTGTCCCTTGGGGATCTCGATGGTGACGTCGAACTCCACGCCGGTGTCCTCACTTCGTCGGTGATTGGCTGTCGCTCCAACTGCCGCGATCGCGGCGATGGTCCGCAGAGAGGATAACGGGAGCGGGGCTACCCTGGTGGACGCAGGTGCCGGACCCACCCGGGCGGCCACCAGGGCGCGGGAGTCTCGAACGCAGCGGAGGCGTGTTGGCGGGTCAGGATAAGAACAAGAAGCTCGGCGGGCTCGAAGCGCGCCGCCGGCGAAGCCTCCGCATCCTGATCGGCATCTGGGGCACCGGATTCCTCGCGCTCGTCGTCGGCGGCACATTCGCGCTGTCGGAGATCGTGGGCAGCGACGCCGAGGCCGCGATCACTCCGGCGCCCGGCCCGGTCACCGCGACCCCTCAGGTCGCTCCCGTGCCCGCCGACGCTCCGGCGCCCGTCGCCGCCGCGCTCGGCGCGATTCTGGCGCCCACCGTGGCCGATCCCGCGCTCGGCACCCTCACCGGGTCCGTCACCGACACCGCCACCGGCACGGTCCTGTGGGCGCAGGATCCCGACCGCCCGATGATTCCGGCGTCGACCACGAAGGTCCTCACCGCCGCGGCGGCGCTGCTGTCGCTGCCACCCGACCACCGGGTGTCCACGCGGGTCGTCGAGGGCAGCCGTCCCGGCGAGATCGTGCTCGTCGCCGGCGGCGATCCCACGCTCACCGCTCTTCCGGTCGGGCAGGACGGCTTCTACCCGGGCGCGCCGCGCGTCGCGGATCTCGTTCAGCAGATCCAGCGTTCGGGTGCCGTCGTCGACACGGTGCTCGTCGACGTCGGCAGCTACATGGGCGATCCGATGGCCACGGGGTGGATGCCGTCGGACGTCGGGGGCGGCTACATCGCACCGATCGAACCGGTGATGCTCGACGGCGGCCGGTCGATTCCGAACGCGGACGAATCTCCGCGCAGCCCGACGCCCGCGCTCGACGCCGGCCGCGCCCTCGCCGCGGCGCTCGGCGCCGACCCCGCGACCGTCGCGGTCGGGACCGCATCCCCGGGGGCCGCGCCCCTGGCGTCGGTGCAGTCGGCACCTCTGCGCGACCGGCTCCGCCAGATGATGGACCACTCCGACAACGTCCTCGCCGAGACGATCGGCCGCGAGATCGCGATCGCGTCGGGCTCGCCGGCGTCGTTCTCCGGGGCCGTGGACTCCGTGCTCCGCACCCTCACGGCCGCCGGATTCGACGTCGGCGGCGTCACCATGCACGACGTGAGCGGCCTGTCCGTGGACAATCGCATTCCCACGCGGCTGCTCGACGCGGTGATGGCATCCGCCGCCGGCACCGACCAGGACGCGCTGCGCCCGATGCTCGACTACCTGCCGGTCGCGGGGGCCACCGGAACCCTCAGCGCCCGCTACGCATCCGCCAACCGCGACGGCGCCGGCTGGGTGCGCGCGAAGACCGGCACCCTCTCGGAGGCGAGCGGGCTGGTCGGAACCGTCGTCGACGTCGACGGGCGGGTCCTGTCGTTCGCACTGATCGCCAACGGCCGACCGCCCGGCGAGAGCCGGTCTGCACTCGACGCGGTCGCTGCGACTCTCCGGGGGTGCGGATGCCGATGACCGGCCGCGACCACACCATCGGCGACGCGATCGACTGGTCGTTCGCGGCCGGGGTGGGTGCGCGACTGGCCCGGCCGGGTCCGGCGATGTCCCGGTACACCGCCGATGCCGTCGTGGCCGAACTCGCCGACGCCGCCGACCGGGCCGAGCAGCCGGTGCGGGAACTCACCGGTCTCGGTGACGGCCACGACGCTCCGGCGCCCGCCCGGGTCGTGGACCGCAGCGGCTGGGTGCAGGCCGCGGCGGGGTCGATGGCCGACCTCACCGGCGGCGGACAGAACGGCACGTCCTGGATGGGCAAGCCCGCCGGCATGCAGGCCGGCGCGATGCTCGCGTACCTGTCGTCGGCGGTACTCGGCCAGTACGACCCGTTCTCGCGGACCCTGCTCCTCGTCGCACCGAACGTCGTCGCGGTCGAACGCGCGTTGAAGGTCCCGACCGCGGACTTCCGCTTGTGGGTGTGCCTGCACGAGGTCACCCATCGGGTGCAGTTCGCCGAGGCGCCGTGGATGGTCGAGCTGATGCGCACCGCCACCGCCGAACTCGGGGCCGCCGCCGACGAGCCCGTCTCCGAGCTGGTGGGCCGGGTCGTCGCCGTCGTCCGCGACCGCCGCAGCAACGACGAGAAGCAGATGTCCGAGCGCGGTGTCCTCGGTCTGCTGCGGGCCACCCAGTCGGAATCCCAGCAACTCGCCCTCGACCGCATGCTCGCGCTCGGCACCCTCCTCGAAGGCCACGCCGACCACGTCATGGATGCCGTCGGCCCCGGGGTGGTTCCCGCGGTCGGCCGCATCCGCCGGGCGTTCGACAACCGGCGGCGCCGCAGCTCGAACCCCGTTCATCGGGTGATCCGCGCGCTGCTGGGCGTGGACGCGAAGATGGCGCAGTACGTGCACGGCAAGAAGTTCGTCGACGCCGTCGTCGCCCGCGTCGGGATGGCGGAGTTCAACGCCGTGTGGTCCGGCCCGGACGCGATGCCCACGCTCGCCGAGATCGACGACCCGGACGCCTGGATCGCCCGGGTCCTGGGCTGAGCGGCGTGGAACAGGACACGACCGTGGACCGGGACACGGCTGTCGGGAGCCGTCCGTTGCTGCCCGAGACCCCGGCGATCCACGAGGTCCGGCTGGCCGTGCGGGCATGGCTCGGCCGCCACGAGGTGCGGGCGGTGGCGGTGGGTCTTTCCGGCGGCGCGGACTCGGCCGCCCTGACCGCCGCGGCGGTCGCCGAGGCGGATTCGGTGCGGGCGGTCGTCGTCGATCACCGGCTGCAGGCCGGCTCCGATGTCGTCGCGGCGCGGGCCGCGGATTTCGCCCGTGCGCGGGGGTGCACGTCGGTGCAGGTCGTCCCGGTGGAGGTGACCGGGCCCGGTGGGCTCGAGGCTGCGGCTCGGGCCGTGCGGTACCGGGCACTCGACGACAACCGCGCCGACCTGCCGGTGCTGCTCGGGCACACCCTCGACGACCAGGCCGAAACCGTGCTGCTCGGCCTGGGCCGCGGCTCCGGCCTCCGTTCGATCCGCGGCATGGCCGATTTCGACGAACCCTGGGGCCGGCCGCTGCTCGGAGTGCGGCGCTCGGTCACGCGAGCGGCGTGCCGCGAGTTCGGGTACGAGCCCTACGAGGACGCGCACAACAGCGATCCGCGGTTCACCCGCGTGCGGTTGCGCACCGAAGTGCTGCCGCTGCTCGAAGAGGTGCTCGGCGGCGGTGTCGCGCCGGCGCTGGCCCGGACGGCGGCGCAACTACGCGAGGACGGGGAAGTGCTCGACGCGGCCGCGGACGAGGCGCTGGTCTCCGCGGGTGGAGACGGCGCCGGACTCGACGTGGAATCGCTCGAGCCGGTGCACCCCGCGGTGCGGCGGCGCGCGCTGCGGCGCTGGCTCGCCGAAGCCGGTGCGTCGGCGCCCACGGACCGGACGTTGCGGGCCGTCGACGACCTGATCGGCCGCTGGCACGGGCAGGGTCCCGTGGCGGTCGGGCGTGGGCCGCGACCGGGGACCAGGTTGGTCGTGTCGCGTCGGCGTGGCAGGCTGGTCATGGTGTTCGTCGACCAGCAGCGGTGTGCGGACGACTGACGGAAGGGCAGGAACGAACCGGTGTACGAGAGCGACATTGCGTCGGTATTGATCTCCGAAGAGCAGATCAAGGAGCGCACGGCCGAGCTGGCCGAGTCCATTGCCAAGCGTTACCCGGTGGGTGCGCCCGAGGGCGACCTTCTGCTCATCGGCGTGCTCAAGGGTGCGATCTTCTTCATGACCGACTTCGCCCGTGCCATGCCCATCCCCACCCAGATGGAGTTCATGGCGGTCAGCTCGTACGGGTCGTCGACGTCGTCGTCGGGTGTGGTGCGCATTCTCAAGGACCTCGACAAGGACATCGCGGGCCGCAACGTGCTCATCGTCGAGGACATCATCGACTCCGGCCTCACGCTGTCGTGGCTGATCCGCAACCTGTCCTCGCGCAATCCCGCGTCGCTCGAGGTGGTGACGCTGCTGCGCAAGCCCGAAGCCGTCAAGATCGACGTGCACGTCGCCGATGTCGGCTTCGACATCCCGGACGAGTTCGTCGTCGGCTACGGCCTCGACTACGACGAGCGGTATCGCGACCTTCCGTACATCGGCACCCTCGACCCCAAGGTCTACTCGAGCTGACGTCGGCGCCCGGCATGTTTCAGTGCCCCGGTATGTTTCAGTGACGCAGCATGTTTCAGTGACGCAGCATGTTTCAGTGACGCAGCGCGACGGTGCGTCGCAGTGCCTCGAGGTCCTGTTCCATGAGCCGGAACAGCCAGTACACCAGCACGAACGCGGCGATGCTGCCGACGGACAGCACCCGCACCGCGAACAGCACCTGCGGGATCTCGTAGGAGTTCAGGAACGTCACCCCGGCGACCCCGACGAGCGGGACCGCCGCAGCCAGGGCCAGGTAGCGGATGCTGCGGCGGTGCAGACCGTCGAGTTCCCGGGCGTCGGTGGCGTCGGTGGATCCGTGCGGCAGGAACGCCGGATACAGCGACCGCACGACATAGAAGGCGACGAAGAAGAACGGGTAGGCCACGGCGATCGCGCCGCACACCGCCATCGAACTGACGAAGTGCGTGGCGGCGCGCGTGTCGATCTCCCCGGTGATCACGCTCAGTGCCACGGGGAAGATGATGCCGGCCAGGATCCACAGGCTCATCACGACCGCCGCGACCCTGTCGCTGAACAGCAGCGCGTCGTGTCTGGTGCGGGCCAGCGTGACGGCGTCGTAGGTGCGTCCGCGTTGCAATCCGCGCGGCACGGTGATCAGGCGACGGCCCAGGTACACGATCACCAGGGCACCGAGGGGGAACAGGGTCGCGTTCACGATCAGCGACACGACCTCGAAGTTGTGCCTCGCGTCCGGCGGTAGCTTCTCGATGATCAGCGACGAGTTGTGCTGGTAGTTGTAGAGCGCTGCGAGGGCGTTGGGAATCCCGATCGCGGCGACGAGGACCGGCACGACGGGTTTGCGCAACCGGGCTCGCCAGCTGTCCGGTGGGGGATCGACGAGGTCACGGGCGCGGTGGTCGAGGCACAGGTCGAGTTGCTGGGCCAGTTCCGTGCCCGACGACCAGCGGTCCGCCGGATCCGGTTCGAGACACTTCGCGAGTACCCGCCGCAGCGTCTGCGGGCAGTCCGCGGGCAGCTTCGCCATCATTTCGGGGGTCAGGCCGCCGCGCCGGCGCCGCACCATCGTCTCGAGAGCCGGGAGAGTGTTCGTGTCGAGTGCCTCGCCCGGCTCCGGATCCCCCGGGCGGACGCCCGCCAGCAGCTCCCACAGCATCACTCCGAGGGCGTAGATGTCGCTGCGGGTGTCGAGGTCCGCGGCGGATCCCGGCAATCCCGGATGGCACGCCTCGAGCTGTTCCGGCGACATGTAGGCGAGGGAGCCGCCGAGATAGGCGACGGGGGAGCTGCCCCCGACGGACTCGGCGTAGCTGATGTTGAAATCGGCCAGCTTCGGCACACCCTCCGCGGTGAGCAGCACGTTCGCGGGTTTGACGTCGCGGTGCAGCACACCGCGACCGTCGGCGTAGGCGAGCGACTCCGCGAGCCGCCGTCCCAGCCACGCCACGGTTTCCGGCCAGGTCAGCGATTCGAGTTCGCCGCGCACGGTCGATTCCGCCGGGCGGATCTCGCCCTTCTCCGCGAGGGTCGCGTCGATGACGTCGAGCAGCATCGAGCCGGCGCGCTGGTCCGGCGGGGTGCGCCGCACCCGGTGCAGCACGTGCAGCAGTGTCCCGCCCGGGACGTACTGCATGTACAGCAACCGCAGACCCTGATCCGGGAGGATCCGCTGGTCGAACACGCGGACGATGTAGTCGTGGTCGAGCTGCGCGAGGGTCTGCGCTTCGCTGCCCTGGTCGGGAGAGATCTTCACCGCCACGAGTCGCTGCATCGAGAGCTGGCGGGCCAGGAACACCCGGCCGAAGGCGCCGCGGCCGAGGCTGGTGAGCAGGTCGAAGTCGTCGATCCGCCGTCCGGCGCGCAGTTCGTCGACGGTGACGGGGACGCCGGGGGTCATCGGATCGGTCACGGCGTCGGCGGCCCGGGTGACCTCCGCGGTGCGGGTGGCATCGAACCGGCTCGTCTCGGCGCCCGCGACCTCGGTGGTCTCGGCGCTCGGTATCCGAGTCGGTTCGGTACCGGACAAGGCGTGCGGATCCCGCTCGGCCATGCGAAATGATACCCACGCCCACGGCCCCTCCCGCAGGTGAAGTTGCTCCGCCGAACCGGCCGCGGTACGGGAACGCTGCGTCGGTCCGGGTCGTTGAAGCTCGCGAGGGGCGGAATACGCACCGGCGACGACATCTGCACACGCGGTAATCTGGCTGTGGCCGGATCGTCACCGGTCGACGCACGCTCATCGACGATGACCGCACTGATGACCGCACTATCGAAAGGACCGGCCGGCCGGGCCGAACCTGTATGAATCGCAAGACAGTGTTCCGTAATCTGGCGATAGTCGCCGGCATTCTGTTGGTCATCTACGCCTTCAGTTACTTCGGGAACGACACGCGTGGATTCACCAAGGTCGACACCTCGGTGGCACTCGCGCAGCTCGACTCGAAGAACGTCTCCAAGGCCCAGATCGACGACCGCGAACAGCAGGTCCGTTTGTGGCTGAACAACGGAAACGACGCCACCGAGAACCAGACGCAGATCATCGCGAAGTACCCGGCCTCGGCGTCGGAACAGATCTTCGACAAGGTCGCCGCGTCGGGCGCCGGCGAGTTCGACACCGCCGTCACCCAGGAGAGCTGGCTGACGTCGATCCTGCTGTTCGTCGTTCCGATGATCATCCTGCTCGGCGTGTTCTTCTTCATGATGACGCGCATGCAGGGCGGCGGCCGCGGCGGCATGATGGGCTTCGGCAAGTCCCGCGCCAAGCAGCTCTCGAAGGACATGCCGAAGACGACGTTCGCCGACGTCGCCGGCGCCAACGAGGCTGTCGAAGAGCTGTACGAGATCAAGGACTTCCTGCAGAACCCGGCCCGTTACCAGGCGCTCGGCGCGAAGATCCCGAAGGGCGTGCTGCTGTACGGCCCGCCCGGCACCGGCAAGACGCTGCTCGCACGCGCGGTCGCGGGTGAGGCCGGGGTTCCGTTCTTCACCATCTCCGGTTCCGACTTCGTCGAGATGTTCGTCGGTGTCGGCGCATCCCGGGTGCGCGACCTGTTCGAGCAGGCCAAGCAGAACAGCCCCTGCATCATCTTCGTCGACGAGATCGACGCGGTCGGCCGCCAGCGCGGTGCCGGCCTCGGCGGCGGTCACGACGAGCGCGAGCAGACCCTCAACCAGCTGCTCGTCGAGATGGACGGGTTCGGCGACCGGCAGGGCATCATCCTCATCGCCGCGACGAACCGCCCCGACATCCTCGACCCCGCGCTGCTGCGTCCCGGCCGCTTCGACCGCCAGATCCCGGTGACCAACCCGGACCTCGCCGGCCGCCGCGCGATCCTCCAGGTGCATTCCAAGGGCAAGCCGATCGACCAGAACGCCGACCTCGAAGGTCTGGCGAAGCGCACGGTCGGCATGTCCGGCGCCGACCTGGCGAACGTCGTCAACGAGGCCGCGCTGCTCACCGCCCGCGAGAACGGCACGGTGATCACCGAGGCGATCCTCGAGGAATCCGTCGACCGCGTGATCGGCGGTCCGCGCCGCAAGAGCCGCATCATCAGCGAGCACGAGAAGAAGATCACCGCCTACCACGAGGGTGGACACACCCTCGCCGCGTGGGCGATGCCCGACATCGAGCCCGTGTACAAGGTGACGATCCTCGCGCGCGGCCGCACCGGCGGTCACGCCATGACCGTTCCCGAGGACGACAAGGGCCTGATGACCCGATCCGAGATGATCGCGCGTCTCGTCATGGCGATGGGTGGCCGTGCCGCCGAGGAACTCGTGTTCCACGAGCCCACCACCGGCGCGTCGTCCGACATCGACCAGGCCACCAAGATCGCCCGGGCGATGGTCACCGAGTACGGCATGAGCGCCAAGCTCGGCGCGGTGCGCTACGGGCAGGAACAGGGCGACCCGTTCCTCGGCCGGTCCATGGGACAGGCATCGGACTACTCGCACGAGGTGGCCCGCGAGATCGACGAGGAGGTCCGCAACCTCATCGAGGCGGCCCACACCGAAGCGTGGGCGATCCTCAACGAGTACCGCGACGCGCTCGACGCGCTCGCCGGGGAACTGCTCGAACACGAGACGCTCACCCGCAAGGACCTCGAGCGGATCCTCGCGTCCGTGGAGAAGCGTCCACGCATCACCGCGTTCAACGACTTCGGCGAACGCATCCCGTCGGATCGCCCGCCGATCAAGACCCCCGCGGAGCTCGCCGCCGAACGCGGTGAGCCGTGGCCGCCGCAGCCCGCGGTCCCGAACCTCGCGAAGCCGCAGCCGCTGCCCTCACAGCCGGTGACGCAGCAGCAGGCGCCCCAGCAGCCGGTGATGCCGCATCCGGAACCGGCCCAGCAGCCGGAGCCCTCCCGGTCGGCCACCTCGCAGCAGTACCCGCAGGCCGGCGGTCCCGGTGGGTACGGGACTCCGCCGCAGGGCCCGGGCAACGGCTATCCCGCGCCGCAGCCCGTCCCTGCTTCCGAGCCGATGCCCGGTTTCCCGCAGCCCGGCCAGTACTCCGGCGGGCCGCGGCACGCGACCCGGCCCGACTACGGCGCTCCCGCAGGATGGTCGGCGCCTGGGTGGCCGCCGCAGGAGCCCGAACAGCCACGCAGCACGTATCCCGGCTACCCTCAGTGGACTCAGCCTGCGCGTCCCGCCGACGCCGGCGATCGGCAGGACGAGAATCAGCAGGCACCGGAGCCGCCGCCCACGCAGCCCTGGGAGGGGCCGACCGGCCCGCGCTGAGCCGATTTCAACGAGAGTGGAGGACGGTCGGGTGTCGGTGAACCACCTGGATAGCACTGGGACTGCCGTGACGGCGCCGGGCGACGAGGAGCAGCTGAGTCTGGCGACCGGCCGGGCCTTCGATCAGGCCCGGGCCGAAGCCGCGGTCCGCGAACTGCTCATCGCGGTCGGTGAGGACCCCGACCGGGAAGGGCTGCTGGACACCCCGCGCCGCGTCGCGCGCGCATACCGCGAAGTGTTCGCCGGGCTGTACACGGATCCGGACGAGGTGCTCAACACGACGTTCGACGAAGGTCACCAGGAACTCGTCCTCGTCCGCGACATTCCGCTGTACTCCACCTGCGAACACCACCTGGTGTCCTTCCACGGCGTCGCGCACGTCGGCTACATCCCCGGCCCCACCGGGCGGGTCACGGGACTGTCCAAGCTGGCGCGGCTCGTCGATCTCTATGCGAAGCGCCCGCAGGTGCAGGAACGGCTCACCAGCCAGGTCGCCGACGCGATCGTCCGCAAGCTCGATCCGCGCGGCGCGATCGTCGTCGTCGAGGCCGAACACCTGTGCATGGCGATGCGCGGCATCCGGAAGCCCGGCGCCAGCACCACGACGTCGGCGGTGCGCGGGTTGTTCCAGACCAGCTCGGCGTCCCGCGCCGAAGCCCTGGATCTGATCCTGCGCCGGTGAGCGCGCTGCAGAACCTGAGACGCCCGGTCGTCATGGGTGTTCTCAACGTGACCAGCGATTCGTTCTCGGACGGTGGTCGCTACCTGGATCGCGACGCGGCGATCGCACACGGACTGGAACTGCGGGCGCTCGGCGTCGACATCGTCGACGTCGGTGGTGAATCGACCAGGCCGGGCGCGCAGCGCGTCGACGCCGAGGTCGAGGCGGGCCGCGTCGTCCCGGTGATCGAGGCGCTCGCCGCCGAAGGTGTCGTGACCAGCGTCGACACGATGCGCGCGTCGGTCGCCGAAGCGGCGATCGCGGCGGGCGTGACGCTGGTCAACGACGTGTCGGGTGGTCGCGCCGACGCGGACATGGCCTCGGTCGTCGCGTCCGCGGGCGTGCCGTGGATTCTCATGCACTGGCGGCCGGCGGACGGATTCGTTCATGCCGGCGGTTCCACGCACTACGACGACGTCGTGCGCGAGGTGCGCGACGAGCTGCTCACCCAGGTGGATGTGGCGGTCGCTGCCGGGGTGGACCCGCAGGATCTGATCCTCGATCCCGGCCTCGGATTCGTGAAGCAGCCGGACCACAACTGGGAACTGCTGCGGCGGTTGCCGGAGCTGACCGAGCTCGGATTCCCGGTGCTCATCGGCGCATCCCGCAAGCGATTCCTCGGTTCGCTGCTCGCCGACGCCGACGGCAATCCCCGCCCGCCCGCAGGACGCGAGGTCGCGACCGCGGTGGTGTCGGCGCTCGCGGTCACCCACGGCGCGTGGGGGGTGCGCGTGCACGACGTGCGGTCGTCGCTCGACGCGCTCGCGGTCGCAGGGGCCTGGCAGCGGGGTAGTGCGGCAGGAGAGGCGGAATGAGCGATCGGATCGAACTGCGCGGCCTGCGGGTGCGCGGCAACCACGGAGTGTTCGAGCACGAGAAGCGCGACGGTCAGGACTTCCTGATCGACATCGTCGTCTGGACCGACCTCGCGCCGGCCGCGGCGAGCGACGCCCTCGAGGACACGCTCCACTACGGGATCCTCGCCGAACGCGCCGCCGCGATCGTCGCCGGCCCGTCCCGGGACCTGATCGAGACGGTGGCGGGGGAGATCGCCGACGACGTGCTCACCGACCCGCGGGTCGAGCGGGTCGAGGTCACCGTGCACAAGCCGTCCGCCCCCATCCCGCTGACGTTCGGGGACGTCGCGGTCGTTGTCGATCGGACGCGGCAGCCATGAGCCGGGCGGTGCTGTCCATCGGGTCGAACCTGGGGGATCGGCTCGCGCATCTGCGCTCGGTCACCGAGGCGCTGGGCGATCGGATCGTCGCGGTCTCACCCGTGTACACGACGGCACCGTGGGGTGGAGTCGACCAGCAGGATTTTCTCAACGCCGTCGTGGTCGCCGACGACCCGGAGCTCGACAGTCGGGGCTGGTTGCGTCTCGGACAGCAGCTCGAAGCCGCCGCCGACCGGGTGCGGGTGCAGCGGTGGGGGCCGCGCAGTCTCGACGTCGACGTGGTGACGTGCGACGAGATCGTCAGCGACGACCCGGAACTGACGTTGCCGCATCCGCGGGCGCATCAGCGCGCGTTCGTACTGGTGCCGTGGCTCGACGTCGCACCGGACGGCACGCTCACCGTCGACGGTGAACGCAGGCTGCTGACGGACTGGCTCGCCGACCTCGACGACGCCGAACGCGCCGGGGTGCACCGCACGGATCTCCGGCTCGGCTTTCACCCCGAAGACCGGGAACCCGACGAGGGGGAGCGCCGGTGCTGAAAGCGACACGTATCCGCGACCTGCTGGCCTTGGCGCTGCTCGCCGCGGTCGTGTCGTGGTTGCTGGTCCGCGTCCTGTACGGATCGCTGCCGCCGATTCCCGTCTACGCGGGTGCCTCGCTGTACCCGGTGGCAGTGCTCGAAGTGGTGCTGGCCTTCATGATCCGCTCGCGCGTCGGCAAGCGGGAGATCGGCGACGGGCCGCGCCAGCTGCATCCGATCACGGCGGCCCGCGCGGTCGCGCTCGCGAAGGCGTCCGCGCTCGTCGGTTCCGCGGCCTTCGGGGTCTGGGTGGGTTTCCTGCTGTACCTGCTGCCGCAGCGGTCGTTCCTCCAGGCCGCCTCCGAGGACACCGCCGGCGTGGTGGTCGGAGCGATCGGCGCCATCCTGCTCGTCGCGGCGGCCCTGTGGCTCGAGCACTGCTGCAAGACGCCCGAGGACCCCGGCGAGCCCGCGACCTGAGATCCCCGCCATCGAGTCTCGGGGATCGCGCCCGGGACCAGTACCCTTGTCCGCATGGGCAGCTCGGGCCGGGACAGGAACGAACGTCGGCAATGGCGCAGCGCGAGTTCGATGATCGTCGCGGCGCTCCTCGCCCTCGCCATGGTGGCGTCGCTGTTCCTGGTCTTCAGTCAGAGCGTTCAGCTGCTGCGCGTCGGCATCGTCGTCGCACTGTGGGCCGCGACGATCGGGGCGATCGCGATGACGAAATACCGTCGCGAATCCGCCCTCGAGAAGGCCAAGGTCGAGGATCTCAAGACCGTCTACGAACTGCAGCTCGAGCGGGAGATCTCGGCGCGGCGCGAATACGAACTGACCGTGGAGCAGAAGGTCCGTTCGCAGATGAAGGTCGAGGCCGACGAAATGGCCCAGCTGCGTGCCGAACTCGCCGCGCTGCGCCGCAACCTCGAGATGCTGTTCGACGGACGCATGCCGGAGGACCGCACCGCGCTGAACGCCGTCGTGAAGCCTGTTCAGGAGATCGGGACGCGCCCGAATTCGTCACAGGTCAGTGCCCCGCGACCGGCGGGTCCGGCGTTCGCATCCCCGGACGACGAACCGCTCACCGCGGAGACCACCGCGGTGACATCGGACCCGGCCGACCCGCCGCACACGGCCGAACCGCCCAAGCCGACCGGAACGCCGAAGCCGACCGGAACGCCGAAGCCGACCGGAGCGCCGAAGCCGACCGGAGCGCCGAAGCCGCGGGTCGCGCCGTCCGGGCAGGAGAAGGGATCCGGGAAGGATCCGGATTCCCGTCCGGACGGGCCCGCTCCCGAAGGCCTGCACGAAGCGCCCGGTGAGTCCGCCGTCGTCCTGCCGGACGCACCTCCGAACGGGCGTCGAGCCCGCCGGCTCCGGGCCGAGGCGGCCGGTGAGGAGAGCGCGCAGCAGGGCCGCAGCGTCGCCGAGATCCTCGCGTCGCTGTCCACGGAGCGCTGATCGGGGACCTTTTCGACCCCGACCGGGAGTCTCTCCGGGGGTCGCCCGCCCTTGCGGTGAGGCGTAGATCACGCCCGGCACCCGTGGCCGACGCAGATCGCGCCGCGCTATTGTCGGGCAGAACGTCTGGTACCCGCCGAGCGGGACTGGAACGAACGAGAGGACTCCCGTGAATTCCTTCGGGATCACAAACGCGCCTGCCCCCGCACGCCTCACCGTCGGAATCGTCTCCGCCGGTCGTGTGGGCACCGCGATCGGCGCGGCACTCGAGAAGGTCGGCCACGTGGTCGTGGCCTGTTCCGCCGTGTCCGAAGCGTCCAAGCATCGGGCCCGGACCCGCCTGCCCGATTCCGAGATCCTGCCCGTCGACGTCGTCGCGGGCCGCTGCAACCTGCTGATTCTCGCTGTTCCCGACTCCGAACTGGCCGAGCTCGTCACGGGCCTCGCCGCGACCGGAGCGGTACCGCGGGGCACGATCGTCGCCCACACCTCGGGAGCCAACGGCATCGGGGTGCTGGCACCGCTCACCGAGCAGGGTGTGGTGCCGCTCGCGATCCACCCGGCCATGACGTTCACCGGCCACGACGAGGACACGGCCCGGCTGTCCTCCGCGTGCTTCGGGATCACCGCCGCCGACGACATCGGCTACGCGATCGCGCAGTCCCTGGTCCTCGAGATCGGCGGGGAACCGGTCCGGGTACGCGAGGACCTGCGCCCGCTCTACCACGCGGCGCTGGCCCACGGCAGCAACCACCTCGTCACCCTCGTCGTCGACGCCGTCGCGGCACTGCGCGTCGCGCTCGAGGGCCAGGAACTGCTCGGCCAGCAGCTCGTCGACGACGATCCCGGCGGGGTCGCCGAACGGGTGCTGCAGCCGCTGCTCGTCGCCGCTCTCGACAACGCGTTGCGTCGCGGTCCGTCGGCGTTGACCGGCCCGGTCGCGCGCGGTGACGTCGCGGCGGTCGCCACGCATCTGCAGGTGCTCGACGAGGTGGATCCGCGCATCGCCGCGGGCTACCGGGCACTGTCGCTGCGGTCGGCGCAGCGTGCAGGCTCGAAACCGGAGCTGATCGAGCTCCTCGAAGGGAATGATCACGGTGAGTGAAACGGGACGGGGCGGGTACGTGCGCGGTGAACTGACCGTGCATCACGATCCCGCTGCCTTGACGAAGGTGACCAAGGCGCTGCGCGGCGTCGGACGGACGGTCGCGCTGGTGCCGACCATGGGTGCGCTGCACTCCGGTCATCTGGAACTGGTGCGTCAGGCCAAGCTGACCGGCGCCGTCGTGGTCGTCTCGATCTTCGTCAATCCGCTCCAGTTCGGTGAGAACGAGGACCTCGACGCCTACCCCCGCACCCTCGACGCGGATCTCGCGTTGCTGCGCGAGGCCGGGGTCGAGCTGGCGTTCGTGCCGACCGTGTCGGCGATGTACCCGGAGGGGCGTCGCACGATGATCCACCCGGGTCCGCTCGGTGCGGAACTCGAGGGCGGCAGCCGGCCCACGCACTTCGCGGGCATGCTCACGGTGGTGGCGAAGCTGCTGCAGATCGTCGCGCCGAACACCGCGTACTTCGGTGAGAAGGACTATCAGCAGCTCGCGCTGATCCGGCAGATGGTCGCCGATCTGAACTTCGACGTCCGCATCGTCGGTGTACCGACGGTGCGGGAACAGGACGGGCTGGCCCTGTCGTCGCGCAACCGCTACCTCGACGAGACGCAGCGGCAGACCGCGACCGTGCTGTCCGCCGCGCTCGTCGCGGGGGCGCACGCGGCGGCCGGTGGCGCCGAGGCGATCCTCACGGCCGCCCGCGAGGTGCTCGCGTCCGCGCCGGAGATCGAGCTCGACTACCTCGAGTTGCGCGGTGCCGATCTCGGGGAGCCGCCCGAGCGTGGCGACGGCCGTCTGCTGGTGGCCGCGCGGGTCGGGACCACCCGGCTCATCGACAACGTCGGTGTCGCGATCGGCACCGGCTTCCTGGAACGGGCGACCGGACCGGTCGACCCGGCCGTCGACGACCTCCTGAATCGCTGAACGAGCAGAACCAGAACGACAAGAGCTGAGGCAATACATGTTTCGCACCATGATGAAGTCGAAGATCCACCGCGCCACGGTTACTCACGCGGACCTGCACTACGTGGGTTCGGTGACCGTCGACCAGGACCTGATGGATGCCGCCGATCTGCTCGAGGGCGAGCAGGTCTGCATCGTCGACATCGACAACGGCAATCGTCTCGAGACGTACGTCATCGCGGGCGAGCGCGGGTCCGGGATCATCGGGATCAACGGTGCCGCAGCACGTCTGGTGAGCCCCGGCGACCTGGTCATCCTCATCGCCTACGGAGTGATGAACGAGCAGGAGTGCAAGGACTACGCTCCGCGCGTGGTGTTCGTCGACGCCGACAACCGCCAGGTGGAGCTGGGCAGCGATCCGGCACACGCCCCGGAGGGCTCGGGCCTGATCACCCCGCGCATGCTCGCCACCCTCGACTCCGGTTCGTTGGTGTAACGGTGCTGCTCGCCGTCGACGTCCGGAACACCAATATTGTTCTGGGTCTGTTCACCGGCAGCGGTTCGCATGCAAAACTGCTGCAGGACTGGCGAGTTCGCACCGACCCCCGGATGACGGGGGACGAGCTCGCGTTGCTGTTCCGCGGGTTGCTGGGTGAGGACGTCGACCGGATCACCGCGGTGTCCGCGCTGTCGACCGTGCCGTCGGTACTCCGCGAACTGCGCGGCATGCTCGGCCGGTACTGGGCGGAGGTGCCGCACGTGGTCGTCGAACCCGGTGTGCGCACCGGTGTGCCGCTGCTCGTCGACAACCCCAAGGAGGTCGGCGCCGACCGGATCGTCAACAGCCTTGCCGCGCATCACTTCTACGGTGGTCCGTGCATCGTCGTCGATTTCGGTACGTCCACGTGCGTCGACGTGGTTTCCGGCAAGGGTGAGTTCCTCGGCGGTGCAATCGCGCCCGGTGTCGAGATCTCGATGGACGCGCTCGCGTCGCAGGGTGCGGCGCTGCGGAAGGTCGAACTCGCGCGACCGCGCGGGGTGGTCGGGAAGAACACCGTCGAATGCATGCAGTCCGGCGCGGTTTTCGGATTCGCGGGCATGGTCGACGGTCTCGTGCGCCGCGTGCGCGCCGAGGTTCCCGGATTCGACCGTGACGACGTCGCGGTGATCGGCACGGGTGACTGCGCGCCGCTGATCATGCCGGAGGCGACGACGATCGAGCATCACGAGCCGGATCTGACGCTCGAGGGATTGCGCCTGGTGTTCGAGCGGAACCAGGCCCGGCGTTCCGCACGTCACGGTTCTACGGGTTCCCCCACTCGCGAATCTGTGTAAGAATGGTCGCCGTGATCCGCTGCATGAACGCCCAGGAGTGTTGTCGAGGCTGACGTCTGCCTCGACCGATAACACATTCCTGGGAGTTTTCTCATGCGCGCTGCGCTTGCTGTTTCTGCACCTTTCATCGCTTCCCCCGCTTCGGATTCCGTCGGCTTTCTGCCGCTGACCACCGAGCGGACCTACCCCACGGAGCTCGCCGCCGCTGTTGCCCGCGGCGCCGTCGTCGTCGACATCCGCACCTCGGCCGAGCGCACCGTTCAGGGCACGCTTCCGGGTGCACTCGCGATCGACGCCGCGCTTCTGACCCGGCGTCTCGACCCGGCCGCCGGAGCCGAGAGCCTGGCGCTCGCCGTCGACCGCGACGTCGAATGGGTCGTCGTTTCCGCGGACGGCCCCGCCGCACACCGCGCGGTCGCGTCCCTGCAGGAGATCGGATTGCGCCGCGCGACCGGCCTCGTCGGTGGGTACGCCGCGATCAAGACGGCCGGTCTGGTCGACGCTGTCACCCGCGCGCAGCACATCGCGGAGGACGTGGCGCGCGTCACCGCTCACTGACCGCTTCTCTCTTCGGGCACTGACCTCGGGTTCCTCCGAGGAGGTCTGCGAATTCGTGCCTGCGGGTTCCGATAGTCTGGTTACCCGTGAGTGATGCCAGCGTTCAGCAGTCCGACGACACCCCCGAGCAGATCCGGGTCCGCCGCGAGAAGCGCGAACGACTCCTGGCGCAGGGCAAGGACGCGTATCCCGTCGTCGTGCCCCGCACCCACACTCTCGCGGAGATCCGTGCGAAGTACCCCGATCTCGAACCCGACAGCACCACCGGCGAGCAGGTCGGTGTCGCCGGCCGGGTGATGTTCTTCCGCAACACCGGCAAGTTGTGCTTCGCGACCCTGCAGGAGGGTGACGGCACGCAGTTGCAGGTCATGCTGAGCCTGGCCGGCGTCGGCGAGGAGTCGCTGGCCGCCTGGAAGGCCGACGTGGACCTGGGCGACTTCGTGTTCGTGCACGGTGAGGTCATCAGCTCCCGCCGCGGTGAGCTGAGCGTCATGGCCGACACCTGGCAGATGGCCGCGAAGTCGCTGCGCCCGATGCCTGTCGCTCACAAGGAGATGAGCGAGGAGTCGCGAGTCCGGCAGCGGTACGTCGACCTGATCGTGCGCCCGGAGGCGCGGGCGAACGCGCGGATGCGGGTCGCGGTGGTCCGGGAACTGCGCAATGCGCTCGAACGTCGCGGATTCCTCGAGGTCGAGACCCCGATGCTGCAGACGCTGCACGGCGGTGCCGCCGCGCGGCCGTTCGTCACCCATTCGAACGCGCTCGACATCGATCTGTACCTGCGCATCGCACCGGAGTTGTTCCTCAAGCGTTGCGTCGTCGGTGGAATCGACAAGGTCTTCGAGATCAACCGGAATTTCCGCAACGAGGGCGCGGACTCGACGCATTCACCGGAATTTTCGATGCTCGAAACGTACGAGGCATACGGAACGTACGACGATTCGGCGCGCATGATCCGCGAGATCATTCAGGAGGTCGCATTCGCGGTCTTCGGCTCGTACGTGGTAACCCTCGCCGACGGAACCGAGTACGACCTCGGTGGCGAATGGAAGACCCTCGAGATGTATCCGTCGTTGTCCGAGGCGATCGGCACCGATGTGACGCCGGACACCACGGTCGAGGAATTGCTGGAACTTGCGGGGCGGGTGGGGCTCGAGGTCCCGAAGGACAAGGGATACGGCCACGGCAAGCTCGTGGAGGAATTGTGGGAGCACATGTGCGGCGATCAGCTGTACCAGCCCACGTTCGTTCGTGACTTCCCGGTCGAGACGTCACCGCTCACGCGCGATCACCGCAGCATTCCCGGCGTGACCGAGAAGTGGGATCTGTATGTGCGCGGATTCGAACTGGCAACCGGATATTCGGAACTCGTGGACCCGGTGATCCAGCGCGAGCGTTTCGTCGATCAGGCGCGTCTGGCAGCGGCGGGTGACGACGAGGCCATGGTTCTGGACGAAGATTTCCTCGCCGCAATGGAACAGGGTATGCCGCCCACCACCGGTACGGGTATGGGAATCGATCGGTTGCTCATGGCACTCACCGGACTGGGAATCAGGGAAACCATCCTGTTTCCAATTGTTCGTCCGTCCGCTCGCTAATTCCGCACCCCGACCGGAATCGGTATTGCCCTTGTGAAATTCGCATGTACTCTTGTGCCCGTACCCGGGGGGCTGGGCGTTTCATTCGAGAGGATTTGCGGCACATGGCGAAGAAGGTCACCGTCACGCTGATCGACGATGTGGATCAGGATTCGGCGGCAGACGAGACCGTGGAATTCGGGATCGACGGGGTCACCTACGAGATCGATCTGTCCGACGAAAATGCCGCGAAACTGCGCGAGCAATTGGAATTCTGGGTCGAGCACGCCCGGAAGGTCGGCGGCCGGAAGCGTCCGAAGGCGGTTCCGGCAGCACCGGCCGGGCGGAAGTCCTCCCGGACGGCCACCCCGAATCGGGAGAAGAGCGCCGTCATTCGGGAATGGGCCCGCGAGAACGACTACGCAGTTTCGGCACGCGGACGAATCTCCGCGGAAATTGTCGAGGCCTACAACGAAGCCCACGCATAGGCAGCTGTAGGACCGAAGACGGACGAACGAGGCGTCACCCGGAATTACCCGGGTGGCGCCTCGCCGCTTCTGCCGTCCGAATCCGGGTGTGTGCTGGGCGAGCGGAGGCGCTCGTGGGCCCCGCGGGGTTGTTCGCTTCAGGCGTAGAGCTTGCGGAAACGTATCGGCGACGTGCAGCGTTAGCACTCGTGACCGGGTTTCGAAGTTCCGCTCAACCGGGTAGAGGGGGAGCGGGCCGAAACCACGGCAACTAGAGTGTCAAGTGGGGTCGTGGAACCTTCGCCGGTTCGACGACGACTCGAGTGCCGGAGCGAAACGCGGCAGTCGGGTCCGGAACAATCCTCGTACCGGATCCGCAGGCCGGAGAGTGTGAGGGAGTGCGATGTTCGAAAGGTTCACCGATCGCGCGCGGCGCGTCGTCGTCCTGGCTCAGGAAGAGGCCAGGATGCTCAACCACAACTACATCGGCACGGAGCACATCCTCCTCGGCCTCATCCACGAGGGTGAGGGCGTGGCCGCGAAGTCGCTCGAGTCGTTGGGGATCTCGCTGGAAGGTGTGCGCAGCCAGGTCGAGGAGATCATCGGCCAGGGACAGCAGGCTCCGTCCGGGCACATCCCGTTCACGCCCCGTGCCAAGAAGGTCCTGGAGCTGAGCCTGCGTGAGGCGCTGCAGCTCGGGCACAACTACATCGGAACCGAGCACATCCTGCTCGGCCTGATCCGCGAAGGTGAGGGTGTCGCGGCCCAGGTGCTGGTCAAGCTCGGGGCCGACCTCAACCGCGTGCGTCAGCAGGTCATCCAGCTGCTGTCCGGCTACCAGGGCAAGGAACCCCAGGAGACGGGCACGAGCCGCGGCGAGGCCGGCACCCCGTCGACGTCGCTCGTGCTGGATCAGTTCGGCCGCAACCTCACGCAGGCTGCGCTCGAGGGCAAGCTCGATCCGGTCATCGGCCGCGCGAAGGAAATCGAGCGGGTCATGCAGGTCCTGTCCCGCCGCACCAAGAACAACCCGGTGCTCATCGGCGAGCCGGGTGTCGGCAAGACCGCCGTCGTCGAAGGCCTGGCGCAGGCCATCGTCAACGGCGAGGTCCCCGAGACCCTCAAGGACAAGCAGCTCTACACCCTCGACCTCGGTTCGCTGGTCGCCGGTTCCCGCTACCGCGGTGACTTCGAGGAACGCCTGAAGAAGGTCCTCAAGGAGATCAACAGCCGCGGCGACATCATCCTGTTCATCGACGAGCTGCACACGCTGGTCGGTGCGGGTGCCGCCGAGGGCGCGATCGACGCCGCGTCGATCCTCAAGCCGAAGCTGGCCCGCGGTGAGCTGCAGACCATCGGTGCGACCACCCTCGACGAGTACCGCAAGTACATCGAGAAGGACGCCGCCCTGGAGCGTCGTTTCCAGCCGGTGCAGGTCGGTGAGCCCACGGTCGAGCACACCATCGAGATCCTCAAGGGTCTGCGCGACCGGTACGAGGCGCATCACCGCGTCTCGATCACCGACAAGGCGCTCGTTGCCGCCGCGACCCTCGCGGACCGGTACATCAACGACCGCTTCCTGCCGGACAAGGCGATCGACCTGATCGACGAGGCCGGCGCACGGATGCGTATCCGCCGGATGACCGCGCCGCCGGACCTCCGCGAGTTCGACGACCGGATCGCCGACGCCCGTCGGGAGAAGGAATCCGCGATCGACGCGCAGGACTTCGAGAAGGCCGCAAGCCTGCGAGACAAGGAGAAGCAGCTCGTCGCCCAGCGCGCCGAGCGCGAGAAGCAGTGGCGTGCGGGTGACCTCGACGTCATCGCCGAGGTGGACGAAGAGCAGATCGCGGAAGTCCTCGCGAACTGGACCGGTATCCCGGTGTTCAAGCTCACCGAGGAGGAGACCACGCGTCTGCTCCGCATGGAGGACGAGCTGCACAAGCGGATCATCGGCCAGGAGGACGCGGTCCGGGCCGTGGCCCGGGCGATCCGTCGTACCCGTGCCGGCCTGAAGGACCCGAAGCGTCCGTCCGGCTCGTTCATCTTCGCCGGCCCGTCCGGTGTCGGTAAGACCGAGCTGTCCAAGGCGCTCGCGAACTTCCTGTTCGGTGAGGACGACGCGCTCATCCAGATCGACATGGGTGAGTTCCACGACCGCTTCACGGCGTCCCGTCTGTTCGGTGCGCCTCCCGGATACGTGGGCTACGAGGAAGGTGGCCAGCTCACCGAGAAGGTGCGCCGGAAGCCGTTCTCCGTCGTCCTGTTCGACGAGATCGAGAAGGCCCACCAGGAGATCTACAACACGCTCCTGCAGGTCCTCGAGGACGGCCGTCTCACCGACGGTCAGGGTCGCACCGTCGACTTCAAGAACACGGTGCTGATCTTCACCTCGAACCTGGGCACGTCCGACATCTCGAAGGCCGTCGGCCTGGGCTTCTCGGCCGGTTCCGGCGAGGCGTCGAACTACGAGCGGATGAAGAACAAGGTCCACGACGAGCTCAAGAAGCACTTCCGCCCCGAGTTCCTCAACCGCATCGACGACATCATCGTCTTCCACCAGCTGACTCAGGAGCAGATCATCGAGATGGTCGACCTGATGGTCGGCCGGGTCGAGGCGCAGCTGAAGAACAAGGACATGGGCATCGAGCTCACGGAGAAGGCGAAGGCACTGCTCGCCAAGCGGGGCTTCGATCCGGTTCTGGGTGCGCGGCCGCTGCGTCGCACCATCCAGCGCGAGATCGAGGATCAGCTTTCCGAGAAGATCCTGTTCGGCGAGATCGGCCCCGGCCAGATCGTCCTGGTCGATGTCGACGGCTGGGACGGCGAGGGCGCCGGCGAGAACGCGAAGTTCACGTTCACGCCGAGCGAGAAGCCGGCCGAGGTGCCGGACACCCCGGCGGTGGCACTGGCCAAGTCCACCGAGGGTGAGGCGGACGCCGGATAACCGGTTCCGGACACAGGGAGGGGCGGTACCCGTACGGGTACCGCCCCTCTCGTTTGCTCGGAGTCTCAGGTGCGTTCGCGCCGCACCCAGGGCGCGGTGTCGCGTCCGAGCCAGTTCGCGAGGCGTTCGGTGGCCCCGGCGCCCGGGGCGGGCTCGACCGGAGGGCCGAACGGCAGGCCGTCGCGGGGAGACGCCGGCAGGGCGAGTCGCATCACCTCGAGGGCCGCTTCGGCCAGGGGCGGGTCGGCTTCGGCCTCCTGGCCGGTGGCCACGGCGAGATCCCAGCCGTGGACGATCAGCTCGTCGAGTTCGACGAGCACCGCGATCCGGCCGGGGAAGGTGCCCCACGGAGCGGTGACCGGCTTGTAGAGCAGAGCATCGTCGTTCCACACCTGCCAGTAGTGCTCGATGGACCTGTCCAGGAGGGCGGGCCATTCGTCGTCCGCGGCGGTGAGGGATTCCGGGATCGTGCGCGGGTCGCCTCCCGAGCCGACGGCAACGCTGCGTTCGAGCGTCGACGCGAGGTGCCCGAGGAGGGTGCGGACGTCGAACTCGGGGCACGGCGTCGGGGCCGTCATGTGGTCGGGACCGACGTTCTCGACGATCCGGCGCGCCCGATCGGCGGCGGCACGGACGAGCGGGCGGGGGTCCTGTTGTGGCGTGGTCACGCAGCCCATCCTGCGCCCGCGGTTTCCGGTTCGTGATCGGTTCGGCGGACTACCTGCCGATGCCGGGCATGTGGGCGGTCAGCGTCGACAGCGTGCTCGCCACGATCTCGGTGAGTTCGCCGGGCCGGATGTCGAGCGTGCCGTCGAGCCATCCGCGGACGAGTTCGACGGCGCCGGCCATGACGACAACCGCGCACAACTCCGCCTGGCGGGAATCGAGTCGCGTGCCCACCGCATCGCTCTGCTTCGCGAGTTCGTCCGCCGCGGCCCGGATGAAGGCGCTCTTGCGTTCGGCGAGCGGGGGAGCGTCGGAGATGAGGAATCGTCCCTGCTGGGGGTTGCGTTCGACCGCCCCGACGATCGCTCCGACCGCGGCCCGGGCCTTCTCGTGCAGGTCGTCGGGAGCCGAGGCGATCGCGGCGACGGCGCCCGCGAGCAGTTCGGCGCCGAGCTCGTCGTAGGTGGTGGTCACGAGATCGTTCATGTCGGTGAAGCTCTCGTAGAAGAATCGCGGACCGATTCCGGCGGTGGCCGCGACCTTCCGGACCGTGGCGGCCGACCATCCTTCGGCTGCGACCACCTCGATCACCGCGTTCTCGAGGCGTTTGCGGCGTTCGGCGCGCCGGTCGGCCGGTGCGACGCCGCGGTACGCGCGGTGGGTTTCGGGCTCGGACACATCCGCGAGTCTGTCACACGCGACGTTTCCGGAATCTTCAGATTCCGGAATCAAGTGTTTACGAAATTCGGTATTCCTGCGATAGTCGGTGGCCGAATCCGGACGAGGAGAAACCGTGACGATCGAGGCTCCGCTGCCCACCCGCCCGACGAGCATCCGCCTGTCGACGAGCCGCCTGCACGACCGAGCCGATCGGCTCGCACCGAAACCGATCCTGAGCGAGGGCGCTCCCCGGCTGGCGATGTCGCTCCTCGTCGGCGACTCGGTGCGGCCCACCCGTGCGCAGGCCCGGGCGTTCGCCAGGTTCGCGAACACCTGCGATCCGGTGGCGGACGACCTCGTCGCGGCGATGCGCCGCGACCGCACCCGGATCCGTGCGCAGTTCGAGCAGGCACTCGAGCACGGCATCGAGACCGTGGACGATCCCGCTCCCGAGGTGCAGGCGTTCATCGATGCCCTCGACGACGTGCCGTTCTGGGTCGACTACGACAAGCTGGATCTCGCCGCGCAGGCGATCGCACGGATGCCGGTGAGCACCCTCCTGGCGTTCACCACCGCCATCGCCTTCCCCGCCAGCTACGTCTCGCCGCGCGTCAACGACGTGCTGCTGCGCGGCGGCGACCTCGCGAAGCGCGCCGCGGCACGGATCGTGGAGACGGTCTCGTGGTCGATGGACTGCACGGCACCCGGCGGGATGGAGCGATTCGGGGAGGGGACGAAGAACACCGCCCGGGTGCGCGTCGTCCACGCCTACATCCGCGCCGGGATCGACCGCGTCGACGATTGGAACACCGACACCCACGGCAGGCCCGTCAATCAACTGCACTACTGCGTGACGATGATTCCGATCGCCGGCGTCGCCCTGGCCGTCATGGCCGCCGGGCACTGGTACTCGCGACGGGAACGGGACGCGATCGTGCACCTGTACCGGTACGTCGCGCACACCATGGGGGTGACGGCCGAACTCCAGGTCACCTCGCTGGACGAGCTTCTTCGTCTCATCTGGCTCGCGGTCTGGTCGGAGGTGGATCCCGACGACTCGTCGCGGGCGCTGACCGAGGCGGCGCTGAAGGCCGTGCCCCGGATCTACGGTGTCGACGGTCCCGGACCTGCGAACCGCATCAAGAGCTGGGCGCAATACCACTTCCACGCCGACCTGGCCCGCCTGTCACTCGGTTCCGGCTACTCCGACGCCGTGGGAATTCCGCGGCTGAGTCCGATGGCGGCCCTGTATCCGCTGTGGTTCGCGCGCAATCTCGTCCGCGACCGTCTGAGCGTCGCCGTGCCGGGAGGCGCCGCGCGCGCGGCGCGCCGGGGGCACCGCGAGCGCATGCGGGCGATCGGCGAGGTGAAGCAGCGGCTCGACGTCCGGCCGTACGAGCGGGACGGTGCGGTGCACACCGTCGGTGAGCGCGACCGGGAACTGCGAGCGGGCCGGACTCGGTGAACCGTCTGCGGTGAACGCCCCTCGTGAGGCGGGCGAGTCTGCGAGTGTGGTTGGTGAACATGCGACAGCAGAGGCTCGCGAATCCACCACACGAAGGGGAAGATCCTCATGCCCACACGCACCGCACGCACCGCATGGAACGGCGGCCTCCAGGATGGCTCCGGGCAGGTCGAGCTCAGCAGTTCCGGGCGCGGCACGTTCGACGTGTCGTTCCCGAAGCGCGCCGCCGACGACGCCGGCGGCACCACCAGTCCCGAGGAACTCATCGCCGCCGCGCACTCGTCGTGCTACGCGATGCAGTTGTCCGCACTGATCGCCGAGGCCGGGGGAACACCGCAGAGTCTCGAGGTGACCGCCGACGTCTCGCTCGGTCCCGATCCCGCGGGCGGATTCCGGCTCACCGGAATCAATCTGACCGTGCGTGGTGAAGTCGAGGGCCTCGACGCCGCCGGATTCGGCAAGGCCGCCGAGGACGCGAAGGCCGGATGCCCGGTGAGCAAGGCGCTCACTGGAGTCGAGATCACCCTCGACGCGGCGCTGGAGTGAGCCGGCCGAGGGAACATCGCGGCGCCGGTGGCTGTTGCACCGGCACGTGACCTTTGGAGACAACACTGCCCGGATCGAGATCTGGTCCGATATCGCCTGCCCCTGGTGCTACATCGGCAAGCGGCGGTTCGCTGCTGCCCTGAGCGAGTTCGAGCACCGCGACCGCGTGTCGGTGACCTGGCGTTCGTACCAGCTGGCCCCGGACACCCCGACGGGTCTGCGGCGCCCCGAGATCGATGCGCTGGTCGAGATGAAGGGGATGCCGGCCGATCAGGTGCGGCAGATGTTCGCGCACGTCGCGCACGTCGCGGCACAGGACGGCCTCGACATCGACTTCGCCACCGTGATCGCGGCGAACACCTTCGACGCGCATCGGCTGCTGCACCTCGCGGGCGAGCGGCGTGACGCGCTGCTCGAGGCGCTGTTCCGCGCGCACTTCGTCGAGGGCGAGGTGGTCGACGACCGCGACACGCTCGTGCGGATCGCCGCGTCGGCCGGGCTGGACCCGGAGACCGTCCGTGCCGGCCTCGACGGCGACGCAGCTGCCGATGCGGTCCGAGCCGACCTGCTCGAAGCCCGGACGCTGGGCGTGACCGGGGTGCCGTTCTTCGTCGCGAATCGCGCCGTGGCCGTCTCGGGAGCTCAACCGAAGGACGTGTTCCTCGCGCTGTTACAGCGTGCCGTCGACGATGTCGATGCCGCGGAAACGGCCGCCGCCGACGTGACCGGCGCAGCGGGAGACGGCTGCGCAGTGTGAGTCGGGTACGCAGTGTGAGCCGGGCGCCTCACGGTGGACGTTCAGGACGGCACCGTGAGGTCCGCCATCGCCCGGAGGAGTGTCGCGGTCACGGCATCGGCCGGGAAGAACGTCTCGATCGCGATCTCGTCGAGGGTCACGTCGAACGGGGATCCGAACACCGTCGTCGTGTACAGAAGGGACAGGTCCCCGTGCGCGGATGCCACGACGAGGGGCATGGCGAGGTCGTTCGCTGCCGGACCGTCCGCCGCGTCGTGCGCAGGCACGGGGTAGGCGGCCAGTTCGTCGCGCAGCTCGCGTAGCTCCGGTATCGCGGTACGGGACAGCTGGCGGCTCACCCGGCGCACGACGTGGTCGCGCCACCGGGTGAAGTTGCGGATTCTCGGGGCCAGGCCGTCGGGGTGCAGGGTCGCGCGCAGAACGTTGACCGGCGGTTCGAGCAGATGCGGTGCGATGTCCGTGAACATCGACTGCGCGGGCCGATTCGCGGCGAGGAGTTCCCAGCGGACGTCGACCGCCAGCGCCGGGTTGGGTTCGTGTCCGGTGAGAACCGCCTCGACGGCCTCCCGCGCTGCGCCGAGATCGGCGAACGGACGCTCCGGGTACGCCGGGGCGTAGCCGGCGGCGAGGTAGAGCCGGTTCCGCTCGCGAAGCGGAATCTCGAGTTCGTCGGCGAGCTTGTCGAGGACACCCCTCCCGGGTGTCGATCGACCGGTTTCGACGTAGCTGAGATGCCGGGTCGACAGGTCGGCGGCGATCGAGACGTCGAGCTGGGAGCGGCCTCGTCGTTCGCGCCAGGACCGCAGTAGTGGCCCGACCGACTCCGTGCGGATTGCTGACTGTGCGGGCATGACCTCACCCTGCCCGGGTCCGCGCAGCGCTGCAATGACCCCGGAGGTCATCGACGGCCGGCACGGAAGCGGTCCAGGATCGATGATGCCGCACCGAAGCGGCTCGTCACCGAGAGGCAGTGAATGTCATGACCGAAACCACCTCGAAGAGCGAACGATTCGAGCTCTCCGACACGATCGAACGGTACGTCCGATTCTGGAATCCGGGAGCCGACGACGCACTCACCGCCGAAACGCTCGTCGAAGACGTCGAATACTGCGCGCCGGTCGGAGTGCTGACGGGCCCGGCCGCGCTCGTCGACTTCCGCCGGCAGTTCACCGACCACATGGGCAGCTACGAGTTCCGCCGGCGAACCGCACCGGACCTTCACCACGACCGGGCCAGACTGAGCTGGGAACTGGTCACGGCCACGGGGGATTCGTTCGCCGAGGGCACGGATGTGCTCACCATGGCGGACGACGGCCGGGTCCGGGCGGTGACGGTGTTCCTCGATCGACCGCCCGCCGGGTTCCATGCGTGAGGGTGGCCCACGAAAAAGGCAGCCGCGCGCGTGAGGACGCGCGCGGCTGTCGTACTGCTCAGCGGATGTGGGTCAGGACTTCTTGACGTCGAGGACGACCTCGAACTCGAGCAGCGACGCACCGGTAGCGACCGGCTTCTTGGCTTCACCGGCGTGGGCGGCACGGGCATCGCCGTCACGCCACGCGGCGAACGCCTCCTCGGATTCCCACTGCGTCACCACGAAGTAGCGGGTCTCGCCCGCGGTCGGACGCAGCAGCTGGAAACCCAGGAATCCGGGCGACTTGTCCACGGTGCCCGCGCGATTCGCGAATCGCTTCTCCAGTTCGGGGCCTGCGCCCTCCGGGACCTCGATTGCGTTGATCTTCACGACTGCCATGGCGGCGAGCCTACTCCGCTACCTTGTCGGGTGTGTTGCACGACGAAGGTGGTTCCGGACGACCGATCCTGCTGCTGCACGGGCTGATGGGCAGCGCCCGCACATGGCGGCGCCACGTGCCGTGGCTGCGCGACCACGGGCACGTCCACACCTTCGACGCGGCCGCACACGGACGACCCGCCCCGGACGAGCTGACCACCGAAGCGTTCGTGGCCGATCTCGCCCGGCACCTCGACGACGCCGGATTCGACGAACCGCTCGTCGTCATCGGGCATTCGATGGGTGCACTGCACGCCTGGTGCCTGGCCGCCGCACATCCGGACCGGGTGGCGGCTCTCGTTCTCGAGGACATGGCCCCCGACTTCCGTGGCCGCACCGCAGCGGACTGGGCGGCCGTGATCGGCGCCTGGCCGCAGCCGTTTCCGACCGAGGCCGCCGTCCACGACTACTTCGGGCCGGTCGCCGGGCAGTACTTCCTCGACTCGTTCGAACGACGCGACGACGGTTGGTACCTGCACGGCGACGTCGCGACCTTCCGCGACATCTCCGAGGAATGGGGCACCCGGCACTTCTGGGACGAGTGGCGCGCGGTCGAGGCGCCGACGCTGCTCATCGAGGGCGAATACACCATCACGCCCGAAGGTCAGATGCTGCGGATGGCCGACGAACGCCCCGGCACGTCCTACGTGCGCATCGCCGGAGCGGGCCATCTCGTCCACGACGACAAGCCGGAGGACTACCGCGCGGCCGTCGAAGGATTCCTCGCCGCACTCGGCTGACCGTCTGCGCCTTCACCCGCGAGCGCGAAGCGCCCGTCGTCCGTCTGCTCGACGAGTCCGTCGACGAGCAGCGAATGCAACGCGCGGTCGCGCTGGCCCGGGTCGACGAGCCACACGACGTCGAGCGCCGCCCGCTCCACCGGGCCCTCGCTCTCCCGCAGTACCGCCATCAACTTGCCGCGCACCTGGCGGTCGGTCCCGGCGAACTTCTGCACCTTCTTCGGCGGGCCGTCGTGGGCGGGACTGCCGGCCTCGCGCCAGGCGCAACTCGGCAGCGGACAGCGTCCGCATTCGGGGGAGCGGGCGGTGCAGACGGTCGCACCGAGTTCCATCAGTGCCGCAGAGAACGTGGCGGCCCGGGATCGGTTGCGCGGCAACAGGATTTCGACGTCGGCGAGGTCGCGGGTGGTCGACGGATTGCCCGGTTCGGCGCGGCCGTGCACGGCCCGCGCGACGACCCGCCGCACATTGGTGTCGACGACCGGCACCCGCTGCCCGTATGCGAAACACGCGACCGCCCGCGCGGTGTACGCGCCGACGCCGGGCAGGCTCAACAGCGTCTCGACGTCCGCCGGGACCACGTCGCCGTGTTCGGCGGCGAGGACCCCGGCACACTCGTGCAGACGCAGCGCGCGCCGCGGGTAGCCGAGCTTGCCCCACGCCCGCAGCACGTCGGCCTGGCTCGACGCCGCCATCAGCGACGGCACCGGCCAACGCTGCACCCACTGCTCCCAGATCGGCGCGACCCGGGCGACGGGTGTCTGCTGGAGCATCACCTCCGACATGAGGATCTGCCAGCCGGTGACCCCTTCGCGTCGCCACGGAAGATCCCGCGCTTCGGCGGTGTACCAGCGCAGCAGTGCGGACGCGTCGAGGGTCGATCTCACAAGATCTCCTATCGGTGTGTCGGAAGATTGTTTCGCGCCGTTGATCACACCGAACGATCAGCGACATCGGGCCAGGTGAATAATGGCCGCATGCCCAATTCGAATCCCATCTCCGCTTGGAAGGCCCTGACCGAGGGTAACGAGCGGTTCGTGTCCGGTGTCCCGCTGCACCCCAGCCAGAGCATCGACCGCCGCACAGAGCTCGTCGGTGGCCAGAATCCGACGGCAGTGCTGTTCGGTTGCGGCGACTCCCGCGTGGCCGCCGAGATCATCTTCGACCAGGGTCTCGGCGACATGTTCGTCGTCCGGACCGCCGGCCACGTGATCGACAGCGCGGTTCTCGGTTCCATCGAGTACGCCGTCGAGATCCTGAACGTGCCGCTCGTCGTGATCCTCGGACACGACAGCTGCGGTGCCGTGAAGGCCACTGTGTCCGCGTTGGACAAGGGCGACGTCCCTCCGGGATTCATCCGCGACGTCGTCGAGCGGGTCACCCCGTCGGTCCTCATGGGCCGGAGCGAGGGGCTGACCCATCCCGACGAGCTCGAGGCACGCCACGTCGTCGAGACCGCCAAGCTCCTGATGCAGCGGTCCCGGATCATCGCTGATCGCGTCGAGGCCGGTCGTTGCGCCATCGTCGGCGTCACCTACACACTCTCCGACGGTCGCGTCAAGCTCCACAAGCACGTCGGCGACATCGGTGTGACGGTCGACTGACGCGACACGCCGACCTCGGTGTGGCCACGGCCCGAACCTGCACCTACCGTGTGAGTCGTGCTTCAACCGAACGGGCCGCTGCCCCCTGAGATCTACTGGCGCCGCCGCGCACTCGCCGTGGGTGTCGGCTTGGTCGTGCTGGCTCTGGTCGTGTGGCTGGTAATGGCACTGACCGGCGGCGGTGACGACCCCGAGCCGGAGAACACCGCCGCCGAGGTCACGTCGACGACGGCGACCACGACGACGTCCGCCGACGCCACCGCCGAGCCGGCCGCAGCCGGATCCGGCGGTGGGTCGTCGACGGGAACGTCGGCGGGAACGTCGGCGTCCGCCACGACCACCTCGAGCACGACCGCGACGCCGGTCGCCGCGGGGCAGTGCCCCGACCAGTCGCTGGCGGTTCGCGTGACCGCGGATCAGCCGAACTATCGCGTCGGCGACGAACCCGCGTTCACCATCGTCATCACCAACATCGGAACCGAGCAGTGCGAACGCGACCTCGGAGCCGGCCTGCAGCAGGTGCTGGTCTACAGCCTCGACGGGGCGACCCGATTCTGGTCGAACACCGACTGCTTCCCCGAGTCGACCGCGGACGTGCGCACGCTGGCTCCGGGTGACCAGGCGGCGTTCTCGGTGAAGTGGTCCGGCACCACGTCGGCGCCCGGCTGCCAGCAGCCGCGCGAACCGGTCGGTCCGGGCGCATACAGCGTCGTCGGCCAGCTCGGTGGGCTGCGCAGCACCCCGGAGCCGTTCAACGTCGCCTGAGCACAGCGACTCGGTCGCCCGAGGACAGCGTGTTCAGTCGTACGGTCCGTTGATGGACGCCTCCGCGAGACGTGACAGTCCTTCGCGGATGTACCGGGCCCAGAGGGCGCCGATGCCGTCGACGGACTGGATGTCCGCGGCGGTCGCCGCGAGCAGCCCCTGCAGGGTCCCGAACGATCCGACCAGCCGATGGATCTGCGCGGTCTGCAGCCGCGGCACCCGGTGCAGGACCCGGTATCCGCGCGGGCTCATCGCGGTGTCGAGAGCCTCGATCGTCCCCGGATATCCGAAGGCGCGGGCCAGGACCGTCAGGTCCAGCAGGTCGACGTCGGTCAGGTGTTCGAGGACCTCGAGGGTGCGTTCGACATCGGCGGACGACGGTGCCTCGGTTCCGGCGAGGTAGTCGCGGACGATGAGCTGGCGCGCCAGCTGGTTGTCGCCGACCAGTTCCTCGAGCTGCAGTGCCAGCTGCCGGCCGTCCGTGCCGAGTTCGAGCACGTCCTGTTCGATTTCCACCGACACGCGGTGCATCATCTCGAGGCGCTGGGCCACGGTAAGCGCGTCGCGCAGCGTCACGAAGTCCTCGATCTCGACCACGGACAGCTGGCGGGTGACCTCGTCCAGCCGCGCCTTGTATCGCTCGAGGGTCGCGACGGCCTGGTTGGCGCGCGACAGGATCGTCGCGGAATCGTTGATGACGTGCCGGTGGCCGGCCACGTACACACTCACGATGCTCATCGACTGGCTCACCGACACCACCGGATAACCGGTTTCGATCGCGGTGCGCTCGGCCGCGCGGTGCCGGGTCCCGGACTCGACGGTCGGGATGCGATGGTCGGGAACCAGCTGCACGTTGGCGCGCACGATGCGCGTTCCGTCGGTGGAGACGACGACGGCACCGTCCATCTTCGACAGTTCGCGCAGCCGGGTCGGGGCGAACTCGACGTCGAGTTCGAAACCGCCGTCGCACAGGGCCGCGACCCGCTCGTCGAAACCGAGGACGATCAGGCCGCCGGTGCGTCCGCGCAGGATCCGTTCGAGCCCGTCGCGCAGTGCCGTGCCGGGGGCGAGGCGGGCGATCGTGTCGCGCAGCGTCGCGGACGACACGTCGGACATACCTTGCTCCTCCCTCGGACGGCCCATGCGGCGGCAATCACAATTGCACGGTCTACCCGGCGGAGGCAGCCGATCGCGGAACTACATTACTGCGTCATGAGTAGCACCTGGACGTTGCCCGCTGACCTCGTACTTCCGGAGATTCCGGAGAACCATCCGCGGCCGGGTGAGGCACTGCCCCAGCACTGGAGCAAGTGCTTCGGCTGCGGTGACGACCAGCCGGGCGGACTGAAGATGCACTGCACGGTCGGGGAGGGGCTCGAGGTCCTCGGCCGCCTCGACGTCGCCACCTACTACCAGGGCGGACCGGGTTTCATCCACGGTGGCATCCTGACCAGCGCGTTCGACGAAGTTCAGGGCATGGCGTGCATGGTGTTGCAGCGGCCGGTCGTCACCGGTCATCTCCAGGTGGATTTCGCGCGGCCGATCCCGCTCGGTTCGGTGCTCGAGTTCCGCGCCCGGCTGGACGGCACGGTGCGCCGCAAGGTGTACACGAGCGCGGAAGTCCGCATCGTGGAGGGCCCGATGGCCGATCCCGACATCGTGGTCGCGACGTCCCGGGGGCTGTTCCTCACGGTCGGTGCCGAGCACTTCGACAAGGGCAAGGACTACGTCGACGGCGTCCCGGTCTCGCCGTACGGCACCTCGTCGGTGTAGCGCTACCTCGTCGGGCCGGCCCGGCTCAGTCCGGCAGGAGCGGCACGCCGGGGCGGTGATCGTGGCCGAGGAGCGTCGCGGACGTCAGGGACCCGGATCCGAAGCGGTTGTGCACGTCGTCGAGCACGGCGTCCAGGGCATGCCGGTCGATCGGCCGGTGTGTGACGACCTCGCCCGCGGCGTTGCCCCCTTGTTCGACGACGTCGTCGAACGGCAGTTCCAGCTGTTCGGTGTCCTCGTCGTCGAGATTGGTGACCGCGACACCCACGAGCGTCAGCCCGCGATCGGCGACGAGCGGCCACGCGGCATGCAGCAGGTCCAGGGCGGTGTCGCGGACGGTGTCGGTGCGCGCGGTCGCGACCGGCAGCGTGTGCGACCGGGTGATGCGCGTGTAGTCGGCGAAGCGCAGTCGCAGCACGACCGTGCGGCCGAGCCGATCGGCCGCCCGCATCCGCCGGGTCACCTTGTCGACGAGCAGCATGAGGGTCGCAGCCACGGAGTCCGGATCGTGGTAGCCGCGTCCGAGCGCGTGCTGGGCTCCCATCGAGCGGCGTCGTCGCCGGGTGCGGACGGTCCGGGGATCGACGCCGTTGGCCAGTGCGTGCAGGTGGCGGCCGGTGGCCTTCCCGAGCAGCGCCACCAGGTCGCTCTCACTGTGGCTCGCGACGTCGGCGACGCGGCGGATGCCGTGGGCGTGCAGCGTGGCGGCGGTGACCTTGCCGACGCCCCAGAGGCGTTCGACGGGCAGCGGATGCAGGAACTGCAGTTCGCCGTCCGGTGGCACGAGCAGCAGTCCGTCCGGTTTCGCGACGCCACTGGCGACCTTCGCGAGGAACTTCGTGCGCGCGACCCCGACGGTGATCGGCAGCCCGACCTGCTCGGCGACATCGCGGCGCAGCCTTGTCGCGATCTCCAGGGGCGTGCCCGCGATCCGGCGCAGCCCGCCCACGTCGAGGAACGCCTCGTCGATGGAGATGCCCTCCACGATCGGGCTCGTCCGGTCGAAGACGGCGAACACGTCGCGGCTCGCGCGGGTGTAGGCGTCCATGCGCGGCGGTACCGAGATCAGGCCTGGGCACAGCGCGCGGGCGGCCCGTCCGGACATCGCCGTCTTGATCCCGTACGCCTTCGCCTCGTAGCTCGCGGCGAGCACGACCCCGCCGCCCACGACTACCGGCCGGCCCCGCAGCCACGGATCGTCGCGCTGCTCCACCGACGCGTAGAACGCGTCGAGGTCGGCGTGCAGGATCGTCGCATCGGACACGAACATATGTTCGCATCCGGCACCGACTAGCTCCGCAGCGCCGCCAGCGCCTGTCCGACGTTGCCCACCTCGGTCGCCTTCACCGACTTGGGCACGCCCTCGGTGCCGGGCGGGACCAGCGCGCGGGTGAAGCCGAGCCGGCCGGCCTCTGCGAGTCGCCGGCCCACGCCGGACACGCGCCGGACCTCACCGGCGAGCCCGACCTCGCCGAGCAGCACCGTGCCCGCCGGCAGCGGTTTCTCGCGCACCGCCGACGCGACCGCGAGTGCCAGGGCGAGGTCCGCGGACGGATCGGTGATCCGCATGCCGCCGACCGTCGACGCATAGACGTCGCACTTGCCCAGCGGGATCCTGCAGCGACGTTCCAGCACAGCGAGGACCATCGCGACCCGGGCGGAGTCGAGCCCGCTCACCGCCCGCCGCGGCGACGGGTTGTGGGTGGGCACCACCAGCGCCTGCAACTCACCGAGCATCGGACGCTTGCCGTCCATGGTCACGGTGATCGCGGTTCCGGCGACCTCCTCGGTGCGGTGCTGCAGGAACAGCCCGGACGGGTCGCTGACTCCGGCGATGCCGTCCTCGGACAGTTCGAAGCAGCCGACCTCGTCGGCGGCCCCGAAACGGTTCTTCACGCCGCGCACCATGCGCAGCGTCGAATGCTTGTCTCCTTCGAAGTGCAGCACGACGTCGACGAGATGCTCGAGCGATCGTGGCCCGGCGACCGCGCCGTCCTTGGTGACGTGACCGATGAGCAGCACCGGGACGCCGCTGGCCTTGGCGAGCGAGGTCAGCGCGCTGGTGACGGCCCGCACCTGGGTGACACCGCCGGAGACGCCTTCGACGTCGGCGGCGAGCATCGTCTGCACGGAGTCGACGACGAGCAGCGTCGGCTTCACCTGTTCGACGTGACCGAAGATCGTCGCGAGATCGGATTCGGCGGCGAGGAAGACCCGTTCGTGCACCGAACCGGTGCGATCGGCGCGCAGCCGCACCTGACCGGCGGATTCCTCGCCGGTGACGTAGAGCGAGCGGTCGTCGGGGCTGCGCTGTGCCCAGCGATGCACGACCTCGAGGAGCAGCGTGGATTTGCCGACGCCCGGTTCGCCGGCGAGCAGAACGACCGACCCCGGCACCACCCCGCCGCCGAGCACCCTGTCGAGTTCGGAGATGCCGGTCGGTTTGGCGTGCGTGGCCTTGCCGTCGACGAGCGTCAGCGGCGTCGCGGGTGTGGTCGGCAGGATCGCGGCGGCACCGGCGCGCGCCAGTGATGTTCCCGGGCGTGCGGCGACCGCGGCGGGAACGGCCGCTGTCTCGTCCATCGACCCCCACGTGCCGCACTCGGGGCAGCGCCCCACCCATTTCGCGACGGTGTGCGCGCAGTCGCTGCAACGGTAGATCGATTTCGTCTTGGCCACGGACTGCACGATAGAGGCGCGGACCGACACCGGACCTCCACCGAAACGAGGGCGGGGCCGGACGAGCAATGCTCGTCCGGCCCCGCCCTCGTGAGATCGGGTCAGTGGCTCTCGCCGACCACCGGAGACTTGTCGGACTCGTGCCGCTCCAGCTTCGGGCCCGCGTCGACGGGAACGCTGACGGTCACGTCGCCGGCCTCGGCGAACGTGAAGGTGACCGGGATGGTCAGGCCGGGGCGGACGCCCTCCTTCAGGCCGGTCAGCTCGACGGCGACGGGCACCGCGGTGTCGGGCTCCTCCTCGTCACCGGCCGGCTTCGGCGACTCGTCGACGACGAGTCCCTCGGCCTCGGCGGCCTGGGCAGGCGGAAGACCTGCGACGACGGAGCGTCCCGGCGGAATCTCGAGGTCGCCGACACCGGTCGCGGCGGCCGCGAAATCGGTGGAGATGCCGGTCAGCTTGTCCGGGGTGTACGGATCGAGGTTGACGATGCTGAAGCCGAGGGCGGCCTTGCCGCCGGGCTCGAGGGAGTACTCCTCGGAATCGGGGTAGATCACGTGCACATTGCGCAGTGCTATCTGGCCGACGTTGCCGCTGTTGCCGTTGATGGCCGCGACCTGGGTGGCGGTCTGGCTGATCTGGCCGGCGCCGCAAGCGGACAGAGTGAGCGCTGCCCCGGCGGCCAGGGCGAGAGCAGTCGCGACTCGGCGAGTCGGCGCGTTCAGAGCAGTCACGGGTTGTCCTCCACTCGAGTAAGGCTCGCAATCCACTAGGCAGAGTAGTAGTTGCCGGCGGCGCAGTCTTCCCCGGGGCCGTTCCGGCGGCACACCGACTGCACGGCGACGCGTACGCGCGCCCTGCGAATCATGATATTGGGCGGCCTGTGTCGGAAGTCACGAGATGCACGGAACCGGTTGCATGTCAAGCCCTACGCGCACGCGTCGGTGCCCCTGACCTGCGCCGTTGATGAGGGGCGAATGTGGTCGCGTGTTAAACTCGAAGAATCGAAAGGGGCACGGGACACATGATTTTCAAGGTCGGAGACACCGTCGTATACCCCCATCACGGTGCGGCGCTGATCGAAGCAATCGAAACACGCACCATCAAGGGTGAGCAGAAGGAATATCTGGTTCTGAAAGTCGCGCAGGGCGACCTGACCGTACGGGTACCTGCTGAAAACGCGGAATACGTCGGTGTTCGCGACGTCGTCGGGCAAGAAGGCCTCGACAAGGTTTTCCAGGTTCTGCGCGCACCACACACCGAAGAGCCGACCAACTGGTCGCGCCGATACAAGGCCAACCTCGAGAAGCTCGCATCCGGCGACGTGAACAAGGTCGCGGAAGTTGTGCGCGACCTGTGGCGTCGTGAGCAGGATCGCGGACTTTCCGCAGGTGAGAAGCGGATGCTCGCCAAGGCTCGGCAGATCCTCGTCGGTGAGCTCGCGCTCGCCGAGGGAACGGACGACGTCAAGGCGGAGACGCTGCTCGACGAGGTGCTCGCCGCCGCGTCCTGAGGCGTGGCAGCAGCGAACATCGAAAAACAGCAGTTGAACGATCGCAGCGGGCCGGTCGTCGGAATCATTCCGGCGGCCGGCCGCGGCGTACGTCTGGGGGAATCGCTTCCCAAGGCGTTCGTCGAACTCGGAGGCCGCACGATGCTCGACCGTGCGGTGCACACCATGATCGACTCCGGCGCGGTCGACCGCGTCGTGATCGTCGTGCCCGCCGAACTGGCCGGGACACCCGTCGACGAGCTCGTCGGGGCCGTCCCGGACGGACGCATCACGGTGGTCGCCGGTGGCGCGGAGCGCGCCGACTCGGTGCGGGCCGGCCTCGACGCCGCGGGCGACGCCCGATTCGTGCTCGTGCACGACGCGGCGCGGGCCCTGACCCCGCCGGACCTGTGCGTGCGGGTCGCGGGGGAACTGCGCGAGGGCAAGGACGCGGTGATTCCGGTCCTGCCGGTCGCCGACACCGTCAAGAGCATCGACACCGACGGGTGGGTCACCGGCACACCGGACCGGTCCACCCTGCGTGCGGTGCAGACTCCTCAGGGATTCGACATCGCGTTGCTGCGCCGGGCGAACGACGACGCCGGTGACGCCACCGACGACGCGGGCCTCGTCGAACGGCTCGGTGAGCGGGTGCACACCGTCGCCGGCGACCCTCTGGCCTTCAAGATAACGACGCCGTTGGACCTGGTCCTGGCCCGAGCGCTGCTCGAGTCGGAGACCGGAGCCCGGGAATCGGCCGAACGAGAACAGGAGCGTTAGCACCGTGCGAGTCGGTATCGGATCCGACGTCCATCCTGTCGAGGCAGGGAAACCGTGCTGGATGGCGGGGCTGCTGTTCGAGGGTGTCGACGGGTGCTCGGGCCATTCGGACGGTGATGTCGCAGCTCACGCGCTGTGCGATGCGTTGCTCTCCGCCGCGGGTCTCGGCGATCTCGGTTCCGTGTTCGGCACGGATCGGCCGGAGATGGCCGGGGCGAGCGGTGCGTCGATGCTCGCCGAGGTCCGGCGACTGCTCGACGCGAACGGTTTCACGATCGGGAACGCCGCGGTCCAGGTCATCGGGAATCGCCCGAAGATCGGGCCGCGTCGCGACGAGGCGCAGAGGGTCCTGTCCGACGTGCTCGGCGCCCCGGTATCGGTCTCGGCGACCACCACCGACGGGCTCGGCCTCACCGGCCGCGGCGAGGGTGTGGCGGCGATCGCGACTGCTCTGGTCCTGCCCCTCGAGACGGAACGGTAGGATCGCTGGTCGTGACCTTGCGCCTTTACGACACCGAAACGCGGGCCGTGCGGGATTTCGTCCCGCTGGTCCCCGGCCATGCCTCGGTGTACCTGTGTGGCGCCACCGTGCAGGGCGAACCCCATATCGGTCATGTGCGCAGTGGCGTCGCGTTCGACGTACTGCGTCGGTGGCTGTCCGCGCAAGGCCTGGACGTCGCTTTTGTGAGAAATGTCACAGATATCGACGACAAGATCCTCCGGAAGGCCGCCGAGGCCGGCCGCCCGTGGTGGGAGTGGAAGTCGACGTACGAGCGCGCCTTCAACCGCGCCTACGACGCCCTCGGAGTGCTGCCGCCGTCCGTGGAGCCCCGCGCGACCGGCCACATCACCCAGATGGTCGAACTGATGCAGCGGCTCATCGACGCGGGCCACGCCTACGCGGCCGACGGCAACGTCTACTTCGACGTGCTCAGCTACCCGGAGTACGGATCCCTGTCCGGGCACAAGCTCGAAGACGTCCACCAGGGCGAGAGCGCGGGCCAGGGCAAGCGCGACCCCCGCGACTTCACGATGTGGAAGGCCGAGAAGCCCGGTGAACCGTCCTGGCCGACCCCGTGGGGTCGCGGACGGCCGGGCTGGCACCTCGAGTGCTCGGCGATGGCCGGCTACTACCTGGGCGGGACCTTCGACATCCACTGCGGCGGCATGGACCTGGTGTTCCCGCACCACGAGAACGAGATCGCGCAGGCCAAGGCCGCGGGCGACGGTTTCGCGCGGTACTGGCTGCACAACGGCTGGGTCACCATGGGCGGCGAGAAGATGTCCAAGTCGCTCGGCAACGTGCTGTCGATCCCGAACGTGCTCGAGCACGTCCGTCCGCAGGAACTGCGGTACTACCTGGGCAGTGCTCACTACCGTTCGATGCTCGAGTACTCCGATGCGGCACTGCAGGAGGCGGCCGCCGCCTACCGGGGCCTCGAATCGTTCGTGCTCAAGACCCGCGACCGCGCGGGCGACGTCCCTCTCGGGACCTGGACCGAGGCGTTCGCCGCGGCTCTCGACGACGACCTGGGTGTGCCGAAGGCGCTCGCCGAGATCCACGGCCGGCGCAGCGAGGGCAACAAGGCGCTCGACGCGGGCGACCTCGACGCCGCCGTGCACATCGCGGGCCAGGTCCGCGCGATGCTCGGCGTCCTCGGTCTCGACCCGCTCGATCCGCACTGGCTGGAGCAGTCCCGCGACGAATCCGCGGCGCTCGCTGCACTCGATGTGCTCGTCGCCGCCGAACTCGAGCGGCGTCAGATCGCGCGCGCGGAGAAGAACTGGGCGGTCGCCGACGAAGTGCGCGCCCGGATGGCGAAGGCGGGCATCGAAGTGACCGATACGCCGAACGGACCCGAGTGGTCCTTGAAAGCAGGGCAGTGATGGCTGGCAATTCTCAGCGCCGCGGAGCAGTCCGCAAGGGCGGAAGCAAGAAGGGGCAGGTCGTCGGCTCCGGCGGTCAGCGACGCCGTGGTCTCGAGGGTCGCGGCGCGACCCCGAAGGCCGAGGACCGGCCGTACCATCCCGCTGCCCGGCGTGCGCGTGCCGCCGCGAAGAACGCCGACCAGCGCGGCGGTGGCGGAGGTCGCCGACCGGCCGGCCGGAAGGCCGAGGACGGTCCGGAAATGGTGCTCGGCCGTAACCCGGTCGTCGAGTGCCTACGGGCCGGTGTGCCCGCGACCGCGCTGTACGTCGCGATCGGCGCCGAGTCCGACGAGCGGCTCAAGGAAGCCGTCCAGCGCGCCGCCGAGACGGGGATCTCGATCCTCGAGGTGCAGCGCAGCGAGCTCGACCGGCTCACCGCGAACGGCATGCACCAGGGCATCGGTCTCCAGGTGCCGCCGTACCGGTACGCGCACCCGGACGATCTGATCGCGGCTGCCCGCGACAACCACGAGCGGCCGCTGCTGGTGGCGCTCGACAACATCTCCGACCCGCGCAACCTCGGTGCCGTCATCCGCTCGGTCGCCGCATTCGGTGGGCACGGCGTGGTCATCCCGCAGCGCCGCAGCGCGTCGGTGACGGCCGTCGCGTGGCGTACCAGCGCCGGTGCCGCGGCGCGGCTTCCCGTCGCGCGGGCCACGAACCTGACGCGGACCCTCAAGGACTGGCAGTCCCAGGGTGTGCGGGTCGTGGGTCTCGACGCGGGTGGCGACACGAGCCTCGACGACTTCGACGGCACCGATCCGGTCGTGGTCGTCGTCGGTTCCGAGGGCAAGGGCCTGTCGCGCCTCGTCCGCGAGACGTGCGATTCGATCCTGTCGATCCCGATGGCCGGCGACGTCGAGTCGCTCAATGCGTCGGTCGCGGCGGGCGTCGTCCTCGCCGACATCGCGCGTCAGCGCCGCAAGTGACACGGCGACGGTGACGGGTTCGCCCCGTCACCGTGCGCGATGGAACCGGATGTGGTGTCCCGGCCGCAGTTGCGCCGCGATGTGCACGTCCTCGGGCACGACGACAGCGATCACCGGATAGTCGCCGACGGCGGGATGGTCCGCGAGCAGCAGGATGGGATGCCCGTCCCGGGGAACCTGGATCGCTCCCGCGACCGTCGGCTCGCCGGCGAACCTGTCCCGACCGGCCCGGTGCAGGGGCCCCGGTCCGTGCAGGCGGATTCCGCGGCGATCGAGTTCCGGTGTGACCGACCAGATCTCCCTGGTCAGTGCTTCGACCGCTCCGGGTGTGAACCAGTGTTCCTGGGGTCCGCGACGGACCCGCAGCACGGCCGGTTCGGGCGTCTCGGCGGGCGGCGGAATCTGCACTTCCGTCGGCAGCTCCGCGGCGAGTCCCCCCACGAGCAGGCGGTCCCCGGCGCGCACGGGCGCCGGGCCGACCCCGGACAGCGTGTCGGTGGCGCGGCTGCCGAGCACCTCCGGCACGTCGATGCCGCCGCGCACCCCCACATACGTGCGTAATCCCTCCGACGGGGCGCCGAGTGTGAGGACATCACCGTCGTTCAGGCGCAGCATCGCGTAGTCGCCCTTCGGCCGGCCGTTCACCGCGACCGCGACCCGGGCGCCGGTGACCGCGACGATCGTCGGCCCGATACTGCGGATCTCGAGCCCGCCGACGGTCACCTCGAGGGTTGCGGCAACCGGGTCGTTGCCGACGAGGCGGTTCGCTGCGTCGTGCGAGGTGAGGTCCGCCGCACCGGATTCGGAGATCCCGGCCTCGGCGTCCCCGGCGCGTCCACGATCCTGGATCGTGGTCAGAGCTCCGCTGCGAACGATCTCGAGCCAAGCCATACCGGCTCTTCGCAGTTAGCAGTGGCATTGGCGCCGGCTGGATGCGACCCGACGTGACCGTCGAGTGCAGGCCCACCGTACCCGGCGGCGTTGGTTCTCCGGGGTACGGAACCCGAACGCGATACGGCCG
>NZ_JALPTB010000056.1 GCF_023218075.1 Rhodococcus sp. HM1 | reverse complement strand
GTCTGCGCATGTCTCGTGGGCTCGGAGATGTGTATAATAGACAGCGGTGAGGTCGGGGACGGTGCCGGTCGCGGCGGCACCGGTGTGCAGGGGGTCGGTGAGCACCTCGCCGACCGCGCCGACGAGGGCGGCCGCGGCGAGGCCGGTGTCCTGCTCGGGGAACTCGCCGGTGCCGATGCCGTAGCCGATCGCGTCGGCGAACGCGGCCGCGAACGCGCGGCGGAGCACGAGCCGTTCCGCGTCGAGTGCCGCGTCGACCGGTTCGGCGAGCAGGGTGTAGGCGAGCCGGGGGTTGCGCAGCGCCCGTTGCGCGAAGGTCTCGACGATCGCGGCGACCTTTCCGGTGCCGGACCCGGCGGCGGAGGCTGCGGCGGTCACGGCCTCGACCTCGCGGGCGCACAGGTCACGGAAGATCCGGACCATCAGGTCGGACTTGTCGGTGTAGTGACGGTAGACGGTGCCGGTGGCGACTCCGGCGCGTTCGGCGACGGCGGCGATGGACAGCGCGCGGTAGCCGTGCTCGGAGAGCAGCGCGACCGCGGCGGCGGCGATCGCGGCACGGCGGTCTTCGAGTCGCTGCTCGACGGCAGCGGTCCGGCGGTAGGCCACGCAAGAATTGAACCTCAGTTCATCCCTTGGGTCAACGGTCGGCGCTACGGTCGAAGGTGTGAACCGGCTCAGCGTGGTGGACGAGATCTTCCTGCACCGGCACCGAGGATTCGGCCTGCCGGTGGTCATGCAGGGGCTGTGGCGCAGCGACGACACCGTCGACCTGCCGCTGTTGATCTCCCTGCACGACGCCCTCGCCGGCGGTCCGCTCGGCCGGCGGGTCGTACGATCCCGCGTGCCCGGCGCACGCCCCCGATTCGAACCGAGCGTCGAATCGCGGCCCCTGCACTACCCGACCGCCCCGATCCCCGACGACGGCATCCTCGCGTGGGCGGACGCGCAGGCCGAGGTCGACGTCGACCCGGAGCGGCACCCGGGCTGGGCCCTGACGGCCGCCCCCCTCGCCGGTGGCGGCACCGTCGTCTCGCTCGTGTGCTCCCACGTGCTGGTCGACGCCCGCGGCCTGCTCGACGCCGTCACCGACGGCCTCGCCGGCACGGTCGAAGCACCGAGCGCCGAGCGCACGTCGGATGTCCGCGATGCCGTCGACCTGATCCGCCGGGTCGGTCGCGGCCTGCGCGGGGTGCGCTACTCCCCCGCCTCCGGCGACGGCCCGGCGCCCCGGCGGGTCACCGCCAGGCCGGTCACCGCGCTGCTCGACATCGACGCCGCACGATGGGACCGGGCGGCCGAGGCCGACGGCGGCACCCCCAATGCGCTGTTCCTCGCCGTCGGCGCGGGCATCGCCCGTCGCGCCGGGGTGCCCTCCCCCGTGCGAATCGCGGTGCCGGTGGACTCCCGCAACGCCGGGACCGCCGCGAACGGCGTGACGACCACCGAGGTCGTCGTCGGACCGACGGACAGCCCCGCGCGGATCCGCGAGGCGGCGCGCGAGGCGTACCGGCGACCGCCCGAAGGCGCTCCCCACGGCATCCCCGACGAGATCCTGCAACTCGTCCCCGATCGGCTGGCCGCGCGGCTCGCGGCGGGTGCCGGCGAGCGAGATGTGTTGTGTTCCAACATCGGACCGATCCCCCAGAGCCTCGAGACGTTCGGACCGCACCGCACCGTGGGTTTCGCCGCGCGGGCGATGCACCCGGGCCTGCCCGCGCCCCGAGCCACCACGTCGACACACCTGTCGGCCTACCTGTGCAGGCTGGGCGGGCACTACACGCTCTCGCTCGTCGCGCTCGACACCGATCGGTTCCCGGACGCCGCGACCTTGCGCGTGTACGCCGATGCCGAACTCGCCGATCGCGGACTCGAGGCCCGGCCCTGGTGACCGCGGGACAGCGAACACCGGCAGCTGTGACGGCCCGTCACGTACAGTTGCGCACATGACCCCCGAGACCCTGGTCACACTCGCCGACGGCGCGGTCCGCGGCAGCCGCGTCGGCGACCTCCTGTCGTGGCGGGGCATCCCGTACGCGCAGCCGCCGGTCGGCCCGCTGCGACTGCGGGCGCCGCAGCCGGTGCAGCCGTGGACCGGGGAACTCGACGCGACGCGCTTCGGCAATGCGGCGTGCCAGGCCCCGAGAGGCGCCTTCACCGGCAGCCGGGAACGCCTGGCGATCAGCGAGGACTGCCTGACCCTCAACGTCATCGCTCCCGCCGCCCGGTCGGCGACGCCGCGCCCGGTGATGGTGTTCGTGCACGGCGGCGCCTACACGCTCGGCACGAGCGCGCTGTCGCTCTACGGCGGACAGTCGCTGGTGCGCCGCGGCGACGTGGTCTACGTGTCGCTCAACTACCGGCTCGGCAGCCTCGGCTACCTCGATTTCTCGGCGTTCTCGACCCCGGCCCGGCGGTTCGACTCCAACCTGGGGCTGCGCGACCAGGTGGCCGCCCTCGAATGGGTGCAGCGCAACATCGCCGCGTTCGGCGGCGACCCCGGCAACGTGACCGTATTCGGCGAGTCCGCGGGCGGCAACGCGGTCACCACCCTGCTGGCGACCCCCGCCTCGCGCGGTCTGTTCGCGCAGGCGATCGCGCAGAGTTCCGCACCGGACCTGGTGGTCGATGCGCCGCGCGCCGCCGAGTGGGCCGCGCGCTTCGTCGAACTGCTCGGCGCCGACGCCGATTCCGCGGCGGCCGCGCTCGACGCCGCGACGCCCGCCGAACTCGGCCGCACCGGGAACCGGCTGTCCCGGGAGACGCTGCACGCCTCCCCCGGCCTGCACGTGTTCGGTCCGGTGGTCGACGGCGACTTCCTGCCCACCCATCCGCTCGACGCGTACGAATCGGGTGCGGCGCAACGGGTTCCGTTGATCATCGGCACCAACGACCGGGAAGGCGCCCTGTTCCCGCGATTCCTCGACGGATTGCCGACGAACCCGGACCGCATCGACCGGATGTTCGCGCTCACCGACGAAGCGGCCCGCGACCGCGTCGTGTCGGCCTATCCGGGTTATCCGGGTGAACGGGCCGCCGTCGATCTCGGCGGCGACCTCACCTTCTGGTATCCGTCGATCCAGATCGCGCAGGCCCATTCGCGGTTCGCACCCACCTACAGCTACCGCTTCGACTTCGCGCCCCGGCTCGCGCGCGTGTCCGGGTTCGATGCGACGCACGCGGTGGAACTGCTCTCGGTGTTCGATCAGGTGGACACGCCACTGGGCCGGGCGTACACGGCCCTCGGGGGTCGCCGCGGGCTGCGCCTCGTCAGCGACGCCGTGCAGCGGCACTGGCTGCACTTCGCACGGCACGGTGAGCCGTTGCCGTCGTGGCCGCAGTACGACGAGCGGGAGCGCGCGACGACGATCTTCGACGTGCCGACCCGGGTGGAACACGATCCGCGGCGGGAACGCCGGCTCGCCTGGGAGGGCTACGCGGGCTATCGCACCCCCGTCTGCCCGTAGCGGATCACTTCGCGACGGTCAGCAGGAACGCCACGTCCTCGAGGGCGGCCACGCTGTGCCGCGACTGGGGAATCACGAGGAAGTCCCCGGCCGAACCCTTCCAGGACTGGTCCCCAGCGATCAGCGACAACTGCCCGGACAGAACCTGGATGGTCGCCTCCCCGGGACTGTCGTGCTCGCCGAGTTCGTGTCCGGCGAGCAGCGCGATCACCGTCTGCCGAAGGTGCTTGGTGTGCCCGCCGAGCACGGTCTGCGAACTGCGCCCGTTGCTCGATGCCGCCGCGAGTTTGAGCTGCTGCCGGGCCATGGCGGTGAGGGAGAGCTTGTCCATCTTCGCAGTATGGCCCACCCCGCGGGCGCGGTCTCAGGTTCGCGAGTACCCGACCCAGCGGAACCGGATACCGGACCGGGACTGCTGCCATTCGCCCTGTTCGGTGACCGTCCAGCCCGGTCCGATCTCGGGAGCGACGGCGTCACCGTCCACGTCGAGATCGACCTCGGTGACCAGCAGCCGCGTCGCGTGCGGCATGGCCTGCGCGTAGATCTGGCCACCGCCGATGACGGCGGCGTCGGCACCGTCGACGAGGCCCAGCGCCGCCTCGACGCTGCCGGCGACCTCGGCTCCGTCGGCGGTCCAGTCGGGGTTGCGGGTGACGACGATGTTGCGCCGGCCCGGCAGCGGCCGGAACTTCGCAGGCAGCGAATCCCAGGTGAGCCGTCCCATGACGACGGGCAGCCCCATCGTGGCTTCCTTGAAGAACGCCATGTCCTCCGGGATGTGCCACGGGATCGTCCCGTCCCGTCCGATGACGCCGCCGCGGGCCTGGGCCCAGATCAGGGTCAGCGCCCCGGTCACACCGCCACCGGCGCCTTGATCGCGGGATGGTGCCGGTAGCCGACGACCTCGACGTCCTCGAACTCGTAGTCGAACAGCGAATCCCGGCGGTTCAGCTTCAGCGTCGGGTACTCGTAGGCCTCGCGCCCGAGCTGCTCGGTGACCTGCTCGATGTGGTTGTCGTAGATGTGGCAGTCGCCGCCGGTCCAGATGAACTCGCCGACCTCGAGGCCGGTCTGCTGCGCCACCATGTGGGTGAGCAGCGCGTAGCTGGCGATGTTGAACGGCACGCCGAGGAACAGGTCGGCGCTGCGCTGGTAGAGCTGGCAGCTGAGCTTGCCGTCGGCGACGTAGAACTGGAAGAACGCGTGGCACGGCATCAGCGCCATGTCGTCGAGGTCGGCGACGTTCCAGGCGGAGACGATCATGCGCCGCGAATCCGGGTTGTTGCGGATCGTCTCGAGGACCTGGCTGATCTGGTCGATGTGTTCGCCGCTCGGGGTCGGCCAGGACCGCCACTGCACGCCGTAGACGGGTCCGAGCTCGCCGTCGGCGTCGGCCCATTCGTCCCAGATGGTGACGCCGTGCTCCTGCAGCCATCGCACGTTCGAGTCGCCGCGCAGGAACCACAGCAGCTCGTACACGATGGACTTGAGGTGGACCTTCTTCGTGGTGATCAGCGGGAATCCCTGTGCGAGGTCGAAGCGCATCTGATGCCCGAACAGGCTGCGCGTCCCGGTCCCGGTGCGGTCGGCCTTCGGGGTGCCCGTCTCGAGGACGAGGCGCAACAGGTCTTCGTACGGGGTCGGCACAGTCACGCCGGCAAGTTTACGGCTTCCCCGCGGTGTGCCCTTGTGGCGGCTGGAGCCGCCACAAATAGACACGGGCAGCCGTAGGCTGCACCCTATGCCCGAACTGCCCGAGGTGGAGGCACTGGCCGGGTTCCTGCGGGAGCACGCGGTCGGCTCGGTCGTGGGCCGCATCGACGTCGCGTCGATCAGCGTGCTGCAGACCGCCGACCCGCCGATCACGGCCCTGCAGGGCCGCGACATCACCGGCGCGCGCCGCTTCGGCAAGTTCCTGTGCCTCGACTGCGGCGACCTCTCGCTCGTCACCCACCTGTCGCGAGCCGGGTGGCTGCGCTGGATCGACGACCCGTCGCCCACACCACCGCGCCCCGGCAAGGGACCGCTCGCGCTCCGCATCCACCTGTTCACCCCCGACGCGACGACCCCCGCCGTCGACCTCACCGAGGCCGGCACCCGCAAGCGGCTGGCCGTCTGGGTCGTCGAGGACCCCCACAAGGTGCCCGGCATCGCACGGCTCGGACCGGACGCGCTCGACGTCACCGCCGACGACCTCGCGAGACTGCTGCGCGGCAGCACATCGCGGCTCAAGACCGTGCTGGTCGACCAGTCCGTCCTCGCCGGGATCGGCAATGCCTACTCCGACGAGATCCTGCACACCGCACGCCTGTCGCCCTTCGCGACCGCGGGCCGCCTCACCGAGGACCGGATCCACGCCCTGCACGACGCGATGCGCGCGACCCTCACCGACGCGGTCGCGCGGTCGGTGGGACAAGACGCCGCGCGCCTGAAGGGCGAGAAACGATCCGGGATGCGGGTGCACGCGCGCACGGGCCTGCCGTGCCCGGTGTGCGGCGACACCGTCCGCCAGGTCGAGTATTCGGAACGGTCATTCCAGTACTGCCCGACCTGTCAGACCGGCGGCAAGATCCTCGCGGACCGGAAACTGTCCCGGCTGCTGAAGTAGCTTGCACGGGGTGGAGATCTCGACTCGGATGCGCGACTCGGTCCGCGCGCTATCGCCCGGTTACTTCGCGTTCGTCATGGCCGCCGGCATCGTCTCGATCGGGCTGCACCTGGAGGGCCACTCCGTGGCGTCGACGGCCGTACTGGTCGTCGCGGCCGTGGGGTACGCGGTGCTGGTGGTGCTGTCGCTGTGGCGGCTGATCGCGTTCCGGCACGACATGCGCGCGGACATGGCCGACTCGGGCCGCGCGTTCGGGTTCTTCACGTTCATCGCGGGCAGCAACGTCCTCGGAATCCGCCTGATGACCGAGGGCTGGCATTCGACCGCGGCGGTGCTGCTCGTCGTCGCCGCCGTCACCTGGCTGGTGCTCGGCTACGTGATTCCGTGGACGGCGGTTCTCGGCACCACGCAGCGCCCGGTGCTCGCGAAGGCCAACGGCACCTGGTTCGTCTGGGTGGTCGCGAGCGAATCCGTCGCGATCGCCGCGGCCACCCTGCAGCCGGTGTACCGCGATTTCGAACGGCTGCTCGCGGCGGTGGCCGTCTTCACGTGGGGTGTCGGCCTGTTCCTGTACGCCGCGGCCGGCATCTTCGTGGCGGCACGGCTGCTGCAGTATCCGCTGCGCCCGACCGAGCTGACCGCCCCCTACTGGGTGTCGATGGGCGCGTGCTCGATCACCGTGGTGGCCGGCTCCCGCATCGTGGAGATGGCCGACGCACCCATGGTCGAGGCCACCCGCGGACTGATCGCGGGCCTGGCCGTCGTGATCTGGGCGTTCGCGACCTGGCTGTTCCCGCCTCTGATCGCGGCGGGCTGGTGGCGTCACCGCACCCACCGGGTTCCGCTGACCTACGACTCGTCGCTGTGGTCGATCGTGTTCCCGCTCGGCATGTACGCGGTCGCCGGGATCTACCTCGGCCGCGCCGACGAGCTGCCCCTCGTCGGCATGGTCGGCTCCGTCGAACTGTGGGTCGCGGTCGTCGCCTGGGTCCTGGTGTTCGCGGGGATGCTGCACCGGATCTGGACGAGGGTGCTGCGCGACCCCACCCGCACCCCCGGAGCCACCGACACCGGGGCGTGATCGACGACGGTGACATCGCCCGAGGCCGTTTCCGGCGGACGACTACGGTATCGGGTGTGAGCGTCGAACTCGTGGACACCGAGACGGTGCGCGGCAGCCTGCATGTTCCCGACGGCCCGCCGCGCGGCGCGGTCGCGTTGACCCACGGCGCCGGCGGCACCAGCGACGCCGCGATCCTGCAGCGTGTGTGCGACCGTTTCGCCGAGCACGGATTCCTCTCGTTGCGGTACGACCTGCCGTTCCGCCGGCGCAATCCGAAGGGTCCGCCGCAGCCGTCGCGCGCGGCCGAGGACCGTGCCGGGGTCGCCGCGGCGGCGGCGGCACTGCGGGACCGCACCGACGGTCCGCTGCTGCTCGGCGGTGTCTCCTACGGGGGCCGGCAGACGTCGATGCTCGTGGCGGAGCAGCCGAAGATCGCCGACGCGCTCGTGCTGATCTCGTATCCGTTGCATCCGCCGGGCAAGCCCGAGAAGGCCCGCACCGAGCACCTGCCCGACGTCGCGGTGCCCACGGTGTTCGTCCACGGTGCCCGCGACCCGTTCGGGACCGTCGCCGAACTGCTGGAGGCATCCACTCTGATCCCGGCGGCGACCGCGCTCGTCGAGGTGCCTGCCGCCGGTCACGACCTGAGCCGCGCGAAAACCGACCCGTCCGGTGAGGCGGTCGCCGCGGTGCTGAAACTGCTCGAGGAGACACTGTGAGCGAGGCAACCGACTCGGCCATCGACAGCCTGCTGTCCGAACTGCGCGGCAGGCTCGACGACGCCGACACCGACCCGGCGATGCTGCGCGGCCTGCTCGAGGCCGTGCTGGTGGTGGGGTCGGGTCTCGAACTCGATTCGATGCTGCAGCGCATCGTGCAGACCGCGGTATCGCTGCTCGATGCCCGCTACGGTGCGCTCGGGGTCCGCGCCGCGGACGGTGGCCTGTCCGAATTCGTGTACGAGGGAATCAATCCCACCGAGCGCAGCCGGATGGGTCACCTGCCGGAGGGCCGCGGTCTCCTCGGGTTGCTCATCAACGACCCGAAACCGGTGCGGCTGGGGGACCTGTCCACGCACCCCGCCTCGGTCGGGTTCCCACCGAACCATCCACCGATGAAGAGCTTCCTCGGCACGCCGATCATGATCCGCGGCAAGGTGTTCGGCAGCATCTACCTCACCGAGAAGCTGGACGCTCCGGCGTTCACCGAGGAGGACGAGGTCATCATCAAGGTCCTCGCGACCTCGGCGGGCATGGCCGTCGAAAACGCCCGGCTGTTCGAGGGTTCGGTCACCCGCGGACGCTGGCTGGCCGCGATGGCTTCGATCAACGCGCGTCTGCTCGTCGGCGGGTCGGTCGACGAAACGCTCGGGTCGCTCACCGGTCAGGTCCGCGACCTCGCACGCGGCGCCGGTGCTTTCGTCGTCCTGGTGGACGGCTCGCACGGCACTGTGCGCGCCGCGTCACCCGCCGCACCGGCGACCGGGCCGGTCCTCATCGATCTCACCGATTCGCCTGTGCTGGAAGCTCTTCGATCGCGGCGCCCGGTGCGCACCGAGACTCTGGAGGGGTTGCCGTCGGCGGGTGCGGGCACCGCGGGGAGCGCGGTGGTGCTGCCGTTGTCGGCGACCTCCCCCGTCACCGGTGTGCTGATCGTGACGCGCGCGCCCGGCACCGACCCGTGGGACAGCGAGGACGTCGCGCACCTCGAATCGATGGCGAATCTCGCCGCGGTGGCACTCGAGTTCGCCGAGCAGCAACGCAAGAAGCGGCTGCTCGACGTCCTCGCCGATCGCGATCGGATCGCACAGGACCTGCACGACAACGTGATTCAGCGCCTGTTCGCCACAGGCATGAGCCTGCAGAGCGCGATGGTGCCCGGTGCCGATCCCCAGCGGGTCTCGGAAGTGGTCCAGCATGCGGTGGAACAGCTGGACCGGACCGTACGCGAGATCCGGACCACGATCTTCGATCTGCACACCACGGGCGCGGCGGCATCGACGAGTCTGCGCCGGCGACTGCTCGACGCGGTCGGCGACCTGAGCATCCACTCGTCCGTCGCCCCGAACGTGCAGTTCGTCGGTCCGATCGACACCCTCGTCCCCGACCGGATCCACCCGCACGCCGAGGCGGTGCTGCGGGAGGGGCTGAGCAACGCGCTGCGGCATTCGCAGTCCGACAAGATCACCGTCTCGGTGACCGCCGGCGAGTCGTTCTCCATCGAGATCGTCGACAACGGAACGGGTTTGCCGGCGACCCCGCATCGCAGCGGGCTGGCGAATCTGGAACGCCGCGCCGAGCAGTGCGCGGGCGAGTGCAGCATCGGACCCGGCCCGGACGGCGGCACCCGCGTGCTGTGGACGGTGCCGCTCTGACCGGACCGCCCCGGCAGGGCCGGCACGGTCAGGCGGGACCGTTCCCGCGTTCCTTGCGCAGTTCGGTCGCCAGCACCGCGGCCTGCGTGCGTCGCTGCATGCCCAGTTTCGACAGCAGCCGCGAGACGTAGTTCTTGATCGTCTTCTCCGCCAGGAACAGCCGCTCCGCGATCTCGCGGTTGGTCAGGCCCTCACCGATCAGTTCGAAGACGGCCCGTTCCTGCTCGGACAGCTCGGCCAGCGGATCGGCGGTCCGGGAGGCGCGGATGCGGTCCATGAGCGCGGCGGTGGCGCGGCTGTCGAGCAGCGACCCGCCTTCCCCGACCGTCCGGATCGCCGAGACCAGATCGGTGCCCAGGATCTGCTTGAGCACGAACCCGGACGCGCCCGCCATGATCGCGTCGAACAGCGCTTCGTCGTCCGCGAAGGACGTGAGCATCAGGGCCCGCAGTTCCGGCATCCGCGCCCGCAGCTCACGGCACAACTCGACGCCGTTGCCGTCCGGCAGGCGCACATCGAGCACCGCCACCTCCGCACCGCTGCCGGGGATGCGCGCCAGCGCCTCCCCCACCGACGCCGCCTCACCGACGACGGTGAAATCCGGCACGCTGCTGAGCAGGTCGACCAGACCACGCCGGACGATTTCGTGATCGTCGACGAGAAACACGCGAGGCATCGGAGCCACCTTCCTTTCACACGGTCGGGTCCATCGTCCCAGTTCGGTGCAACCGTGGCGACGTCGGGCCGTTCGACGACTGTTTCGGGACCTTCGCCCGCTGCGCGCAGCACCTGCGGTGGGTGATCCTCGTGGAAACATCCCGTGACCTGCGTGAGGTGCCCGACGAGACGAGGAGTTCGACATGGCCGTCCCGAGCGACACCTGGACCACCGGAGACACCGAGATCATCGCGCGCGCCGTCATCGAGGCACCGTCGATCCACGACACCCAGCCCTGGAACCTCCGCCTGCCGGGCCGTTCCGCTGAACTCGACGAGCGGCTCGAGTTCGCCGAGCCGGGTCTCGATCCGCTGCGGCCGGACCGGTTGATCTCGTGCGGTACGGCACTGGCCAACCTCGAACTGGGTATCCGCGTCCTGGGCTGGCGCACTCGCACCACGCTCCTGCCGGACCCGGAACGACCCGAGTTGATCGCGCGGGTCGACGCCGTGGAGGTGCATCCCCCGTCGGGTTCCGACCTGCGCTTCTACGCCGCGATCTCGCATCGCCGCAGTCATCGTGAATCGTTCGCGCGGATTCCCGTGGCGGCTGAGACCCTCGCGGACGTGATGGCCGCGGTCGCCGAGGTACCCGGTGTGCAGGTGCGGTTGCTGGCGTCCGACGAGGCGCCGGTCCTGGCCGACACGCTGACCTACTCGGCGGAGGAGGTCCGCCGCAACCCGCACTACCAGCGCGAGATGTTCTCGTGGACATCGCACTGGCAGCCCGAGGGCAGCGCGGAGGTCGTCACCGACTGGGACGCCGGCCTGGACGTGGGCGGCGCCGCCGGCAAGGCGCTGGTCACCACCGGTATTCCCAACACCACCGCTCTCGCCGAGGCGATCGACCGGGAGTCGGTGCTGGTGTTCACCACCGCCACGTCGGAGCCGCTCGATCTGATCCGGGTGGGGATCGCGACCGAACGAGCCTGGCTGGCCGCGGTCGATGCCAGGCTCTCGGCGTCGGTGCTCACCCACCCCCTGCGCGTCGAGGACTCGGCGGCGCGGTTCGCCGAGCGGCTCTCCCTGCCGGGATTGCCGCAACTGATCATGCGCATCGGATACTGACACCGAGACGAGGGATTCGCACTGTGACAAGACGACTCACGGACATCGAACTGCTCCGCGAACTCGAACCGGTCGCCGAGGAGAACGTCAACCGGCACCTGGCGATGGCGAAGGACTGGCATCCGCACGACTTCGTCCCCTGGGACGACGGCCGGAACTTCGCGGCGCTGGGCGGCGTCGACTGGGATCCGGAGCAGTCCTCGCTCAGCGAGACGGCGAAGGCCGCGATGATCACGAATCTGCTCACCGAGGACAACCTGCCGTCGTACCACCGCGAGATCGCCGAGCATTTCGGTTTCGACGGGGCGTGGGGCACGTGGGTGGGGCGGTGGACCGCCGAGGAGAACAAGCACTCGATCGTCATGCGCGACTATCTGGTGGTCACCCGCGGGGTCGATCCGGTGGCGCTCGAGAACGCGCGGATGGAGCACATGACGAACGGGTTCGCGCCCGGCGCCACGTCGATGCTCGATTCGGTGTCGTACGTGACCTTCCAGGAACTGGCCACCCGCGTATCCCACCGCAACACCGGCAAGGCCTGCGGCGATCCGATCGCGGACCGGATGCTCGCACGAGTGGCCGCGGACGAGAACCTGCACATGATGTTCTACCGCAACATCGTCGAAGGGGCGCTCGACGTCGCACCCGATCAGACCCTCGAGGCGGTCGTGCGGATTCTCACCAACTTCCGGATGCCGGGCGCGTCGATGGCGGGCTTCCGGCGCAACGCCGTGCTCATCGCCAAGGGCGGCATCTACGACCTGCGTCAGCATCTCGACGACGTCGTGCAGCCGGTGCTGCGCAAGTGGCGGATCTTCGAACGCACCGACTTCGGTGCGCGCGGTGAGGATCTGCGCGAGCAGCTCGACCGGTTCCTGGTGGACCTCGAGGCACAGGCGGTGCGGTTCGAGGAGTCCCGCGACCGCGCACTCGCCCGACAGTCCAAGCGCGAAGAGAAGGTCGACGCGTGAGCGCCCCGACCGAGAAGCCGGCGGACGAGCTGTTCCACGCGGTCCTGGAGATGGCACGAAACGCCAAGCAGCAGAACACATCCGGCTGGCTGCGCGCCCGCTACGCGACCGAACACGCGGAGGACGCCGCGTATCTGACGTCGCTGATGCTGGGGGTTCTCATCGAGAACGACGCGATCCGCCGCGGGGTGCACCCGGCGGACGTGTGGGCACAACTCCGCGAGCGGGGAATCGACGAGTTCGGCTGAGCCGAAGCCGAATCCCCACCGGCGGGTGGCGGCTCGGCCCCGGTGGGACCGAACCGCCACCCGTTACGGCGCGTCGTACGGGCGCACCACGATGACCGGGCAGTCCGCGGTCTGGATCAGCGCGTTGCTGGTCGAACCGAGCAGCAGGCCCTTGAATCCCCCGCGACCACGGGTGCCGACGACGAGAAGCTGTGCGGTCTCGGCGTATTCGCTCAGGACCCGCACCGGCCGGTCCCGCGCGACCACCCGTTCCACCACGACGTCCGGGTAGCGTTCCCGGAACCCGGCGAGGCGCTCGGCGAGCACCACTTCCTCCCCGGTCTGGATGGTGCTCCACTGCGGATCCTCGGGCACCGCACCGAGCGACGGCTGGACGCTGACGTCGCTCCACACGTTGACGGCGACGAGGGTCGCTCGTCGTGCCGCGGCCTCCTCGAACGCGACCTCGACGGCCGCCTCGCAGGATTCGGAGCCGTCGACACCGACGACGACCGGCCCCTCTGCGGGCGGTGCACCGTCGAGGGTGCGCCCGCGCACCACCGCGACCGGTGCGTGCGAATGCGCGGCGACCGCAAGCGTCACCGAACCGACGAGCAGGCCCTTCACCTCACCGAGACCGCGCGACCCGAGAACGAGCTGCCGGGCGTGGGCGGACAGGTCGACGAGGGTCTGCGCGACCTTCCCCTCGACCTGGGCGGTGGTCACCTCGAGAGGACGGCCGATCTCCTCGGCGGTCTGCCGCGCCAGGACGGCCGAGCTGTCCAGCCGGGCCCGCGCGGTGTCCTTCATCTCCTGGTGGAAACTCTGCGCCAGGTAGGGCTCGGAGTAGTAGAACGACGGCACGTGCACGACGGTGACGATGTGCAACGGCAGGCCACGGGCCGCGGCGGTGCGCGCCGCCCAGATCACGGCGGTGGTAGCCGCTTCCGACCCGTCGACGGCCACGACGATCGGCTTGGGATCGCTCATCTGTGTCCTCTTCTCGATGTTGACGCGGTGGGTCTGTCAGTCGCAGATTGCCCGGAGCTGCTCGATCAGGCGGATCCGGCCGGCGCTGTCGGCGGCGAGCGGGGTCACCGACAGGGTGGTGACGCCGGATTCGGCGAATGCGGCGACGCGTTCGCGGACATAGCCTTCCGGTCCGATGAGCGAGACGGCGCGCACCAGATCGTCGGGAACCGCGGCGGCCGCTTCCTGCTTCTTGCCGGCCAGGTAGAGGTCCTGGATGATTTCGGCTTCCTTCGCGTAGCCGTAGCGGACGGCGAGGTCGTTGTAGAAGTTCTTGCCCTTGGCGCCCATGCCGCCGATGTACAGCGCGAGGTGCGGCTTGATCCACTCGAGCATGTGGTCGACGTCCTCGCCGATGGCCAGCGCCGGGGTGGTGTAGATCTGGAGGTCACCGAGCGACGGGTCGCGCTTGGCCTTGCCCTTCGCGAGGGCGTCGCCCCAGACGTCGGCGGCCTTCTCCGGGTAGTAGAAGATCGGCTCCCAGCCCTCGGCGATCTCGGCGGTCATCGCGACGTTCTTCGGGCCGAGCGATGCGATGACGATCGGGATGCGTTCCCGCACCGGCTGATTGATGATCTTCAGCGGCTTGCCCAGGCCGGTGCCGCGGTCGGCGGGCAGCGGGATCTGGTAGTACCGGCCCTGGTGCTGGACCTTCTCGCGGCGCCACACCTGCCGGCAGATGTCGACGATCTCGCGGGTGCGTCCGAGCGGCGCGTCGTAGGGGACGCCGTGGAAGCCCTCGATGACCTGCGGACCGGAGGCGCCGATACCCATGACGAAGCGGCCGTCGGAGACGAAGTCGAGACCGGCCGCCGTCATCGCGGTCAGGCTCGGGGTCCGGGTGTACAGCTGGAAGATGCCGGACGCCAGCTCGACCCGCGTGGTCTTCGCGGCGAGATAGCCGAGCTGGCTGACCGCGTCGAACGAGTACGCCTCCGGGACGAAGACGATGTCGAGACCGGCCCGCTCCAGGTCTGCGACCTCGGCGGCCGTCTCGGCGAATCCGCCGCTGTAGTTCAATCCCATCCCGATGCGCATGCATCTTCCCCAATCGTGCGGCGCCCGGAAGGGCACTCGTCGAAACCGTGCACCCGAACCCTACCGTCAGCACTTCGGGCTTACGCGGGACGCACCACCATCACCGGGCAGTGCGCTTCCCGGATCAGACCGTTGCCGGTGGAGCCGAGCAGCAGGCCGGTGAAGCCACCGCGGCCGCGGCTGCCGACGACGACGAGCTGCGCCTTTTCGCTCCACGCCTGCAGGTGCAGGCGCGGCCCGTCGAGGTACACCTCGCGGTGCACGACCACATCCGGGTACCGCTCGCAGTAGCCGCTGAGGCGTTCGGCGAGCAGCACCTGCTCGCTGTCCTCGAACGCCCGCGGGTCGAGCAGCTCGGCCCGATCGGCCCCGGAGAAGGTGCCCACCTTGACGTCGCTCCAGACGTGGACGGCGACGAGCGGGACCCCGCGCTGCGAGGCTTCCTCGAACGCGGCGGCGACGGCGCGCTCGCTGATCGGGCTGCCGTCCACTCCGACGACGACGGGCGCGGTCGGGTCGGGCTCGTCACCGCGCACCACCACGACCGGGCAGTGCCCGTGGCTCGCGACCACGATCGGGGTGGATCCGAGCAGGGCCTGCCCGATCCGCCCGCTGCCGGACGCGCCCAGCACGATCATGCGGGCCCGGGCGGACTCCTCGACGAACCAGTGCGATCCACCGGCCGGCACGAGCGTGGTCTCGATCCGCACGTCCGGGGCGACCGCGCGAGCGACGGCCGCGGCGTCGGACAGCATGACCCGCCCGTCCTCCTCGGCCCATTCGAAGACCTTCGCGGACTCGACGTACGGCGCCCCGGCGTAGCCGGTCGGCGAGAAGTCGATGACGTGGACGATGCGGAGCACGAGGTCGCGAGCCGCCGCGGTCGCGGCGGCCCAGCGGACCGCTGCTGTCGATGCGGCCGATCCGTCCACACCGACGACCACCTGATTGTTGCCTTCTGGAAGCGTCACGATCCGAGGCTAACCCGCCGCCTCGGGCTCGGGTACGGACTTTGGTCCCACCGGGATCGGGCCCGGACTTCTCTGGCGGCAGCACTAGCGGATCGGCACGATGGATACATCGGAATCTTCGATTCTGCGATCCGGGTCACATTAAATTGTCATATCGGATGCAAATTATCTAGTCTGTGTCCATGCAACTCACCCAGTTCACCGATCTCGGACTGCGAGTTGTCATGCACCTGGCAGCCACCGCGGCGGACAGCCTGCCCAGCACCAAAAATGTTGCCGAGCAACTGAATCTGTCCTACGCACACACCACCAAGGTGGTTGCCCGCCTGAGCGAGCTCGGTGTCGTCACCACCCGTCGCGGCCGCGGCGGTGGCCTGACCATCACCGAACTCGGCCGGTCCGCCTCCATCGGATGGCTGGCTCGGCAACTCGAAGGCGACGACGAAGTCGTCGACTGCGAGGGAGGGAAACCGTGCCCGCTGCGGTCCGGTTGCAGCCTTCGCAAGGCGTTGCGCGACGCGCAGGAAGCGTTCTACGCCGCACTCGACTCCGTCACCATCGCGGATCTTGCTACGGCGCAACAGAATCCTGTGCTGCTGCAGCTCACCCGTCCTGCCGTCTGAACAGCCCACAAGTACGACCGCGTTCCCCGGAACCCCTCAAGAACGGAGCCCAACGATGCCGCTCTCACCCGAATCCAAGGAAGTGATCCAGGCGACGCTGCCCGCCGTGGGCGCCGCCATCGGTGACATCACCCCCTTGTTCTACAAGAAGATGTTCGCCGCACATCCCGAACTCGAACGCGACCTGTTCAACCGCGGCAACCAGAAGCAGGGTGAGCAGCAGAAGGCACTGGCCGGCTCCATCGCGGCGTTCGCGACGCTGCAGCTCGATCCCGATCCGGCCCGTGTCGAGACGATCCTGTCCCGCATCGCCCACAAGCACGCCTCGCTCGGCATCAAGCCCGAGGAGTACTGGATCGTGCACAAGCACCTCTTCGAGGCGATCGTCGAAATCCTCGGCGAGGCAGTTACTCCCGAGGTAGCCGCAGCGTGGGACGAGGTGTACTGGCTGATGGCCAACACCCTGATCAAGATGGAGGACGACCTCTACAAGGCCGCCGGTGTGGCTCCCGGTGACGTGTGGCGCAACGTGCGTGTCGCCGAACGTGTCTACCAGTCCGCGGACACCGTCTCCTTCGTCCTCACTTCACTCGACGGCGCTCCCCTTCCGGGATTCCGTGCCGGACAGTACCTTTCGGTCGGCGTCAAGCTTCCCGACGGCGCCCGTCAGATCCGCCAGTACAGCTTGTCGAGCGCGCCGTCGCAGGGGGACTGGCGCATCACCGTCAAGCGTGTGCTCGCGCACCCCACCGAGGACGGCACCGTCGCCCCCGCCGGCGAGGTCTCGAACTACCTGTTCGAGAACGTCTTCGAGGGAGACGAGCTTCAGGTGACCACGCCCTTCGGCGACCTGGTTCTCACCGAGAACGACGCGCCGCTGTTCCTCGCGTCGGCCGGTATCGGCTGCACCCCGATGATCGGCATGCTCTCGCATCTCGCGGAAACCGGTGACGCCCGCCGGGTCTCGGTGCTGCACGCAGACCGGTCCGTCGCGAACCACGCGCACCGCCAGGAGCTGGCGACGCTCGTCGAACGCATCCCCGGAGCCGAGGTACACCGCTGGTACGAGGATCTCGGTGCCCGTCAGCCGCTCGCGACGGTCCGCCTCGGTCGCGCCGAGCTGAGCGACCTGCCGCTCGATCCCGACACCCAGGCCTACCTGTGCGGTCCGCTGCCGTTCATGCTGTCGATGCGCGAGGCCCTGATCGAGCGCAACATCCCGGCCGAGAACATCCACTACGAGGTCTTCGGTCCGGACAGCTGGTCGCCCGCTTCCTGACGCTCCACCCGCTACAGCCGTACCCCCGGTCCAGTGCCCGGGGGTACGGCTGTTCCTCCGCTACGCTCCCAGCATGGATCGCCTGCCGAACGTGCTGGGCCTGCTCGTCGTTCTCCTCGTCGGGGTCGCCGCGACGGTCGTCCCCGATCCCGCCGCTCCGCTCGGCGCCGACGCTCCGCCCTCCGAATTCAGCGCGGCGCGCGCGGCCGAACACATCGACGTCGTGGCCGCCGAACCGCGACCGCTCGCGTCACCCGGCCACACCGCGGCGCGCGACTACCTGGTGCGCGTCCTCGACGATCTCGGCTGGGACACCACCGTGCAGGAGGGCGTCGGCTGGTTCACGCCGACCGATTCCCACACCCGGCGCGGCGCCCGGCTGAGCAACGTCGTCGCGACGCTGGCCGGCACGGATCCCACCGGAACCGTCGTGCTGGCCGCGCACTACGACACCGTGACCGCCTCCCCCGGCGCCTCCGACGACGGCATCGGGGTCGGCACCGTCCTCGAGACGGCCCGTGCCCTGACCGACGGCGAGCGGCCCCGCAACAACGTCGTGGTTCTGGTCACCGACGGTGAGGAACGGGGCTTACTGGGCGCCCAGCTGTTCACGACGCAGCCGCCCCCGTTTCCGGGCCCGATGGTGGTGCTCAACCACGAGGCTCGGGGCAACGCCGGGATGCCGCTGACGTTCCGGATCTCCTCCCCCAACGCGGATCTGGTCCGCATCCTGGCGCAGGCACCGGACGCACTGGCCGACTCGTTCACGCAGACGGCGTTCGAGGCGTTGCCCAACGACACCGACTTCCGCCGATTCGACGAGGCGGGCCTCCACGGCTACGACACCGCGATCGCCGGGGGCAGCGCCTACTACCACACACCGCTCGACACACCCGATCGCCTGAGCCGGTCGTCGCTGCAACAGATGGGCGACGTCGCCCTCGCCACCGCGCTCACCCTGGGCGCGACCGATCTGACCGCGCTCGGCGGGGGCACCGACATCGTCGCCACCACGCCGTGGGGCCTGCTGTACTACCCGCGGTGGATGGAGGTGGCGCTGACCCTCGTGCTCGCCGTCGCGGTCGCGGTGCTCGCGGTGGTCCGGATCCGCCGCCGCGACGCCTCCGCCGGACAGATCGGTCGGGCCACCGGGGTCGCGCTGGTCGCGGCGGTCGCGGCGGGGGGCGCTGCGTTCCTGCCGTGGTGGATGTCGCAGCGGGTCGTCCCCGGTCTGGGTTCCGTCCCGATCAGCGAGCCCTACCGGACCGGCTTCTATCAACTCGCCGCGGTCGTCGCCGCCGTCGGTGTGCTCACCACCGCATACGTGGCGGTGCGCCGGCGATTCGGTGCGCCGGCCTTCGCGGTCGGGGCGCTGGTGGTCGTCACCCTCGTGGCGCTCGCCGCCCTGCCGTTCATGGGGATCGCGAGCCCGCTGGTGCTGCCCGCGCTCCCCGCCGTCCTCGGGGTGCTCGTCGCCGAGGCGATTCCGCAGCGGTCGACGTGGTGGCGGACCGTCGTGGTGGTCGCCGGACTCCTACCGGCCGCCCTCGTCACCGTCCCGGCGGTGCTCGCCTCGTTCGACGCCGGCCTGATGTTCGGAGCGCCGCTCGCCGGCGCGTTCGTCGCGGTGCTGTTCGCACTTCTGCTGCCGCTGACGGGCCCGCTCCTGCCGGACCAGGGCGCCGTGCCGATCGCGGTGCTCACCGTGTTCGCGGTCGTCGGGTGCACGCTGCTCGGCGGTTACACCAACCGCGCCGGCGCGACCGCACCGCGCCAGGAGGAGGTGTTCTACTCTCTCGACGCCGATCACGGTGAGGCGGTATGGGCGTCGCCGGATCGGCCGCGCTCCGACTGGAGCGCCGACCTGCTCACCGAGTCCCCCGCCCCGTTGCCCGACTATTTCCCTTGGCGCCCGGGAACTTCGCTGGCTCACGGTCCCGCACCGATCGCCCCGCTCGAGCCGCCGAGGGTCGACGTTCTGGACGATGCGCAGGTCGACGGCGGCCGCGTGCTGCAATTGCGTCTGTCCTCCCCGCGCGGCGCTGCCACCCTGGGTTTGTGGGTCGAGGGCGCGACGGTGCGAGAGGCGATCGTCGACGGCGCGGCCGTCGAGCCGGGTGCCGACTTCGGATTCCTGTACACCACCGAGAGCCCGGACGGCATCGAGGTGCGCCTGGATCTCGAAACCACCGGCCCCGCAGACGAAGTCGAGGTCCGCGTCGCCGACCTGTCCGGTGATCTCGCGGTCGTTCCCGGGTACACCCCACCCGACGGGAAGGTCGTCGTCGGACCCATCGTCGCCGTCACCCGCACCGTGGTGCGCTGACGCGCCGGTGTGCCTTTGTGGCGGTGGGAGCCGCCACAAAGGCACACGGGCGGCGAAGCCGCACTCAGTACAGCGACCGTTGTCAAGTCCGGCCGCCGTGAGATGTACGCCGCCCTCACCAGGGACGCGGTCCTGGAAGCGGCACGTTCCCTCTTCGTCGACCGCGGGTTCGCCAACACCTCGGTCGAGGACATCGCCAAGCTCGCGAATGTCAGCAAAGGCGCCGTCTACCACCACTTCTCGGACAAGCAGACGATCTTCGCGCAGCTGGTCCGGGATTCGATCGCCGACGGCCTGACGACCGTCGTGAACACGATCGGCGACGTGACGGACCCGTGGGAACGGGTGGAGCGGGCCCTGCGCGCCTATCTGAAGGTGTACGCCGAGGACAGGGAGGCACGCGCCCTGCTGCGGCAGGTCGTCGGGGTCCTCGGCGAGGAACGCACCTGCGCACTCGACAACGAGTTCGTGATCCCGACGATCAAGGCACTGCTCGTCGAACTGGACAACGCCGGTGAACTGAAGCCGCTGCCGATCGAGATCACCACGCGACTGCTCTTCGACCTCCTGTGCGGCGCCCGCGAAGCCGCTGGCCGGCACCGAGGAAACCGAATCGACGTCACGCGAAATGGAAACGGTTATCCTGCATATGTTCTCGGGCCTGCGCCGGAACCCGGTGCCACACTAGGCTTCCCACTCGTGCACGGGCCGGCCTCCGGCCATGTTGCGCACGTAGTCGCGCATCATCTCGGTGAGCGCGGTTCGGCGATCCGCCCCCGCGGCCTCCCGACGGGCGATCTGCGCACGCTGCCACGCCGCTCCCGTCTGACGGCTCAGACTGCGCTGTTCGATGATCCCGAGGTAACGGTCCTGCGCCCGCGACGACAACCCGAACGCCTCGAGTCCCGCGTGCGCCAGCGGCAGCAGCCGACGCAACACCAGTTCGTCCGCGCCGACCCAGCCCAGACCGGGCCAGTACAACCGCGCATCCAGTCCGTATTTCGCGCCGATACCCAGATTCCCTTGTGCCGCATCGAAACTCATCCGGTGCCAGATCGGGAGTTCGGCGTCGACGAGGGCCCGCAGCGCGCCGTAGTAGAACGCGGCGTTGGCCATCATGTCGAGCACGGTGGGCCCCGCCGGCAGCACGCGGTTCTCGATGCGCAGGTGCGGATGACCGTCCGCGATGTCGTAGACCGGGCGGTTCCACCGGTAGATGGTGCCGTTGTGCATCTGCAGCTCACGCAGTTCCGGGACACGACCCGCCGCCAGGTCCGTCTCCGGGTCGGCCTCGGACACCTCGGGCAACAGCGCCGGAAAGTACCGGGAATTCTCCTGGAACAGGTCGATCACCGAGTCGATCCAGCGTTCCCCGAACCACACGCGCGGACGCACTCCCTGGTTCTTGAGTTCCAGCGTGCGGGTGTCGGTTGCCTGCGCGAACAACGGAATCCGGCTCTCGTGCCACAGCGCCTTCCCCGCCAGGAAAGGCGAATTCGCCGCCAACGCGACCTGCACGCCCGCGAGGCACTGCGCGGCGTTCCAGTGCGCGGCGAACTCCTCCGGCGCGACCCTCAGGTGGAGCTGCAGCGAGGTACACGCCGCCTCCGGCACCACCGAGTTGGTGTCCGCCCGTAGCTGTTCGACGACGTCGGTGCCCGGCAGGGGCACCCCGTCGAGGTCGAGTTCGATGTCCTCGCCGCGCGCCGCGAAGATCTGTTCGTTGAGCGCCTCGTAGCGAGGGTTCGCCGTGATCCATTCGCGGCCGAGATGGTGGAGTTCGAGCGTCGGCAACATCCCGACCATGACGAGTTGCGCGTTCTGCCGGTGCATTCGCTCGTCGGCGCGCCGCAGCGACTGCCGGAGCTTTTCTTCGAGTTCGATGGTCGCGTCGCCGGTCAGCCGACCGGGTTCGACGTTCATCTCGACGTTGAACTGCCCGAGTTCGGTCTGGAACACCGACGCGTCGTCGATCGCTTCCAGAACCTCGAGGTTCGACATCGCCGGCGCCATGTCGTCGCGCACGAGATTGAACTCGATCTCCATGCCGAGCTGCGGTTCCGGCGGCTCGTGCACATCGATGAAGGCGTCGTCGCGCAACATGCGATCGAGCACCGACACGCAGGCCTGTACCTTGCGGCGGAACTGACGTCGGTCGTCACGCGTGAAGGATCGCATCCTGATCTCGGTGCCCATGACGTCCCCGTTCGATCCGGTAGCCGACGAACGTCCGGCCTATCCCCGGATACTATCCCCGGATCGGGTTACACGGCGCGGTAGCTACTCCAGTCGGCGACGACACCGCGGGTGTTCAGCCACGCATTGGGATCGGTCTTGTTGCCGTCCTGATCCCACACCTCGAAGTGGAGGTGCGGTCCGGTGGACCAGCCGCGGTTACCGACGGTGGCGATCTGGTCGCCGGCGCTCACGCGCTGGCCCGCGGCGACCTGGTAGGTGTCGACGTGGCCGTAGACGGCGGTGCTGCCGTCGTCGTTGAGCACGCGCACCCACTGGCCGTAGCCGGAGGCCGGGCCGGCGTCGAGGACCGTGCCGTCGGAGGCGGACTTGATCGGGGTGCCGATCGGGGCGGCGATGTCGATGCCGCCGTGGTGCGAGCCCCAGCGCTGACCGAAGTCGGAGGTCAGGGTGCCCGACACCGGCTGCACCGTCGTCGGCTTGATCGGGTTCAGGTCGTTCAACCACTGCCCGGCGTCACCGAACTGGTCGACGAGGTCTGCGAGCGGGGCGGGAAGTTCGGGACCGTGCACGTGGCCGTGGTCGTCGACGGGGGCGGTGACACCCGGGACCGCGGGAATCTCGAATCCGGCGGGCAGCAGGCCCTCGGGGACCTCGAACGGCAGCGAACCGGTCTGGGCCGGCGCCGGGGCGGCAGCGGCGGTACCCGCGGTGAGCTGAGCACCGACGGCGAAGAAGGCGCCGGTCGCGGCGGCGACGGTCGCGGCCTTCACCGGAACCGAGGGACCGGTGGGCTCCACGCGGTGACGGCCTCGCTCAGCGGCGGTGCCGGGCAGGTCGAACTCGAATGCTGCGACCTCGTCACGTCCGCGCTGGTGCCGTCCCACAGTTGCTACCTCGTCTTCGTCCGCTTCCGTCCGGAGGGTTCCGGCCGTTCCTGGCCGAATCAAGGTAACAAAACGATATCGCCATGCGCCACCGTTACGTTTCCTTTATCTCGAGTATCGGGAATCGGACCGACGCGTCGGTTTCGGAAACCCTTCCCCGCCCGATGTGAGCGCACGGATCGACCGCGTCACAACCCCTGCTCCCCGACCGCTACACTCACATCCGCGCAGCGAATCGGCCCGCCCGTCTCCTGTGCACGCCCTCGTAGCTCAGGGGATAGAGCACGGCTCTCCTAAAGCCGGTGTCGCAGGTTCGAATCCTGCCGGGGGCACTTCACCGCACTACCGTTGCCGTGTGTCCGACTTCCCGGTGTTCGACGCCCACCTGCACATCATCGATCCGCGCTTCCCGCTGATCGAGAACGACGGCTACCTGCCGCCCGCGTTCACCGCCACCGACTATCGGACGCGCGTCGCCACGCTAGGCGTGACCGGAGGCGCCGTCGTGTCGGGGTCGTTCCAGGGTTTCGACCAGAGCTACCTGCTCGACGCACTGCAGGTCCTCGGTCCGGGCTTCGTCGGAGTGACACAGCTTCCGGCATCGGCGACCGACGACGAGATCGTCCGGCTCGATGCGGCCGGGGTCCGCGCGGTCCGGTTCAACGTCCGACGGGGCGGATCGGCGTCGATCACCGACCTCGACACACTCGCACGCCGCGTCCACGAGGTCGCCGGGTGGCACGCCGAACTGTATGTCGATGCCCGGGACCTGCCCGGACTCGCGGCGACGATCGAGCGGCTGCCCGCGGTGAGCATCGATCATCTCGGGCTCTCCGCGGAAGGACTCCCCCACCTGCTGAAACTCGCCGAGCGTGGGGTCCGGGTCAAGGCCACCGGGTTCGGGCGGGTCGACTTCGACGTCCCGTCCGCACTGCGGGCCGTCGCCGCGGCGAATCCGTCGGCGCTGATGTTCGGCACGGATCTGCCGTCGACGCGAGCGCCCCGCCCGTTCCGCGACGAGGACGTCGAACTCGTCGTCGATGCTCTCGGGACCGAGCTCGGCGCGGCGGCCCTGTCCGGCAACGCACGAGAGTTCTATCGCCTCGATCGACTGCGCCAAGATCACCGAAACAGCCCCGAGACCGAAACCGGTCGATAAACTCGATCGAGTCAAACGGTACGCGGGACGCGCCGCGTGCGCTTCGGGGAGCGCAGTGGTGGACGCCCGGACGTGACATCCCCTTTCGAGGAAGCAGCAGCATGAGCGCCCTGCGAATGACCCGTCGAATCCTTGCCGTTGCGGCGCCGATTGCGGCGGCCGCACTCTTCACCGGCGTCGCGGCAGCGGCCCCGCCTCAGGGACTGGGGACCGCCGTCACCATCGGTTGCCTCAACCAGGGCAGCCTCGCGTCGTTCTCGGCCATCACCGCGCAGCCCGGCCCCGAAGCGTCGCCGCCCATCGGTGCCGGCGAGGTGCTGTTCACGAGCGCACCCGCTCTGGGACCGGTCCCCGCCGCCGGTCAGGTCACCGTCGCCTGGCTGAACCGCGACACCGGCCAGGCCGGAATCACCGACCTGACCGGTACCTACCCGAACCTGTCGGGTGTGGCGAAGACCGGCTCGGGCAACGTGTTGACCACCGTGTTCGGTTCGGTCAGCCTGGGCAGCGGACCGGTCTGCAACTCGACGCCTGCGACCGGGATGGTCTTCGTTCCCTGAGTTCGCAGTCCCGAGTTCAGGAACGGCTGAGTTCACGCACCGGTGACACGCGGCGCCGGCCCGGCACGAGCATCGGCACCTGAGTCCGGTAGGTGCGGTACCTGTCCCCGAAGGTGCCGATGAGGTCGTGTTCCTCGAGCTGTATGGCGACGAGGACGTAGACGGTCGTGACCGCGGCGAACATGAGTCCTCCCACGGACATCGTGGGCGCCACCCAGAACGCGATCAGGAAGCCTGCGTACAGCGGGTGCCGCACGATCCGGTACAGGCGCGGCGTGAGGAATTCCGCGGTGGCAGCGGGCAACTCGAGCTGATTGCGGATCACCTGACGGACACCGAACAGGTCGAAGTGGTCGATCGCGAATGTCGACGCCAGAACCAGTGCGAACCCACCGAGCGAGACGGCGTAGAGGACGACGCGCAGCCACATCGTCTCGACGTCCCATACCTGCTGCGGTATCGGACGCCACTGCCACATCACCAGTGCCAGTGCGGCGCTGGCGAACAGGACGTAGGTCGCGCGTTCGATCGGTGGTGGAACGATACGGGTCCACCGGCGTTTGAACCAGGGCCGGGCCATCACCGAATGCTGCACCGCGAAGATCGACAGCAACGCGAGGTCGATGACCACCGCGACCGCGGTGGGTGCGGCGGGCCCCTCGTCGATCGTGCGGGGTACGACGAGTCCTTCGACCCATCCGATGGCGTAGAGGAATACGACGAGGAACGCGCCGTAGGCGAGCATGCCGTATCCGGTCATGAGGGTGCGGGACAGGCGTGAGGTGGTGTGAGTTGTCATGCGGTCGAGTCTCTGCACCGGCACACCCGCCGGATAGGTACCCGGGGTGGCGGATTCGGCCACCCGCCGTTTCAGCGTGGGCTGTACATGATCAGCCCGACGCCGATCAGGCACACCAGGGCTCCCGCGATGTCCCACCGGTCGGGGCGGAACCCGTCCATCACCACGCCCCACAGCAGCGAACCGGCGACGAACACCCCGCCGTAGGCCGCGAGGATCCGGCCGAAGTTGGCGTCGGGCTGCAGTGTTGCGACGAATCCGTAGGCGCCGAGCGCGATGACCCCGGCGCCGATCCAGATCCAGCCGCGATGTTCCCGCACGCCCTGCCACACCAGCCAGGCACCGCCGATCTCGAACAGGGCGGCGAGGGCGAACAGGACGAGCGATTTGGTGACGGTCACGCGGAAGACCCTACGGTCCGGTCCCGCCGGTTGCCGTCGGGCCCGAACTCCGCGCGTCGCACCGATTCTCCGCTCACCAGTACGGACACCATCGTTGCCCGGCCGGGAGGAAGCACCCGGACGGTGACGGAGCCGTCCGTCACGGCGGCGAGCTCGTCGGCGATCGCCCCCTGAACCCGATCCCGCACAGCGGGTTCGGCGTCGTCCATTCCGTGGTCGTCGAGCAGCACGACGTCCACTCCGCGACGGCGCGCGGCCGCAACCTCCTCGACGAGGGCGGGGTTCTGAAGCATGGGGGCCCGCACTGTGTCGCGGAGCCGTGCTTCGAGCACCAGGCATTCGAGGCGTTCGGCATCATCGAGTTCCGATCCGGACGCGATGCGCTCGAGAAGCGGGCGAGCGAGCTCGTCGAGCCTGTCGAGTTGCGCGTCGCGTTCCTCGATCATCGCCGACGCCGCGGCCTCCGCCGCGATCCGCTGAGTGGACTGCTCCCGCAACTCGTAGATCGATCGGACGACCGGTCGGATCATGTATGCGAAAACGGTGCCCATGAGTACGGGGGCAGCGTTGATCGCCACGACGACGAATCCGACTTCCCCGGCCTCCCCGGCACCGACGATGGCGGTCGCGAACATCAGCACATAGCCAAGCCAGGCGAGCGCGACACGCCCCCGCACGCACATGAACGAGAAGATGATCTTCGACAGACCGACCGTCCACAGCGGCGAGAGATCGGGCATCGGCAGCGGGCCGGCCAGCAGCACGAACCCGCAGGACACCACGCCGCTCGAGGCCAGCGCGATCGACGGCCCGAGCGGCATCGGGTCGCCCGGGACCGCCACGAGCGCAACCGCGGCGGCGATGCACACCCCCGCCGCAGGTATCAGCGGCCAGATCGCCCCGGCGTCGGGCGCAGCGTCGACGGCGAGGAGGACGCAGGTGACGGCATACAGGGCGACCAGCGCCCAGGCGGCCGGGGTACGCATCCCGAGCAGATCACGGATATCGGGGACGGGTCCGGTCATCTCGGCTCCTGCCAGGTGATTGTGACGATCGTGCCCTGCCGGGGCGCCGACTCGACCGTCGCGTCGCCGCCGTCGAGCGCCCGCATGCGCGCACCGATGGATACGGCGATGCCGAGTCGGCGGCCACCGACCCGGGCCGGATCGAACCCGATACCGTCGTCTGCCGCGGTCACGGTGAGGGCTCCGGCAGCGGCGTCGACGGTGACCGCACGCTTCGCCGCCGCGCCCGCGTGGCGGACGCTGTTGCGGAGCGCCTCGGCGAGCGCGGCCGCGACGGCCGCGCCCACGTCGCGCGGGTACAGCGTGCCCGCGGCGCCGGGAGCGATGTTCACCACGAACCCGATGTTCTCGTCGACTTCGGTTGCGACCGAACGAAGCCGAGCCACCACGCCGCCGACATCGGATCCCGGGTCGTCGCCGGAGTTCACGCGGAGATCGTCGAGTTCGGCGATCGCGCGCCGGGCCTGCCCGACCACTCGCTCGTCCGTCTCCTGGCGGCCCGCGGACAGCAACGTCGACATGACCCGGTCGTGGACGAGCGCGGCGAACCGCGTCCGTTCCGCGGACTTCGCCTCGGCCGCGGCGGCAGCGGACGCGGTGGCGTGGGTGGTCGCGATCGTCGCGTCGAGGGTCCGGCCGGCTGCGAGCCCGATGGTGGCGGCCCCGACGAACATCATCGAATAGGTCGCGATGAACGCGAAGGACGGCAGCGCATGATCTCCGACCGGAATGTCACGCACGATCCGGTCGGTGGCGTGCACCAGCACTTCGACGACGGCGAGATACGCGAACGGACGCCAGCTTCGCCATGCCGCGACCGCGGACAGCGCGGGCAGCCCGGGGACGAGGGTGAGCCACAGGTAGTCGTCGCCGGCGATGTGTCCACCGTTCCAGGCCGGCCACCACAGCACGGTTACCGCAACGAACAGCCACGCATTGGCTGCTGCGGTGCGGCGGAGACAGCGCACGTCCGGATGGAACGTCGCCGCGCCCATCGCCAGCGCGGAGCCGACGATCGCGGTCACGGCAAGCGGCGTCCACCATCCGGCGGTCACGGCGGCGGCGGTGGGCATGTAGCCGATTACGGGCACCAGGTAGAACAGGTAGCCGAGGACCACGAAGCGGACGAAGACCCGCACGAACCGGTCGCCTGCGGAACCACCCTCGTCGAACCGGACGCGCCGGCTCACAGCTCGTCGATGTCGATCAATCCGTCCTGCAAGGCCCGGGCGAGCAGCATGGCCTTCGTCGGGGCCGCTCTGCCGACCAGCGCGTATTTGTCCCGGATGCGGGCGATGTGGGTGCTCACCGTCGTCGGAGCGACGAACAGTCGTGCCGCCGCCTTCGACTTGGAGTCGCTCATCAACCATTCGCGCAGGATCTCCACTTCCCGTGCCGACAGCGTCGGCTTGACAATCGCCTGGTCCACAGGGCGTTCGAGCATGCTGGTCATGGGCAGGTCCTCCGTTGTCGAGCGATCTGCTGCGAAACTACGCAAACTGCGCATGCGTGCCGAGACGGATATTCCTCTGCCCAAGAAACCGGGGGCATCGTTACCTTTGCTTACAAAATGCCGTTCAGTAGACGCCCGGACCTTCACTCGCCGCCCGCGGACGTTCGGGAATCGGCAGCAATCCGTCCTCGACCGCGCGCTTGTACAGGTCCGTCTTCGTCGGCGCGGGCCGGCCTGCCTCCGCGTACTTCTGCCGGATGCGCTGCAGATAGTCGTTGACCGTCTGCGGCGCGAGCCCGGTCAGCCGAGCCACCCGATCGAGCTTCTCCCCGGACGCATACAGTTCGAGAACCTCCAGCTGGCGGGGGCTCAGGCCGACGTCCCCCAGGTCGGGGTCCCCGTCGATGGCCGCGGCCCAGTCCGTGCTCACGACCTGCCCACCCGACGCCGCCGTCCGGATCGCCTCGACCACCACGGCCGCCGGCGCGGATTTCCGCACCACCCCGAGAACACCCGCCCGCGCGGCGGACCGCACCAGGTACGGATTCTCCGCGCCGGTGAAGATCAGCGTCTCGATGCCCGCGGCCCGAAGCTGCTCGACATTGCTCTTCGGTGACGATCCGTCCTCGAGCCGGAGATCGAGGATCGCGAGATCCAGACGGACATTGCGGGCGAGCAACTCCTGCACGGTCGGTGCGGCACACACCAGTTCCAGGTCCGGTTCGGCAGCGAGCATCGCGCCCAGACCGAGCACCACCGACTCGTGGTCCTCGACAACACCGATTGCGCGGACGGACGTCCCGGAATCCTCGGCCAACTTCGCCCCTCCCGAACACCCGACACAGATTCGAGAACGTTAGCAGGGGAATGAGACACGTGGCGTCAGGCGCGACGCACGTCGGCGGGCTCGATGTCCTCGCGCAGCCCCCGCCAGATCGGGTGCCGCAGCCGGCCGCCGTCGGTCCACGACTGGAAACGCACCTCCCCCACCAGTCGCGGGGTCACCCACACGGCGCCGCGCGCGTCGGCGGTGGGAATGGCCTCCACGAACGGCGAGGTGCGCCGCCGCAACCGGTCGAGGGACGCGGTCATCGTGGTGAGGGTGCGGTCGTCGAACCCGGAGCCGACGCGCCCGACGAACACGAGGTCGTCGCCCTCGTACACCCCGAGCAGCAGCGCACCGAAGGTGTCCGACCGGGCACCCTGACCGGGCCGGTATCCGCCGACGACGACCTCCTGGGTGAGCCAGTTCTTCGCCTTGATCCACGCGGTGCCGCGCTTGCCCGGCAGATACACCGAGTCGCGCCGCTTGGCGATCACCCCTTCCCAACCGCGGTCGAGGCTCTCCTCGAGGGCCTCGGTTCCGCCGCCCGGCAACGTCTCCGGCACCTCCAGTCCGGGCGCGGCCGCACCCAGCAGTTCGAGCACCCGCCTGCGGTCGCTGTACGTCTTGCGGAGCAGGGAGACTCCGTCGAGATAGAGGATGTCGAACACGAGGAAGGTGGGCCGGCCACCGGACTGCAGCAGCGGAAAACTCGACACACCGTGCGGGTCGAAGGTGACGATCTCGCCGTCGAGGACCGCGTCGTGACCGTCGAGGATCTGTGCGAGAACCCCGAGCGACGGATAGTCCGCGGTGATGTCACGACCCGACCGGGAACGGATGCGCAGTCCGCCGTCGTGGACCTCGACGATGGCGCGGATGCCGTCCCATTTGCCTTCGAACGCCCAGTCCCGTTCCTCGAGGCCGCTCACGTCGCCGAGGGTCGCGAGCATCGGCGCGAGGTCGCGAGGGAACGGCCCGGACGGCGACGGCGTCTGATCCTTCATCAGGTGCGCGAGCCACTGGGTACCTTCGGTGCGGATCAGGGCATAGCGACCCTGCACGCGACGGCCCTGCAACTGCACGATGACCTCGTCGTCCCGCCACTTCTCCGCCACATAGGTGCCGGTGTCCCACACCGTCATCGTGCCGGCGCCGTACTCGCCCTTCGGGATGGTGCCGTGGAACGTGAGGTATTCGAGCGGGTGGTCCTCGGTGCGGACCGCCAGGTGGTTGCGGCCGGTTTCGTCGGGCAGGTTCTTCGGCACCGCCCACGACGCCAGCACGCCGTCGCGTTCGAGCCGCAGGTCGTAGTGCAGCCGCCGGGCATTGTGCTCCTGGATCACGAACCGGTCGCCGGGACCACCGGCGGCAACCGTGTCCGGCACCGGTTCGGGCGTGCGTGACGCGTCGCGTTTGCCGCGGTACTCGGCCAGCGCGTCCGCCCGATCCTGGCCGGGCAGCGGCGGATCCAGCCCCTCGAGCAGATCACCGTCGGCCTCGACACGGGCGAGCACCTCGTCGAACCGCAGCTGCGACAGACCGGGGTCCTCGAGCTCCTCCCAGGTGCGCGGCGCCGCGACCCAGGGCTCGTCGCGACCGCGCAGCGAATACGGCGCGACCGTCGTCTTGGCGGCGTTGTTCTGGCTCCAGTCGACGAAGACCCGGCCTCCCCGAGCGGCTTTCGCCATCGTCGCGGTCACCAGGTCGGGGTGCAGCTTCTCGAGATTCGTCGCGACGGTCCGCGCGACGGTCGACGCCCCGTCCGACTGCAGCGGCCGATCCAAGGGGACGTAGAGGTGAATTCCCTTGCTGCCGCTGGTCACCGGATACGCCGTCCATCCCAGTTCGGCGACCGTGTCGCGCACGAGGCGCGCCACCTGCGCACAGTCCGCCAGCCCGACACCCTGGCCGGGATCGAGGTCGAACACGATGCGCGTCGCGGCGCCTCGCGTGTTACCGGCGAAACGCCACTGCGGGACATGCAGTTCCAGCGCACCCTGCTGCCCGAGCCACGCGAGGGAGGCCACCGAATCGAACAGTGGATAGGTGACGGTGCGCTGCTTGTGGTGCAGCGTCCGGCGGTCGAGCCAACCGGGGGCGTGCGCCGCCAGATTCTTCTCGAAGAACGACTGGTCGTCCACGCCGTTCGGCCAGCGCTTGCGGGTGCCGGCACGACCGGCGACGTGGGGCAGCATCGCGTCGGCGATCGCCACGTAGTAGTCGATCACCTCACCCTTGGTGGTACCGGTGCGGGGGTAGAGCACCTTGTCGAGGTTGGTCAGCTTCAGGCGACGGTCCCCGAACGTGCGGGTCGGCATCACCTCATTGTGCCAATCGTTCGCGTTGATCTTGCTGGATCGGGACGGGGAAGGCAGTATTGCCCGCGTGTTGTCCCCGCTGCGACGCCTGCGCGCTGCGGCGGTGATCATTGCCGTCGCGGCGATTCCGGCCGCCTGCACCGCATCGCCGGAACCGGATCCGGTCCCCGCCACCGCCACGTCGCTCGCACCGGCGACGACCCGGATCCCACCCACCGACGCGATCGACGACTGCGGACCCGGCTCCCGCACCACCCACACCGACGGGGTACTCACCCTCGCCACCGACGATCCCGCCTACGCTCCGTGGTTCGTCGACGACGATCCCGCCAACGGCCGGGGGTACGAAGGTGCGGTCGCCGCCGCGGTCGCGGAAAGACTCGGCTACACCCCCGAGCAGGTCCGCATCGAGCGGGTCGGCTTCAACGAGATGATCGCGCCCGGGGACAAGTCCTTCGACGCGGCGCTCGGACAGGTCACGATCGTCGACACCCGCCGCGACGCGGTGGACCTGTCGTCCCCGTACTACGCGGTCGGGCAGGCGATCGTGGCGCGACAGGGCAGCCCCGCGGCAGCCGCCACCTCGCTGGCGGACCTGTCCGGGATGAAACTGGGTGCGCAACAGGGTTCGACGAGCCTGCTCGCCATCACCGACACCATCCACGCCGACGCCGAACCCGTGGCCTTCGAGACCACCGACGACGCCAAGTCCGCCCTCGCGGCCGGGACGGTCGACGGAATCGTGGTGGATCTTCCGACGGGGTTCCAGATCACCGAGCAGATTTCCGGCACGGTGGTCGTCGGTCAGTTCCCGCGGCCCAACGAGGTCACCGAGTTCTTCGGAATGGTGCTCGAGAAGGACAGCCCGCTCACGCCGTGTGTGTCGGCCGCGATCGACAGCCTCTACGCGGACGGGACGCTCGACGAGTTCGCGACGCAGTGGCTCGCCGGAACCGGCGGAGCGCCCGTCCTCGAATAGTCGTCAGCCGTAGAGTTCCGCGAATTTCCGCAACGACGCCTCGAGATCGCCGCGCAGAGTGCGCGCGACACCCGACCCGATCGGCCCGAACAGCGGAGCCCCGCCGAGGTCGATGTTCAGCGACAGGTCCGACCCGCCGGCGGTTCCGGTGACGGTGAGCAGCAGCCGAAACTTCGTTCCGCCCTTGCCGTTTCCGCGCAGCACCAGATGATGCGGGGCGTCGATCTCCTCGACCTTCCACGCGACCCGGTTGCGCAGTCCCTTGACGGACACCACGGATTCGGCGGTCGTGCCCACCGTCAGCTCCTCGGGCAGCTCGCTGCGCCAGCCGTCGTGGATGGTGAGCCACTCGTCGAATCGGTGCAGGTCCGACGCGGTGGCCCAGGTTCGTTCCGGATCGAGCGGGACGCGGGTGGTGACCTCGAGTTTCGCCATGTGCGGAAGCGTAGACACCGATCCGGCCGCCTCGCCAGCCCGCTTCGCGGATCACCGTTTCGTGTCGGCCCGTGGCATTACGCTGCGAGCACGCGACCGGCCGACGATCGACGCGCCGAGTACGAATTCGCTCACGCTGCAGTCCGAGCGGATTCCGACACGGCGAGTGCATTCGGGGCCGGCCGGAGATACAGCAGTGGGCCCGCTCGGCATCCCGCGAGAAATTCCGCCGAGCGGCTCGAACTCGCTCTCCGCTTCGCACGTTTCGCGCCGCCCATCGGTGCATCCCGGCGGATCCACGGCCTTCGACTGGTCGCCACGGACGTCGATTGGGCCACGGGACGAGGACCCGAGATCCACGGACCCGGTGAAGCACTGCTGATGGCGATGACCGGTCGTTCCGGCGTCGCCGACGAACTCGACGGTCCCGGAGTGGCGACACTGCGTTCCCGGATCGAACCCCGAATCTGACACCGAAGAAAAATTCCCACACCTCCGCGCTTCGACATGGCACACTGGGTGCCCGGAACAGCCGAACTCGACCGGAAAGGAACTCCGATGCACACCGCTTCGCACTCGCAGCGCATGTCGCAGAAGAAGATTCGTTTCCTGGATCGAGTTCTCGGAAATTCCGGTCCGAACACCGGAGTCCGCGTCCACTGACGCCCCACCTCGGGGCGTGTGCGCCCCGAGCTTTCGCCACCGTCACGGTGACCATCGGCCGATCTCGGCCGTCGCGGGACCATCACGCCTCGACGATCACCACTTACATTGTGAGAGAACGAGGTTGTCGATTGCCATGCGCCGCTCACCCACCGCCGTGACCACGTACCTGGCCGAGCACCCGCCGACCGCCGACGACGCGGACTGGTCGGCCGCCGCCTGCCGCGGCGACGGGCACCCGGACCGCTGGTTCCCCGACCCGAGCGAGTCGTTCGACTACGCGGCCGAGGTCTGCGGCCGCTGCCCCATCGCCGCGGCATGCGGCAGCTACGCAATCGCGACCGCCCAGACGGGCGTGTGGGGAGGACGAGAATACCGCCGCGGCAAGATGATTCGCTGACCGCCCGGTCTATCGCTTCGGGCTGCCCCACTCGCCCTCGACCGCGGTGAGCCACCGTTCCACGCGCTCGATGGTTTCGGCGTGGCCGAGGGTGAAGCCGAGCGATTCCTCCATCACGACGACACGGGACAGACTGGTCGTGAGGACCGACGCGACGACGGGCGGAAAATCCTCGTGCGCAACGCCGTACCGGTCGAGCAGCACCTCGATCGCATCCGCCTGGTCGCGCCGGAACCGCTCGGAGTAGTCGGCGAGGAGTTTCCGCAGCGCGGGCCGGTGTCGCGACATCGCCATGAACTCCATCGTCAGCGCCACCCCGGACGGGTCGCTGCTGAACCGCCACAGCGCCCACAGCGGCTGCGGGGATGCCAGCGCTTTCCTCTGCATGTCGAGGCCCTGGTCGGCGCGACGGCGGAACACCTCTTCGAGCAACTCGTCCATGTTCACGAAGTAGTAGTGCACGAGCTGCGGTTTGAGGCCGGCCTGCTCGGCGACGCGGCGGGACGAGACGGCCGCATAGCCGTACTCGAGCATGACCTTCTCTGCGGCGTCCAGCAGGACCGTCCGATTCTTCGCATCGGGAGCCCCGATCCTGCGCGGCGAGGGCATGCGCGCTGTCCACCTCCACAATTCGAACGGGTCGCCGTTGTTGCCGGGTCATCCTATCGCTCCGAAAACGATGCGACCTCGGCCGAAGGCACGCATCGTCACGGAGGCACATTCGACACGGAGCCCGCCTGCGCATGCCCCGGCATCGCATCAGCTCGAGGCGCGTACCACCAGCTCCACGGGCAGCCGCATCGACTCGGCGTCACCGTCGCGAACCAGGTCGAGCAGGCGGCGGACGGCCGCGACCCCGATGTCGTGCGCGGGCGAGCGGACCGTGGTCAACGGAACCGGCAGCTGCGCGACGACGGGAATGTCGTTGTAGCCGACGACGGCGAGATCGTCCGGGATGGACAGCCCGAGGTCGCGGGCGACGCCGAGGATGCCGATGGCGATGGTGTCGCTGACCGCGAAGATCGCGCGGGGCCGGTCGGTCCGGTCGAGCAGCGCCCTGCCCGCTTCCACACCGCCGGAGACGTCGAAGCTCGACGGGACGATCCGGTCGGCCGAAACCTCCACCGACGCCTCGCGCAAGGTGTCGAGGAAGCCGTCGCGCCGATCCCGGGCCGTGCTCGCATGGTCGGGACCGGCGATGATCGCGAGGTCGGTGTAGCCGCGATCGAGCAGGTGCCGGGCGGCGAGCGCTCCGCCGCGGTAGTCGTCACCGACGACGAACGGCAGTCCCGCGTCGGCGTGCCGGGTCACGGTCAGGATCGGCAGCTGCCCGAGCCCCAGGGACTCGACGAACGGGCGTCCGGGAATGTGCAGGCTGCTCAGCAACAGTCCGTCCACCTGCCGCCCGACCAGCAGGGTGATCGCACGGCGCTGCGCCTCGAGGTCGTCGGGCGGGCTCGACAGCAGGACCGAGTACCCGGCCTTCGTCGCGGCTTCTTCGATGCCCTGGTAGGTCGTCGCGACCACCCCGTCGGTCAGCCGCGGCATGACGACGCCGAGCGTGGTCGTCTTGCGGGTGCGCAGGCTCGCCGCCCACAGATTCGGCCGGTAGCCGAGCTCGGCCGCGACCTCCCGCACTCGCAGGGCCGATTCGGACCAGCCGTCGACGGGTTCGGGTTGGCGCAGCACGCGGGAGGCCGTCGAGACGTGCACGCCGGCACGCTCGGCGATCTCCTTGAGCGTCGGCGCACGGTCGGGACGGGACATTCGGCTCTCCTGCTCGTTTCGCATCGAGTTCGAGTTCCGGGTTGACGAGCCCGGAGCACGCCCCTTAGCGTAGGGCACGCAATCGTTCGTGCAAACGTTCTCGCAAACGTTATGACAAACGTTCCTCGACCCCCGGAGAGAGTCATGTCCAACCCCCAGTCGCTGACCCAGCTCTTCGCCCTCGACTCCCTGCTCGAGCAGGAGGAGATCGACATCCGCGACACCGTTCGCAAGTTCGGCAACGAACGCATCCGTCCGCACGTGGCCCAGTGGTTCGAGGAAGCGAAGATCCCGGCACGTGAGCTGGCGAAGGAACTCGGGCAGCTCGGCGTGCTCGGCATGCACCTCGAGGGTTACGGCTGCGCCGGCATGAGCGCCACCGCCTACGGCCTGGCCTGCCTCGAGCTCGAGGCCGTCGACTCCGGTATTCGCAGCCTCGTCTCGGTGCAGGGCTCGCTGGCGATGTTCTCCATCCACCACTGGGGCAGCGAGGAGCAGAAGCAGGAATGGCTCCCCCGCATGGCCGCCGGCGAGGCCATCGGCTGCTTCGGCCTGACCGAGCCGGACTTCGGCTCCAACCCGGCCGGGATGCGCACCAACGCCAAGCGCGACGGTGACGACTGGATCCTCAACGGCACCAAGATGTGGATCACCAACGGGTCCGTTGCCGACGTCGCCGTCGTGTGGGCTCAGACCGACCTCGAGGAGGGCGCCAAGGGCATCCGCGGCTTCGTCGTCCCCACCGACACCCCCGGCTTCTCCGCCCCGGAGATCCACTCCAAGCTGTCGCTGCGCGCCTCGGTCACCTCGGAACTCGTCCTCGACGGCGTGCGCCTGCCGGCCTCGGCGATGCTGCCGAAGGCCAAGGGCCTGCGCGGACCGCTGACCTCTCTCGGCGAGGCCCGCTTCGGCATCGTCTTCGGTGCGATCGGCGCGGCCCGCGACTGCCTCGAGACCGCGATCGAGTACTCGCAGTCCCGCGAGGTGTTCGACAAGCCGCTCGCCGGCTACCAGCTCACCCAGGCCAAGATCGCCGACATGGCGCTCGAGGTCGGCAAGGGCCATCTGCTCGCCTACCACCTCGGACGGATGAAGGACCGCGGCGAGATCGCCCCCGAGCAGGTCAGTCTGGGCAAGCTCAACAACGTCCGCGAAGCCATCGCGGTCGCCCGCGAGTGCCGGACCATCCTGGGTGCGAACGGCATCACCCTCGAATACCCCGTCATCCGGCACGCCAACAACCTCGAATCGGTGCTGACCTACGAGGGCACCTCCGAGGTCCACCAGCTGACCATCGGCAAGGCCCTGACCGGAGAGGCAGCCTTCCGGTGACAGGGGCATTGGAGGGGCTGGTGATCGCCGACTTCGGTCGCGTGCTCGCCGGCCCCTACGCCACGATGCTGCTCGCCGACCTCGGGGCGGAGGTCGTCAAGGTCGAACGCCCGGGCTTCGGCGACGACACCCGACACTGGGGTCCGCCGTGGGTCGGCGACGAGTCGACGTACTTCCTGGGTGTCAACCGGAACAAGCGGTCGGTGTCGATCGACCTGACCACCGAGGCGGGGCTCGACGAGGCCCGTAACCTCGTCGCCCGCGCCGACGTCGTCGTCGAGAACTTCCTGCCCGGCACGATGAATCGGCTCGGCCTCGGCTACGAGCAGGCCCGCGAACTCAACCCCGACATCGTGTACTGCTCGATCACCGGGTTCGGCGGCAACAACAACCTGCCCGGCTACGACCTGCTCATCCAGGCGGTCGGCGGATTGATGAGCATCACCGGGCCCGACCCGGCGACCCCCACCAAGGTCGGTGTCGCGGTCGTCGACGTCATCACCGGAATGCACGCTGCGCTGGGCATTCTCGCCGCGCTCCGGCACCGCGACCGGACCGGTGAGGGCCAGCGCGTCGAGGTGAACCTGCTGTCGTCGCTGCTGTCGGCGCTGGCGAACCAGTCGTCGGGCTATGTGGCGGCCGACGTCGTGCCGAAGGCCATGGGCAACCGGCATCCGAGCATCGCACCCTACGAGGTGTTCAGCACCGCGGACCGGCCGTTCGTCCTCGCCGTCGGCAACGACCGCCAGTTCGCCTCGCTGGTAGAGGTTCTCGGGGCGCCCGAACTCGCATCCGACGACCGGTTCACGACGAACACCGCACGCGTCGCGAACCGCGAGGAACTGACGAAGATCCTCGACGAACTGCTGTCGACGAACACCGCCGACGCCTGGTTCGACGCCCTCACCGCGGCACGCGTGCCGTGCGGGCCGCTCAACGACATCGCCGACGCCGTCGCCCTCGCCGAGCGCCTCGGCCTGTCGCCGGTCGTGTCGATCGACGATCCGGACCGGGACGCTCCGCTCCGCCAGATCGCCAACCCGATCCGGCTCAGCGCCACCCCCGCGACGTACCGCACGGCGCCGCCGCGCCTCGGTTAGATCTCGACAGCTTCTCCTACGCCTTCAACACCGACGCCGGGTGACGGTTCGCGCCGTTTCGCCCGGCGCCGGTGGCGAATGTGCCACAGTCGAATACGCCCCTCGATGTTCCCAACCTATTCGATACGCATGTGCCCGGCGGGCGGGAAAGAGAGAAGACATGTGCACCAGGGTCGTGTGGCCGGATGCGGCGGGATCGGTACTCGTCGGCCGCAACATGGACTATCACCGCGACACGGGGACGAATCTGTGGTCCCTGCCGCGCGGAATCGACCGGCGGGACGGCGTCGGCGGCTCGTTGACCTGGACGTCGAAGTTCGGCAGCGTCGTCGCCGCGGCCTTCGACATGATGACCGTCGACGGCATGAACGAGGCCGGCCTGTCGGGACACATCCTCTGGCTCGCGGAGTCGGACTACGGAACCTACGACCCGTCCCGGCCGGCGCTGAGCATGGCTGTGTGGATGCAGTACTTCCTGGACAACTTCGCCACGGTCGCGGAGGCGGCGGCGTGGATCGAGCAGACCGAGGTGCAGGTCGTTCCTCTCGGCGACCCGGCCACCGGCGAGGTGCCCACGGTGCACCTCGCACTGGACGATGCGACGGGTGATTCGGCGATCGTCGAGTACGTCGACGGCAAGGCCACCGTCTGGCACGACCGCAGCTATCAGGTGATGACGAATTCACCGACCTACGACAAGCAGCTCGAACTGCTCCGCGAGGTCGAGGGATTCGGTGGCGACAAGCCGTTGCCCGGTACCACGGACGCCGCCGACAGGTTCGCCCGCGCCGCCTATTACGTCGGCCGGCTTCCCGAACCCGAGAGCGGGGTGGAGGCCGTCGCCGGGATGTTCAGTGTCATCCGCAATGCGGCGCAGCCGTTCCGGGTTCCGGATCCGGACAAACCCTATGCGTCACAGACGATCTGGCAGACCGTGGGTGACCTGACCGGCAAGCGCTACGTGTTCGCGTCGACGACGCGCCCGAACGTCCTGTGGGTCGACCTCTCCGAGCTGGATTTCACCGAGGGTGCGCCGGCGCGCAAGCTCGATCTGCTCGGCGACACCGCACTCGAGGGTGGGCTCGGCGGCAACGTCACGGATCGGTTCGTCGACACCGCCCCCTTCACGTTCCTCGAACTTCCGGCTGCGCAGTAGGTCCTCGAACTGCCGGTTGCGCAGTGGCAGAACCGGAACAGCAGGGAACCCGCAACGCGACGGTGCCGCGCTCCCGGGTGTGGGAGCGCGGCACCGAAGGGGTTCGCCGCCAGGGTTCTCCTGGGGGCGACTGTCTCTAGTGGGCGACCGCCTTCTCGACACCGACACCGGTGAGCGAGCGGACCTCCATCTCGGCCTGCTTGAACGGATCCTCCACCTTGCGGCGGCCGACGTAGGTGCCGACGATGCCGAGGACGAAGGCCAGCGGGATGGACACGATGCCGGGGTTCGACAGCGGGAACAGCGCGAAGTCGGCGTTCGGGAACATCGACGACGGCTTGCCGGACACGGCCGGGGAGAACACGATCAGCAGCAGGCAGCTGATCAGACCGCCGTAGATGCTGAACAGTGCGCCGGTGGTGTTGAACTTCTTCCAGAACAGCGAGTACAGCAGCGTCGGCAGGTTCGCCGAGGCGGCGACCGCGAACGCGAGGGCGACCAGGAAGGCGATGTTCTGGCCCATCGCCAGGATGCCCAGCACGATCGACATCAGGCCGATGACGACGACGGTGATGCGCGAGACCCGCACCTGCTCGTCCTCGGTTGCGTTGCCGCGCTTGATGACACTGGCGTAGATGTCGTGGGCGAAGGACGCCGACGCGGTGATCGCCAGACCCGCGACGACCGCGAGGATCGTGGCGAACGCGACCGCGGAGATGATCGCCAGGAACAGGGTGCCGCCGAGTTCGAAGGCCAGCAGCGGAGCCGCCGCGTTCTCCTTACCGGGGGCGTTCAGGATGACGTCCGGGCCGACCAGCTTCGCGGCACCGTAGCCGAGGACCAGGGTGAACAGATAGAAGGCACCGATGAGCGCGATCGCCCAGGTCACCGAGCGGCGGGCTTCCTTCGCGGTCGGCACCGTGTAGAAGCGCATGAGCACGTGCGGCAGGCCGGCGGTGCCGAGCACCAGGGCGATACCGAGCGAGACGAAGTCGATGCGGGTCATGTCGCTGATGCCGTACTTCGCGCCCGGAGCGAGGATGTCGCGACCGGCGACCGCCGCGTCCGAGGAGTTCGACGCCATGGCCTGCGCGTCGGCGAGCAGCTGGGAGAAGTTGCCGCGCACGGCGAACAGCACGAGGACGAACATGATCGCGGCGCCGGCGACGAGCAGGACGGCCTTGACCATCTGCACGTAGGTGGTGCCCTTCATGCCGCCGATGAGCACGTACACGATCATGAGCACACCGACGACCGCGACGACGATCGCCTGACCGGCCTTGTCGTGGATGTCGAGCAGCAGCGCGACCAGGCCACCGGCACCGGCCATCTGGGCGAGCAGGTAGAACAGCGAGACCGCGAGGGTGGACAGCGCCGCGGCCATGCGCACCGGCCGCTGCTTGAGCCGGAAGCTCAACACGTCGGCCATCGTGAAACGCCCTGTGTTGCGCAGGAGTTCGGCGACGAGCAGCAGCGCGACGAGCCACGCGACGAGGAAGCCGATGGAGTACAGGAAGCCGTCGTAGCCGTACACGGCGATGGCACCGGCGATTCCGAGGAACGACGCGGCCGACAGGTAGTCACCGGCGATCGCGAAACCGTTCTGCGGGCCGGAGAACTGGCCGCCGCCGGTGTAGAAGTCCGAGGCCTTCTTGGTGGTGCGGCTGGCCTTGATGACCAGGCCCATGGTGACGACGACGAACGCGACGAAGATCGCGATGTTGATCAGCGGGTTGCCGACATCGGCGGTCCCACTCTGCGCGAGAACGGTCACTGTGCCGGTCCTTCCAGCTCTTCACGGATCGCGGCGGACCGAGGATCGAGCTCGCGTCCTGCGAATTTCACGTAGAGGGCGGTGATCACGAACGTCGTCACGAACTGACCGAAGCCCAGGATCAAGCCGAGATTGATGTTGCCGATCACCTTCGTCGCCATGAAGTCGGCGGCGTACGTCGCGAGCAGCACGTAGACCCCGTACCAGGCGAGGAAGAACACCGTCACCGGGAACACGAACCGCCGCAACCGGCTACGCAATTCCTGGAATTCCGGGCTCGCTTGCATGGCTACGAAGTCCTGGGGTGTGGGTTCGCGCCGTACCGGCGCGTCGAGCCCACTCTTGACTGTGGTCACTGCCGACTCCTCGGTTTGTGAGTTGTAGTGAGAACAGACGGTAATGAGACGACGGTCACACGCATAAGGAGTGCGGTCCGATCGCACGCCGAGCTGTCGTGTCGTGCGCCGAGCGGTCGACTCACCGCGACGAACGGCGCGTCCGATCCCCCGAAACGGATTTATCGGCACCGGACGTGCCCGCACCGAATGCGCCGATCTCACGGTCGCGGCCCATGCCGAGCCGTTCCGGGACGTGCATGCGCGAGAAGGTGCGCCCCACATCCGCGGGAACCGACCGGCGGGTGGCGAGGGAGACCAGCACCATCGCCAGGAACGCCAGCGGCACACTCACCGCGGCCGGGTAGCCGACGAGCACCGCCGGCCAGCCGCCGCGATCCGGATCGATGGGGGCGAGCACCACCACCATCGCGGCGATCCCGGACACCAGCCCGCCGAGCACCATCCCCGCGGCGGCCCCGGCCGCGGTGAGGCCCCGCCACCAGATACCCAGGATCAGCAGCGGGCACAGCGTCGACGCCGCCACCGCGAACACCAGGCCCACCGAACGCGACAGGTCCAGCGACGTCACCGACAGCGACAACGCGAGCGGCACGATCCCGGCGAGCACCGCCGCGATCCGGAAGTCCCGGACCCGGCCGCGCAGCACATCCGTCGACAGCACGCCCGCGACGCTGACCAGCAGGCCCGACGACGTGGACAGGAACGCAGCGATCGCACCCGAGGCGACGAGCGCGGCCAGCAGCTGCCCACCCCACCCGCTCAGCACCGATCCGGGCAGCAGCAGAACCGCCGCGTCCGAGCGTCCGGTGATGAGCAGCTGGGGCACATACAGTCGCGCGAAGACGCCGAGCAGCGTCGGGAACAGGTAGAACATGCCGACCAGGGCGATCACGGCGAGCGAGGTCATCCGCGCGGTGCGGCCGTCGGGGTTGGTGTAGAACCGCACGAGCACGTGCGGCAGGCCCATCGTGCCGAGGAACGTCGCGAGGATCAGCGAGTACACCTGGAACATCGGGTAGTCCCCGCCGAATCCGTTTCCGGGTGAGGCCCACGAGTCGTTGTCCGGCGGCGCACCCGCAACGACCGGAACGGGCGAGCCGGCGGCGAGCACGAGCTCGGTTCCCGACGACAGCTCGTGCTGGCCCGGCGCGAGCAGCACCGGACCGGCGACCGGCCGGCCGTCGATGTGCCCGGTGACGTCGACCTGCAGCGGCTCCCCCACCTGCACGATCACATCGGTGGTGATGTCGACGGTGGTGCGATCGGTGACGGTCGGCGGCACCGCCTCGGTCAGGACCCGGTCGTGGGCGAGGAAATGCAGGGTGAGTACCAGCGCCGGCAGCGCGACCGCGGTGAGCTTGAGCCAGTACTGGAA
>NZ_JALPTB010000055.1 GCF_023218075.1 Rhodococcus sp. HM1 | reverse complement strand
GAGGCGGGGCGCGCTTTCGCATTCTGGCAGGGCCTCACCGCCCGGGACCGTCGGTGGCTGCAACTGGCTGCACGTGTTGCGTCAAGGGGTAGCCGATTCGGTGCTCCGCTTCCTCCCGATGAGGCGGGCTCTGCCGGCAAGGGTGACGTAAGTGAATGGGTCCAGCGACTTCCGGGCATTCCCCTGTCACTGCCCGGGAGGTACTGGATCCATGTCCAATCATGGCAGGGCAGCTCGCATCTGCGGTAGATCTTCGGGGAAGAAAGACCCCGTCGGCGGATGCGGGGGGCGCCGACGGGGTCTGAATCGCCTCACAGGGGATGGGGGCGACCGATGGATTCAATCACAAGAGAACCGTTCCGGCAGGAAACCTGTTACCGGAAGAGATGTGGCCTGCGCTGGATCTGAGGGTCCCGGTTGTCTGCCCTCGTCGTCGGTGAGCATGATCGTTCCGGTGGTGTGGACCTCGGCAACCCCGGCAGGAAAGGGAAAGGAGCGGGGCGGTTACTTTATGCGCGTGCTCAACAAGATCGAGACCGTCACTGTCATGGTTTCGGCACATCGCGACGACTCGTACCGGAAGGTCGAACAGTGTGCGAGACGGCAGTGGGCAGACGTGCTCGCCGAACGGGGTGGACAGTGGAGTGATGCCGGCCTCGAACTTGTCGACCGCCAGCCGGACACCGACATCGTCGGCCGCCTTGTCTACCGGTTCGAAGGGACGATCGTCGAGTACGCCGGTCGCGTCAGCGGGTAGAAGGCCCAAATCTGCCCGCGAAGAAGTGGCCTTGCTGCGTACATCCGGTGAAGGCCAGTGAACTTCTGCCGGGTGGACTTGCGCCGTCTTCGTTATCCCAAGCCGGATTGGTTCTGCATATCCACGTGAGGGCGGGCAAGGGCTGGTGCTTCCCAGGCTCATGCCCCGTCGACCGCCACACCGAACCCTACCGTGCAGCAGAATGCCCTGCTCCTCTTCGGAGGAGCAGGGCATTCTGGCGTTTAGGGGATGACTACGGGCGCATCACAGGAAGGACCGGAAGTTCGCCGATCTCGATGTCCGTGCCGGCGACAGAGCATGCCCGGGCGACAGCCTCCGATGTGGAGTTGAAGTCACTCGCAGCTGATTTGCTCAACCCCAGATCCAGCGGATCGTCCGGAAAGGATTGAACGACCTGGCCTATCCGATCCTTGATGTCAGGGTTCGTCGAGGTCAGTCCGGCAGCGTCGATCTGCCCGACAAGGTTGTCCATCTGCGCGTACCAGTCGGCCTTCGCTCCTCCCCACCCGGCGCGAATGCCATCGGAGATATCGGACTGAGCGGTGGAGAAGTCGGTGCAGACTTGGGTGCTGTTGTCTGCCGGTTCGGATTCGCCGCCGCACGCGGACAGTAGGAGTAGGGCGGGTGCGATCACCAGCGGGCGAAGACGAATCATGCTCGGATCATCTCGTCATCTGTTGCTGGTGTTACGCGCGTAACCGTCACCAGACCATCAGCGCATCCATGGCAGACACGAAAGAGGTGGCCGGACCCGTCGTCTGGTTCCATCCTGCACAGCTCGGAATGCTTTCCGCACTTCGGGCAGTTGGCATCCTGAATGTGGAACAGCTGATAGAGGGGTGCAATGCTCAACTCTCGTTCCTCGCAATCGATGCAATCCGATGTTCCGACCCGCTCAAGGGTAAGGGTGTAGATCAGCAAACACCGTGAACACGCCGGCTCTCATGCGGCGGCCGCTTCGGCGTCGCGCCACTTCCTCACCGAGGTGTCGCTCACCCCAATCTCGCGGGCGACTGCACGTAGCGACATGCCGGTGGCGAGGAGCTCGAGCGCATGGGCCCGACGGTCCTCTGGGGTGGCATGTGCCGTGGCCGTGGCCGTGGCCGTGGCTGTTTCGGGTTCGATGTCGATGGTGGGGGAGTCCTCGAGCTGCTCCCGGGCATCTCGCGCGAGCAGCACCGCGAGGTGGGGTGCCACCAGAAGGCACAGTGGTGGCACCACCGACACTGCAGCCGCGAATACCGGAGGTAGCGGGCCTGGCGGGATGAGGTGGTTGGCGACGGCGGCGATGACGGAGACGGTGGTGCCGGCGGCGAGGAGTGCCCACGCGTAGGACCGGTTTGCTGTGAGGCGGAGGACGCCGCGGGTGGCGACGATGGTCAGGCCGTCGACGATGAGTGGCCATGCGTGTGCGGCGTACGGGTCGTAGCCGGCGCGTAGGGCGAGGTCGGTGAGTTTGGTGTAGGACAGTCCGAACGCCAGGGCGGCGATCGTGATGGTGGCGTATGCGTCGATGTCGTGGACGCGTTTGGTCACAGGGTTCCTCCGGGGAAGTCGAAGGGGATCAGGGGTGCGGTGGGTATGCCCACCTTTGCCCACAAATTGCCCACACTTGCCCATGAATCACGATCGGAGACAGTCGGTGATGATCGCAGTTTCAGCAGGTCAGAGTGGATAATTGACAGGAAGTCGCAGAGTGTGCGTGGGGGTCTGAACGAACTCATAATCCATTGGTCGCGGGTTCGAGCCCCGCCCGCCCCACCAGAGTTAGTGCAGGTAGAGCCCACATTCCGAGCCTTGGGATGTGGGCTCGCCGCATTTCTGCCCACATTTTGCCCACGCTCGGATCACGCCTGACCCATCCGAAGCGGCAGGACATTTGCGCCAGTGGGGTTGATGTCGGCGTCGATCGCAGCGGCCACGTCGTCGAGATCGTCCTCGAACAGATGCCCGTAGATGTCGAGCGTCATCGACGCTGATGCGTGCCCGAGCATCCGCTGCACAGCCTTGACGTTGGCGCCGGCGCGGATCGCGATCGACGCCGCCGAGTGCCGCAGATCGTGTGGGGTCACCTCGAGCGATGGCACCGGCTTCTTGCCATCCTCCGGTTCTTCGGTTGGCGGGAACGTTGCGAGCACCGCCGCGTCGAACCAGTCGCGGCGCGCGTTCTTGTTGCGCATGACGCCACCACCTCGCGCAGGGAACAACAGATCGTCCGGCGCGCGCCCCTTCACTGCCTCGTCGAGTCGTGCAGCCAGGAACCCCGGTACCGGCACCGACCGAACCTCGTGCGTCTTCGGGGTGCCCCACTTCAACTGGCCGTTCACCTCGGTGACAGCCTCGGCGACCGCGAGGCGACGCCTCTGAGAATCCCACCGCTTCACGCGCATGGCAGCCATCTCACCCCACCGCAATCCGGTGAACCCGAGGGTGAGCGTGACGAGCTCCCCGCGCCCCGAGTTACCGGCGAGCTCGAGCACCCGATCCGAACTGAGGAATGTCGGTTCCTTCTTCAGGAGCCGTGGCAATGTCACACCGGCGGTGAGGTTCGCTGCCACGCATCGGTCCCGCACCCCTGTGTCGACGATCATCGACAGGAGGTGGTGTGCCTTGCGGACCGTTGAGGGTGACAGGCCGCTGCGGGACATACGTGCTATCCATGCCTGGACGTCGCCTTGCTCGACATCAGCGACTGCGATCGGGGCCCATTCCGGTTCGACTTGGCCGGACCATGATGCGCGGTACCGTTCGAGGCTCGAGTCCTTCAGGTGGACTTGTTCGTCGCGCCATTGTTCGTAGAGTTCGCCGATGGTGACGCGGCCGGCGGAGGCGGCGATGTAGGTGCCGCGGAGTTTGTCGACTTCGACTGTGGCGGCGAATGCTTCGGCGGCCTTCTTGGTGGTGAAGCCGCGCTTGTCTGTTTGGCGGCCTTGGGGTGTGCGATAGCGGACGCGGTACCGCTTGCCTTTCGCGGTGTCGTAAGCACTGACGGTGGCCATGTGACCTCTAGTTGTTCCAGGGTTGGCGGCGTGCCAACTCGCGGTTGATGTGCGCGCGCTCCTCTCTGGTGAGGTGCGCGACCCGGGTGGTGAGGGTTTCGACTGTCACCCACAGTTCTTCGGCGAGTTCGTGAGGGTGCTGGGTCCAGACGGCGGCGTCGAGGAGGTGGGGGAGTGTGATGAGCCTACGGGCGGCGAGTACCTCGACGATGTGCTCTTCGAGTGCGGCGAAATGTGGATGGTCGGGCGCGGGGCCGCGTTCGAGGTGCTCTATCTCGTGGGTGAGGGTGCAGCGTCGGCCTGCCTGATTGAGGCGACAGTCGAGGTAGATGCCACTGGTGGTGAGAAGGCCCTTGCGTCCTGCTTCGAGCTTGTATTCGCAAGTTACGGGCACGCGTGGGTGGTGGCGTCCGAGGTGTCGCCAGGGATGCCAACGCTTCGGTGTGCATGCTATCGACTGCCGCATGCCCGGATTAGAACATATATTCGAACATTACCGGCGGGTTTCTACTACGCGATGTCGTCACATTCTGTTGGTCGCGGTATTCGGATGTGGCAGCCTGCTGGTGCGACCCCAGCGTGATGTCATCGCCGAATGTAGAAGCCGTTGAGGTCGTCGCGGACTCGGTTTGCCTGGGTGTATGCATAGAGCAGGCGTGGAATCAACATCAACGCCAGGATGACCGTGTACGTGAAGAGGCCAGCACTGATCCAGGCAGCAGGGCCTGCTAGGGACTTGGCATCTTCCGGCGCCATAACAAGTCCGATGGTCAGGACTGCGGCGTTGACGAAGAGCAGGAAGGATGCAAACAAGACGTGAGTCACACTCTCGTCAATGGCAGCCTTGTCGTTTTCTCCATCCTGCTCGCCGGGGTCGTAGCGCTCGCCGAGTTTGATTCTGAGCGACGATAGTTCGGCAAACGCTGCGATCAACGCCCCCGCCAGCAGCGCCACGGCAGTCAAGAGTGCAGTTGGTTGCGCCAGACTCCAGCCGCAGACGATCATCACTCCCGGCGCGACGATGCTCGGTATGAGAAGCCCAAAACGGGCAGGCCAGTCAGGTACTGTTCCGTCGCTCGTGTCCTTGCTTAGAACCTTCCAGTGGGCACGGAAGATCGGGCTCAGATCGAATCGTCCCAGCATGCAACCCTCCTCACCATCCGGTGAAACCGATCGTAGCGTGAGCCACTGACGCGATCCGTGTGATCTGGGTTCTGATCTCGTTGCGAATTTCCTGGTCAGAAGGCCTGCTGCTACTGATTGGGTACGTGAAAATCTCGGGCATGCGAGAGGGGCTTACGTGCTTCTTGCCCCTGCCTGTGTCGATGACAAGCCAAGCATCGTCAAGCCCGAGCGCAGCGACACCTGTACCCAGTTCCTGGGCAAGTTCGTCGGCAAGGTCCGCATCGTTCTTCTGGTTGAGAAGAACTCCCTCAAGCTTCTTGAGTGATCGGCTCTTGCTTGCTGGATCGAGTCGACTAGTGATTCTGAACTCCTCGCGGCGGGTCATCCTCGATGCCCCAACCGACTTCTTGATCAGTACCATCTCTTCGACCGTGCTGGACTGCAAGAAACTCTGCACCTGTTGAGGATCGGCAAGCCCCCAGGCGTTGAGCTTGTACCAAGCGTCTGGTGTGCCGTTCATCGTTGCATCTTCCTGTGACCAGTACCGGGCCCAATTCACAAGATGCTTTGACGGGCACGCGCCGGAAACGGCCTCGACCGCGAGGACTCCTTCGTGACCTGCTGATGGGAACATCAAGGCGAAGCGGTAGGTCCGTGTGGGCGCGTAACTAGTCAGGTTGATGGGCGTCTGCCCTGCGTGGCTAGCGGTTGGAACTGCCCAATCGTGGCCGGCGGGACGTCCGTAGCGGAGTGCGCCGAAGATGTGATCGCCGAGTTGTTTGACCGAGCGCAATTCCAGCACTGGATCAGTGTCCGGAGATGAACTGCGAGGTTGCCCATCCAGCCGCGGTGGGAGTCCGTAAGCGCAGTGAGTCAGTCGAGATGACATCGCCGCGAGTACGTGATCGCGGTAGGTCCAGGTGGTGCCATTGCCGGCCGGTGCTACAAGCGGATGTAGTGACCGCGCTCGAGCCAAGTTGATATTGAATGTGAAGAGTCGCACTCCGTAGCTATCCAAGGACAATGCCTTTCGTGGTGAAAGTCTGAAGAAGGCTGATCTGGCTTTAACTGCTGGTGTCGTCGGGATACACGCCGCTCGGATCGTCGCTTGTGTGCGCGGCGAGGATCTCGTCGGGTCGCAGTTGGTCAGGTGGCGGCATCTGGTTGCCGGCAACGCTTACAGCACCCGGTCCAGACGAAGGATCGAGATCAGTGCCTTGGGTCTTCCGATTCAAGCGTGTGGCCTTGCCGCGTTTTATGGGGGCTCCTGGCCGGCCGCGATCCGCGCCAGCCTTGCCGCTGTCGACCGTGCTGCCCGCTTGCGCCCGCGATTCCTGCTCTTCTTCGGTGCCTGCTCCATGGTCATCTCCGAGGCTTCGGTCGCGCTCGTTTCGGATGATCGTGATCAACGTTCGTCGGACATGCTCCGGGAGTGATGGGTCCATCCGCACCGCTTGCTCGGCATCGGTGGCCGACGCGATGTAGCCCGGTATTCCCATGCTCTCGAGGCCGGCCGCAGCGAGCTGCTGAACCGAAACCCCGAGCCCTGCGGAGAGTGCGTGGAGCTGCTTTCCGACGAGCGTCGTCACTTCATCATTCCGAATCCGTGCGACGTTGGACTTACTGAGGACGTGGCCGCGTGCCTTGGCTCGGTTCGCCACATCGATGTCAGACCAGCCGTTGGCTTTCTTGGCCTGCTCGATGAGGGCCCCGAGTGGGTGCTTTGCGTTCACGGTGATCAGTTCAGCCTCTCGTGGATAGAGCGTCAAAACATCCGGCCACCCGTCCAGCAATCCAGGCGGACACTAGCCGGATTCCAGATTACTGCCAGATCGCGCCAGGTCAGCACCTACGTGCAGGAATGTTGTCTGCGCTCCGCTTGCGGAGTGGACACCATGCCGTCTATGGTTTCCAGTATTCCTGGACACCATGGACCAAGTGAGGTAACTTCAATGGCGCAAGTAACACCCATCCGAATCGGGGAGCTGTACATGATCCTTCGGGACCGCAAGCGCCTCGCTCGGCTGATGGTCATCCAAGACGTTTCCCAGAGGGAGCTCGCGAGAGCTGCTGGGTGGAAAGCCCATTCATATCTGGGCCGACTACTGAAGGGGGACGCGAAAACCTTGGAGCCAGAGCCGGCGTTGCGAATCGCGAATTACTTGCAGGTCGCTGTCGACGATCTTTTTTTGATCAAGGTGGACAGCATTCCTGGTGGCACTGCCCAGGAACGCAAGAAGATCTGCGCATGAAAACGGCCCCACACCTGAGCGACCAGGTGCAGGGCCAACGACAAGAGATTGGAGATCACATGTCCCACACAGTCTACAAGCTGCTCACGAACGACGACCTCGTCGCTGACGAGATCATCGAGGTTCACGAGTACTGCGTATCGACGCTCAACGGATTCCCGGAGCCGATCGCGATCGTGTCCGTTCAGATCGACGCGTTCGAGCCGCTGCGCCTCGGCCTGCCGCTCGACAAGTTTCAGGTGCGGGCGGTGCTGGCGTGACCAACCTCGTCGAGATGTCCGCCACCGATGCTCGCCGCATCACCGATCAGATCAAGGCTGGCGTCGAAGCTGTCTGGCATCTGATCGAGCAGGCGTACACCACCCGTGCGTGGTCGGCTCTCGGATACAGCTCATGGGACGACTACTGCACCCGAGAGTTCGGCACGTCGCGGCTGCGGCTGCCGCGTGAGGAACGTTCGGAAGTTGTTGCGTCGCTGCGGGAATCGGGGTTGTCGATCCGGGCTATCGCGTCCGCAACGGGACTTGGGGACGGAACGGTTCGGCGAAGCCTTGAAGGTGCGCCATTTGGCGCACCTGAGCCGAAGCTGATAACCGGCACAGACGGAAAGACGTACACGCCGAAGCCGCGGCCCGTCGACCCGGAACCGATGATCGACGACGAACCCGAGCCCGAGCCGCTCCCGCCCGGATTCAATCCCGGAGACCTCGACGCGCTCAATACTCCGGCTCCCGCTACGCCGAAGCGGAAGCCGCTGACCGACAGCTTCTTCGAGGCCGCGTACGACCTCCAGAAGATTGCGGAACGAATCGAACGGCTCGCATCAGATGACCGCTTCGAAAAGAACTCGGGCCAGATCGCCCAGAAGAACCTCGGCGAACTGACCCGATCCCGAGACGCGCTGCAACGCGTCATCAACCAGCTCTCTCAAGCCTGAAACGAGGATACCCATGTCCAACGAAATCCCCAACGGTGACGAACTCGAACTGGCCGTCGACCGAATCACGCACTCAATCGTCACCATCTCTTCCGACACAGCTCGCCGCTGGCTCGAGCAGAACAAGAAGAATCGATCCATCTCCGCGGCAGTCGTCAACCGCTACAAGACCGACATGGAACAGGGGCTCTGGCAGTTCGCGGCCGACCCCATCCGGTTCGACATTAATGGGCACCTGATCGACGGACAGCACCGACTGACCGCCCAGTCCGAAACGGACGTCACGCTTCCCTGGCTTGTCATCAGAGGGCTCCCGCTCGAATCGCAGGGCGTGATGGACCAGGGGCGCAAGCGAACCCCCGGGCAGCAGCTTGAGCTTCAAGGCATCAAGAACTCATCGAACGTGGCTGCCTCGATCAAGGTGCTCATGCAATGGGAGCAGGGGCTTCTATTCCGTGACACTGCGCTCAGTGCTCGACTTACCTCGCCGAAGATCACGCAGTACGTGGAATCACATCCCATTGACGTGGAAGCGCTTCAGGGGCAGCTGGTCAAGATCCGATCGATCGACGCGACCCCTTCGGTTTGCGGAGCCTTCTTCATTGTCGCGCACCGACTGTCACCGGACGATGCACTTCGGTTTATCGATCAGCTGTACAGCCAGGTCGGAATGAGTGAAGGGCACCCGATCTACACGCTGGATCGGCGGCTGCGCCGAATCCGCAAGGAAGGAATCAAGACGTCGAATCGCGACTACCTGGCATTCCTGATCCTCGCTTGGAATGCATGGCGTGACGGGCGACGCATGACGAAGTTCCAGCGCCCAGCTGGTGGATCCTGGTCCGCCGAGAACTTCCCGGTGGTGAAGTGACGATGAGCGACCGCAACGATATGACCGCTCCACACGGCCTCACGCACGACGACGCGCATGGATTGACGGTGTCATTCCAGCTGAACAATCCCTATTCGACAGCGATGGCTGCACTTGTCGCCAATGACGACGGTGAGATCTCGGTCGGCGTGAAGGCGCCGGATGGGCTGAGCGAAGACGAAGCATTCGACCTCGCTCAGCTCCTCAATCACCTGTCGGCAGTCGCTAGATTGGCGCGCAACCTGCGGGTGTCATCCCCATGCAGCGGAACTGGACTTCCGGATGGGCTGAATGATGATGGGGGTCGACGGCTCGACCAGGATTCGAGTTCCATCGTCGATTCTGAACAACTCCCGCTTGCCGGCCAGGATGACCGCCTCGAGTCTTTCGATCGTGGCGGCGTCAGTTTTGATCGTCTCGCCGGCATAAATGATCTTCCATCCGACGATGGGTCGATCGCTCACGATTCTTCTCCTTCTGTTGATGGTTCTGGCGATCCCACAGTAGGAGACGGGCAGGTCGCGGAGGGTGAACAGCCCTCCGCGACCGACACCACGGGCGGTGCAGCATGAGCGCCGCAATCCGACTCGACGGCTGCGAGCGTGTCGACCTGGTCGAGTTCTACACCGGCACGGACGGCAGGCAGCTCGCCCTCATCGAAGCCGACTACCACGACGGGTTCGGCCCGATTCAGATCGCTGTCACTACCGATCGTTTGGTGGTGACGGCATGAGTGCCTTCATCAGATTCGATCCGTACCCCGGCGATGATCTCGCGTCGCGGTTGGCGTCGCGCTGCAGCGCAGCGAACGAAATCGGCCACGTCTGCGATCGCATCGAAGGTCACGACGGTGAACACGTCGAGGTCTCCGGTACCAACCTGGTGCTGGACGCCTGGGGCGGCCCCAATTCGGCCGGCGGGATCGACGCTCGCACCCGCAAGGTGATCGAGAAGCTCGCCCGCATCCGAGAAGTGCTTGAGGAGGCGATCCGAGAAGCCGACTGGGAAATCTACAGCCTCCGCAAGGAATACAAGGACGACGAGGTTCTCCTCGAGCTCATCAACGATGCCGATGTTCCTGACGTGTACGTCGAAATCGGGCTCACAGATGAGGAATCGGAGTGGCCTGCCCAGATTGACGCGATCCGGCGGCGGATCGCGAAGCGCAAGGAGCGTGCAGCATGACCCTCAAGAAGCCGTTAACTGTCGCCGAGGTGATGGCCGTATCGGGCCGCGGCGAGGTTCGTGTGCGCAGCGCCGCGAACTCGGGTGCCCTCAAGCACCTGCCGCGTAACCCCCGCGCCCGGTTCTTCTTTACCGAAGATGCGGTCGCCGAATGGATCGCGCAGGGCTCCCCGGAAATGCCGGCGCCGCAGCGGCGGGGGAGGCGAGCCGCATGAGTGCCTCTGTCGGAGAACCGATCATCCAGATCGACGGCCGCAGCTACACGTTCCCGCAGCTGGTCGCTCGGATCCGAGAGTTGTCGCCGGAGTGCGGGCCCGACGCGAAGGTCGGCACGTACACCAATGTCACGTACTGGGTGTACGAGGACAGCCCATACGGCAAATTCGGGTGGCTTGTGAGCGAGGGTGAGGCCGCAGCGATCTCGTACCGGGACAAATTCCGTCCCAAGGGGCGAGTGGAGAAGCACACCGCGGTCATCACTTCGGCCACGGAAATCATCTCGGCGCCGAAGGAGGTGTCGGCATGACTCGCCTCCGTGCGTCCCTGTTCCTGGCCTGTTTGTTCGCTGGCGGCTTGATCGCTGGTGCCTGCCACGACGAGCCCGTGTACACGCCGCCGGTCGGCACGTGGGAGGTGCAGCGATGAACACTCGCCCGAACGAAATCGACGTGCGTATCGCAGCGGCCGGCATCGGTTTCTTCGCTGCCCGTAACCGCAAGCCGCGCACTGATACCCCGATTCATGACGCGCTCTGGGATGAGCAGCGTCCCCCGATGTTCCGTGAGGAGGACTGATGCAGCACTTCACCATCCGTGACGGCGAGATCATCGAGGCTCCGCGTGTGCGCCTCGGCTGGCTGTTCTGGCTGTCTGTCGGACTGTTCACGATCCTGCTCGGGTTCGTCATCCTCATCCAGGGGCCGGGACTGTGAGCAAAAAGCCGCCAACCATCAACGAAGCCACCTGCGGAACGAGCAGCGGATACACCATCCACCACCGACGGGGTGAAAGCCCTTGCGGCCCATGTCTCGCAGCACGTCGCGACTACGACCGGCGCAGGTGGGCCGTCAAGCGCGCCTCTGTCGCCATCGAAGACGGAGTGCGTGTTCCGGCAATCGACTTCGCTGAGTTGTACCTCGCTGCCCCGATCGAGCTGCAGGACCGATTGGACAAGCGACTCGGGACCATCACGATAGATGCCCTCATCAAGGCGTACGACGCCTACATCGATTCGACGCAGAAGGACCGCGCATCATGACCGCCGCCAAGTGCACCACCCGCGGATGCGGCGGAGGAGGGCAACTCCGCCGCGGCATGTGCAAGAGCTGCTACGAACGCTGGCGGGTCAGGCAGCACGCGTACGGCCGATTCGAGTCGCAGTACGTCGACGCCAGCAAAGCGCGCACCCACATCACCCAACTCCGGGAAGTGGGCGTGTCCTGGCGGCAGATGGAACTCCTCACCGGAGTGAACCGCAAGCAGCTCACCACCATCTACCGCGGCGCCGACATCTCGTCTCACCGAACCGTGACACGAATCTTGTCGACACCGATCCCCGCCGGCAAGCACGTGGCGGCCGCAGACTACGACCGCGTCCCATCCATCGGGGCAACCAGGCGCCTGCAAGCGATGGTCGCGAACGGCTGGACCCAAACGTACATCGCGCAGCGTCTCGGCATGACCGTCCACAACCTCGGTGTGGTCGTCCACGGGCATCAGGCCGCGGTGAGTGCCCAACGCGACCGAGACATCCGCGCCCTGTTCAACGAACTCGAAGTCCGCAAGGGCCCCTCGACGCGGGCCCGGAACCTCGGCGTCAAACACGGGTGGGCTCTGCCGCTCGAGTGGGACGAGGAAGCGATCGACGACCCTGCCGGCGAACCGATCCCGTCTCGCCGCACCTGGGGCGACGCACGCAAGGACGCTGCCGCTGAGCGTCGCGGCCGCGTACGGGAACTGACCGAGCAGGGCCTGTCCGCTGAGGTCATCGCATCCCAACTGAAGGTGTCCACCCGCCAGATTGTGAGAGATCGGAGCGCAGCATGACCGCCATCTTCGACCACCATGATCACCTGATCGTCGACGACGAAGCCCTGTCGAAAGCAATCGACGTCTGGGCTCGGTCGATCCCGAACCGGCCGGCATTGAAACCGGATCCGGCCCTGTGGGAAGCCTTTTCCGAGGACCGGGCACTGTATCCGGCGCCGGTGTCAATGCCCATGGACGTCGAACTCAAACGCTGCGCGAACCCGGACTGTCAACAGTTGATCCGGCCGAAACGCGCACGTGCCACCCAGTTCCCCGGAACTGTCCTCGCTGGATCGAAAGGCATGTGTCAGTGGTGCTACCGGACAGGTAAGGCCGCATCATGACCGCCCCGTTGCCGCCGGTGCCTGCCGGTCACGCCGACTGGATCGAAGTCGACGAACGCGAATTCTACCGGGCATGGAAAGACGACTTGCCGTGCTGGAAGTCCGATGTCGTGCACGGAGACCGCCACTACACCACGTACATGATCGCGCACTACAGGAGCCACCCATGACTGACATCACCCGCCGCACCATCGCCGCATCGATCGCCGCCCTCGCCATCGTCGGAATCACCGCCGGATGCTCGAGCGACGCCGACGTGGTCTCCCAGAACCTCTCCAAGGCAGCCGACCAGTTCGAAATCACCCGCCGCGTCGTCTTCTTCAACGGCATCACCGACAGCTACCTCCTGACGATCGAAGGCAAGTGCTCGATCAAGGACGAGAACCGGCAGCTCGAGGTCACCTGCAAGACCGCCGGCGGCGAGTACAAGAAGCACTTCCTCGGCTTGAGCGACAACGTCTCCTACATCGCCGAGCAGATCGAAGGCGCGAACGTCAGCGCCGACCACTACCGCGTCATCTTCAAGCCGGAGGTGGTGGTCCCCGATGTCGATCGCCCGTAGCGGATCGCGAATGCACGCCGCCCACCTCGCCAACCGCCACAGGAGCCACCCATGACCCACACCCCAGAATCGTTCCGCACCGCAGCTGACTTCCTCGCATCCATGCACCTGCATGCCGCAGCCGACACGCTGCGTATCGAAGCCGACAAGCTCGAACGCCAGGCCGACGAGAAGCGCATCGACGAGCTGGCGCGCATCTTCTACGAGGCGGAGATCGTGGAGATCGGCGATCCCGACGGCTATCCCGAGTACCACGATCAGAAGACGAACTACCGCAATGGCACCATCGCCGGCGTACGCGCCCTGCTCGCGAAGCTCGACAAGGAGAATGCCGCCGCCACCGGTACCGCCAAAGAGTGGACGGTACCGACCCGCAGATGGGGCGACCTGGACGACATCCCCGCTGACGTGCGCACCGTCTACAACGCGAGCGGCAACCTCCTATGCCGGCAAGGCGACGGATGGCTCGACACCGAATGGAATCTCCACCCCACCAGTGGCAACGGCGCGCCGTTCACCGAGTCGAACAGGAACCTGAAATGACCGCTCTCGATCCTGGCGCTGCGGCTGACCGCGCCCACGAAATCCAGCTCGACCACGAACTCGGCATCACCACCGGCCAGTTCCGGCACCCCGGCCCCACATGGATCTGCAACCGCGAAGGCTGCGGACGCACCGCCGCCTGCAAACCCGCCGGATGCGCCAACGACCTCATCGACCGACGCGAATTCCGCGCCCAATACCGCGGATACACCATCACCGACGTCGACTTCGCAGACGGGTGGGACGAATGAGCGACATCTACCACAACGGTCACTGGACACTCCACATCTACCCCAACCTCGTCACCGGACGCGTAATCCTCGAACTCACCCTCGACGGCGAAGTCATCGCCGCACCGTCCTTCGCACCGCAGATCGCCACACAAATCGCCAACGACATCGCGCACTACGCACAGCGAGGAACGAAACCATGACCGACCTGTTCGACCCACCCGGGTCCGCTACTGGCGAAGTGGCGAAGGACTTCAAACGCAACGGCCGGATGCAGCCGATGATCCTCCCGCCAGGAGCATCAAAGCCGCTGCCCTACAGCAGGTGCACCACCTTCGTCGACGCCCTCGACGACAAGTCCGGGCTGATGAAGTGGAAGGCCCGCATGGCAACCGTCGGGCTCGCCGGCCGCCCCGATCTGCAGCTGGCGATCTCCTCCACACCAACCGACGACAAGCGCGGATTGGATCGCATCGTCGAACAGGCCCTCGAGGCTGCGCAGGCATCAGCGGCGGCAACCACCGGCACCGCACTGCATCAGCTGACCGAACGCATCGACCTCGGGCTCGGCATCGACGGACTCATCTTGCCCGATGAGCACCGCGCAAGCCTCGACGCCTACCGCAACGCCACCACCGGAATCGAATGGCTCGGTGTTGAGCAGCGGCGAGTGTGCCACCAGCACAAGGTCGCTGGCACCGCAGACCGGGTCGCGATCGTCGACGGAAAACTCACAATCTTCGACATCAAAACCGGCAGCATCGACTACGCACTCGGGAAGATCGCGATGCAGCTGGCGATGTACGCACACTCGCAGCCTTACGACGTCGACACCGACATCACCGGCGAGGATCTTGCACCCGTCGATCTCGAACGCGCGGTCATCATCCACCTGCCCGCCGGGCAAGGCGTCTGCACCCTGCACTGGGTGGACATCGCGGCCGGATGGGAAGCAGTCGGGTTGGCAGCGCAGGTCCGTGCGTGGCGCAGCCGATCACGGAAACTGTCCACCCCAATACACAGCAGCCTCACTGGCAGCCCCGACCTTGTCGACCAGGTGGAAGCATTCACCGACCTCGACAAGCTGCGGTCCTGGTATCTGCAGATGGAAGCCGCCGGCCGAGGATCCGCCGCGCTACTCGCCGCCTGCACAGCCAAAGCCGACGAACTCAAGGCCGCCTGATGGCCAAGATCCGCCCACGCTGCACCGACATGTTCGACACCGTGTGCCCCGACTGCGGAGCCCCGGTGGTGCAGTTCCGCGACGACGTCGGGCTGGTGTGGCGGATCGAGGCAACACAGCTACCCATCACCACGAACCTCGCCGACATGGCAGGTCGGGTGTGGGTGTGGAATCCGCAATCCGATTCGTGGATCCACAAATTCGGTCTCCGCCGCGACTGGCGAGACCACCGTGCCGAGCACCAATGCGCGGCACATCAACCCTGAGAGAAAGCGAAAGCACATGACTGACATGTTCGATGCCCCCGGCTCCGCGTCCGGTGTCAAGTGGGAAGACCTCAATGGCAAGCTGCTGCTGATCCAGCCGCTGTCCGAAGAGGCCGGTATCAACACCTCGTTCGGTGCGGCGAACGCGGTACGCGCCAACGTCACCGTCCTCGACGGCCCCACCGCCGGTGAGGAATTCAACGACACCCTGATCTTCCCGAAGGTCCTCCAGTCACAGGTGAAGGGGAACGTCGGCACCGGCCGGTTCAACCTTGGGCGCCTCGGTAAGGGACTGGCGAAGCCGGGCCAGTCCGCCCCTTGGATGCTCGGTGACCCCACCGACTCCGACAAGGACATTGCCCGCGCCCACCTCGCGAAGGCCGCCTCCGCTCCGTTCTGACCGGTGTGTCTCACCCATCCGAGTGCGCGCCTCGGGTGGGTGGGGCAGACCAGGCCAGAACCTCAGCTGCAGAACAGGAGACCACGATGGACAGCTACACAACCTGCAGAGTGTGCAGCGAGCTGATGTTCGTCACCGACGAACTCGAACCACCCGTACACCCGATGTGCGCCGACAACGACAATCCGCTGTACGTCGAAGACCTCACCACCCGATTCCTTGCAGCAGTCACCGGTGGCGACAGCGCCGAAGCGGACCGACTCGAGAAGCTCGTCACCGACTTCGATGCGGCACCGCCGCGGCTCCTCGATGCCGCACTGCTGTACGCGTCGTGGGGGTGGCCGGTGTTCCCACTCCGCCCCGGCGGAAAAGCACCGTTGACGCGCCACGGATTCAAGGACGCCTCCACAGACCCGAACCAGATCCGCGCCTGGTGGACGAACACCCCGGCGGCGAACATCGGACTGCCCACCGGGCACGCGTTCGATGTGGTCGACGTCGATGTGCCCGCCGGGATCTTCGAGTGGGCGAAGCTGCGGGATTCGGATGCGATGCCCGACGGGCATGGGGTCGTCACCACCAGTTCCGGTGGCCGGCATATCTACATCCAGCCGTCCGGTGGTGGGAATCTCGCCGGGTTGCGGCCGGGCATCGACTACCGCGGGCGTGGCGGGTTCGTGGTGGCACCACCGTCGCGGCGGGCCGATGGTCGTCCGTGGGTGTGGACGGTGAAGCCGTCGCCGGTGATCGTCGGGCAGCCGGCGGCGGCCGGGAAGGCTGCGTGAGGGGAGTGCACCCATTCCTGCAGCGGCTCGCCGACCACGGCATGTACGACCCAGGTCGACCTGTCGCCGTGAAGCCGCTGAACGTTCCGACCGCCGCACCGGGTGACGCCACCCGATATGCCGAGGCGGCCCTCGAGGCGGAATGCCGCGCTGTCGCCTCCGCTGTCGAAGGCACCCGCAACCATGTTCTGAACAAGGCAGCGTTCAGTCTCGGGCAGCTCGTGTCCGCTGGGCACCTCAACGCCGATCATGCGTTCAATGCGCTCGCCCAGGCCGCGCAGATCGCCGGGTTGTCGTCGTCGGAGATTCAGCGCACCGTACCGCGGGCTCTCGGTGACGGTGCGCAGCATCCACGGCAGGTGCAGTTGCAGCAAGATACTCCACAGGCGTTCACGATCGACGCACCGAAGCCGGACACCGGCGCCGACGGAGACACCACCACAGGCGAGCTCGAGAACCCGTTCGACGGGAAGATGAAACCCGGTGGGGCATGGATCCTCGACATTCCAGACATGCCGCCGGTGATCTGGGGGACCGGTCAGCGGGTGGCGTGGGTCGAAGGTGAATCGTTGATCGTCACCGGCCCTCCCGGTGTCGGCAAAACCACTGTGGTGCAGCAGTTGATCCTCGCCCGCTGCGGGCTCGCCTCCACATTCCTCGGGCTCGATGTGACACCCACGAAGTCGAAGGTGCTGTATCTGGCGATGGACCGGCCCAGGCAGATCGCCCGATCGTTGCGGCGCATGGTCGACGAAAAGGATCGCGAACTGCTCGACAAGCGCCTCGTCGTATGGCAAGGCCCCCTCATCGCCGATGTGGTCGCCGCCCCCGGGATCTTCGCAGCCATGGCCGAACACGCCGGCGCCGACACCATCGTCGTCGACTCCGTCAAGGACACCTCCGTGGGGCTCACCGACTCCGAAGGTGCAGGCCGCTACAACCGGGCCCGGCAGATCGCCCTCGACGCCGGGGTGCAGATGGTGGAGATCGCGCACCAGACGAAACGTGGCGGCGGCGAAGGGAAGTCCCCGAAGACGCTGCAGGACGTGCACGGCGGTATGGAACTGACCGCCGGCGCAGGTTCGGTGATGCTCATCTGGGGTGCCGCCGGTGACCCCGTCGTCGAAATGCGGCACCTCAAGCAGCCGATGGAAGCGTTGGGTCCGTGGCAGCTCGTCCACGATGCGCCAGCGGGACGCACCACGATCCAAGAGTCGCTGGATGCGTACACGGTGCTCAAGGGCGCCCCGTTCCAGTCGATGACGGTGCAGCAGGTGGCGGAGAAGATCACCGATGCGGTGAAGCCGTCCCGGGCTGATATCGAGAGGGCTCGCCGTCAGCTCGAGAAGGCCGTGCAAGACGGTCACGCTGTCTGCATGGAGATGCCTGCATCGTCCGGAGGCAAGCCGGAGAAGCGGTACCAGTGGTCCGACAACGGGGCCCGCTCCACGACGTGGCAGGGGGAGATGTGAGCAATCACGCGAGCAATCACGGAGCAATCACGCGAATCACGGAATCTGGCCATCTGCGGCGTTCCTGCTGGTCAGAGCGAAATTCGTTGCGTGATTGGAAGAGTTCCAGAAACGACAAAACCGCAGGTCAGATAGATACACGAAAACCTGCGGAGTGGCTGGCGCCGCCGCAGGCTCTGGCGCCAAGCCTAACGGAGCAGAAAAAATCCGTCAATTTTCCGGCGTGTCGCCCACCGAAAACAACACTCAGGAGTGCCCCGATGACCCGCACCCGCAAATCCGCCAAGGCCGCCGGACAACAGTTCGAGAAGCTCATCGTCGACCATCTCGCCACCCACGTCGACGACCGCATCGAACGACGACGCCTCAACGGCAGCAACGACCGCGGCGACATCACCGGATTGAAGATCCACGGACTGCGCACCGTCATCGAATGCAAGGACTACGGCGGCCGATTCCAGATCAAACCGTGGCTCGACGAGGCGGAGATCGCCCGAGGTAACGACGACGCCGACATTGCGTTGGTGGCCGCGAAACGACGCGGAACGGCGAAGGCCGGAGAGCAGGTCATCTTCATGACCCTCGACGACTTCATCGCACTCATCACCGGCACACGACCAGGAGAGCCCCAGTGACCGACACCCTCACCCGCATCGCCGCGGTCGTCGACAACATGCGCCGCGAAGCCGACCGACTGCGCCGCACCAACCGCCACGACGCCGCCCAATACGTGGCGGGTTATGCCGACAACCTCGCCACCATCCTCGAAAAGAGCCAGCAGTGAACCTCATCAACGTGACCACCTGGTCCGGCCGCAAACTCCACCTCGCCAACCCCGATAGCGAGCAGCCGCGCACGTACGGCACGTACCTGCCGATGCTCTGCGGAACCAGCGACGCAGTGCGCCCGGGAGACCGGTGGGTCAGCCACTACACGCAAGGCCTCATGAGGCAGGAGTTCATCGACTCCCTCCCGCCGTGCAAGAAGTGTGCCAAGCGCCGCGAAATCCTCGAACGGAGCCAGCTGTGAAGACCGCCGCCACCCTCGCCGGTGTCACCGGCCTGTGCATCGCCGGGTGGCTCACCGTCGCCGCCTGGACCATCGACCGAGCCTCACAAACCCTCTACGAGTGGAGCGACCATGAGTGACCGAGACGAACTCGCCGAGATCATCGGCCGCCACGAGAAGCCTGGCTTCACCACACGATTCGTCGGCTCCCAGCAGCGCACTGTGTGGGATTGCGTGTGTGGGTGGAAGAGCGACGAGCAGGTCGGGTTCGACTCGATTGTTGCGAAAAATCATATCGCCGACGCGATCCTCGCTGCCGGCTACCGCAAGCCCCGCATGATCTCCACCGAGGTAGAAGCCCTCGCACTCCCCGAAGGAGCAGTCATCCGCTCGCTGAGCGGCGACGTATTCGAGATGCACGAACCCGAATACGGGAAGCCCTACGGATACGGCATCGCCGAAGAGTCGGGCACCTTCATCGATGGCTGGCATCTGCCCGCGACGGTCCTCTACACCCCCGAGGAGCCACGGTGAGCCTTCACCACGATCGGCAGCGCGCCCAACACGGCCACCCCTTGCACCGCGACCACACCGAAGACCTCGAAACCGGCATCGCATCCGCCGTACGCGAAATCGACGAGATGCGCGCCGCACTCGACGACATCCGCAAGTACGCCCAGCTCCTGCGCGACCTTGCCCAGGCGCACCGCGAAGCCGAAGCCCCATTCATGGCGCGCCTGTACGACGACATCGCCACCACCCTCGAACGCAAGATCGGAGACAAGCCGTGAACGATCCGACGACACCCGAAGGCCGCGCCGAACTGCGAGAACGCCACGTGCTGGCGACCGATCACGGCAAGGAAACGCTCGCTACCCGGCACCTCACGCACCCTACGATCTACGTCGACCACAGTGACGGTAACGAGGACGGACTTGTTGGTGCTCTGCCGATCTGGGGCAACCGTTACGCCGAGCTGATCGTGGCCGCGGTGAACGCACTACCGGCACTGCTCGACGCGCTCGACGACGCCGAATGCGAGATCGAGCGGCAGCGTGGCGACCTCGTGATCGAGCGCCGGCGCGCCAACGCCGCCGAGGCCGCACTCGCCCGGGTGCGCAAGGTCGCCGACCGGTACGCAGCAGCCCGCCCACAGTGGGACCGCCTGCCGTACATCTCGGACGACCGGGCCGAAGGCATGAACACCGCTGGCGAGGCGATCCTCCGCGCCCTGGACGGTGACCAGTGACCGCCACGACCAGCCGGCTACCCATCGCATGGGACGGGCACCCCGTCGAATGGGGTGCCTTCACCGAAGACCCCACCATGTGCCGACTCAGCGAGGACGGCACCACATTCGAGGCCGTGCCACCGGGCCTGTGCTGGCACTGCGGAGTCCGCGCCGAATCCGTCACCGCAGAAGGCCGCGTCCACATCCCGAACTGGCCCTACCGACTGGTGTTGCGCCGCTGCACTCGCTGCGGTCACGACCGAGTGCGGAATCCACTGACGGGGCAGGAGTGGGATCTGGACGAGTCCGACTATGGGCCGGACGGGTCGTGGGAGGAGGCGCCATGACCGCCGAGCAGCTCGACCTGTTCGCGCGCACCGACATCAACCTCGACCACCTCTGCGCCACCTACTTCAACGCCTGGTCCGACGACTGGCACACCGTCCCCGGAGTCATCTACTGGCACAACCTCAGCAGCGAAACCGCCAAAGACCACGTACGCGCCGGCATCCGCGCCGTACTCACAGAACTGAGGCTCACATGACCTTCACGTACTGCGATGCCCGACACGACGGCACACCCGTCCACCGCTGCCTCTGTCAACACCAAGTTATGCATAACGGTGCGCATAAATGTGTATGCGGGCACACCTGGGGCCTCGACTGGAACCACCTCACCTACGACTGTCCCGCACCACCGAACCACAGGAACTCACCCTCTTCTGAGGAGACACATGCTCCGACCATGCCGACACCCCCGCTGCGACCTCGACAACGGAAACCCCACCATCACCAACCTTGGCATCTGCGAACACTGCCAACGACGACTCCGCAAACTCTTCACCTGGGTCGTCCTCGACTGGGTCGACCTCACCCACAACCTCCCCACCCCCACCCCACACCAAGACGTCACACGGCGATCCGCGCAACAGGCCTATGGACATCCCGCTGAATGGGCATCTGACACCGCCCGAACAATCGCCGACATCCTCAACGACACACACGACGCACTCGCCGAAGCCCTAGGGGAAACCCCACCACCTCACCCCGGAATCACAGACCAGATCAGAGTGCGTGCCGCCTGGAACTACCTTGAGCCCCGAATCTCCGCACTCGCCAAACAAGACTGGGCCACTGACACAATCACCGAACTCCACGACATCCACAAACGCATCCGATCCAGACTCGGACACACACAACCTCGGCAAGTGCTAACCACCCCGTGCCCAGCTTGTGAACTGCGAACAGTCACACGCACAATGAATCCACATCGAGACCAAATCGAATGCGGCACATGCGGATGGCGCATCCAACCAGAGGACTACCAACACTTCGCGCAAGCAGTACTCGACGCGATCACCACCGCCCCCGATGAAACCGATCAGGTTTACATGTAAAGTAGGGAGCACTGGCACACTTGTACCCACAATGCCCCCGAACCACCATTCCGGTTCGGGGGCATTGTGCTGTCCAAGGGAGGTAGCACCCCGTGTCCAAAGTCCTCGCACCCGAAGGCATCGACTCCCTCATCACCGCAAGCGAAGCCTCAACACTCTGCGGCGTCGCACTGTGCACCATCTCCGCATGGACAGCCCGCGGAAAACTCACACCATCCGGCCTTGATCACAGAGGCCGAAAGCTCTACCGCCTCATCGATGTAGCAAAAGCTGAACGATCAACACGAAAGAAGGCGCGCCGATGAAACGCTCATGGGAAGACCGCATCCGCGCCGGAGGCTACCGCCCCCCCACGATCGACGGCTACCAACTCACTTTCCACTCACTGGGCAGGATGCTTGAACGACAGATCCACGTGCGCTCCGTCCGCTCCGCGCTCACCAACCCGACGCTGAAGCGAATGACCACCAAAGGCAGCACCCAATACTCAGGTAAAGACGCAACAGTCATGGTCGACGACAGAACGAAAACCATACTGACCGTCTGCCACCCCGCCACTGCAGGAAGAATCTGATGACGGCACCCACCCAACCACAAGCAGGCGGATACACCCTCACTCCTGCAGCACTCCGCGACGATGGACTCATCGGCATCACAGTGCAAGACATCGGCCGTGCACTCCGTAAACCTACTGACAAGCGACCGCTACCACTCAGCGGAGACCGCTGCAGCACCATCGGCACATATGCCACCGACAAGAAGATCAGGCTTGTCCTAGACCCGCTCGCATCCACGATCGAACGAGTCTGCCGGGCCTAGCTCCCACACGTCCACCCTCGACGCAGCCACAGGCGCTCGGGTGGACCCAGCCCCGCACCGCTCATTGGATGGTGGCGGTGCGGGGCCACCAACCACAGGAAGACGGCATGCCCCAACACCCCAGCCGCCCCCACAAAACCACCAAACAACGCGGACTCGGATGGACCCACGAGAAAACCCGCGCACGACTCCTCCGCACACACATCGACGGAACACCCTGCTACTGGTGCGGCCGCCCCATGTACCGCGACCGCACACACAACTGGGACTACGACCCCACATCCACCGACCGCGCATCCGGCTCCCTCGCCGCCGACCACAGCCACGCACGCACCCACGGCGGCACCAAAGCCGACCGACTACTCCACGGCACATGCAACAAACAACGCGGCGACGGCACCCGCGACCACAAACGCCCCGCACTCCGCGCCACACCACCACCAGCCGCCTTCCCATGGCCAACCACAATAACGCCCTGACCAGCACAAACGGCATCCCCCAGGGGGCCTACCCCAAATCCTGGAGGATGCCGATCCCCGACTCCCTCGGCGCCCAGTCGGGAATCTCTCTCCGGCGCTTTTTCCACCACGACGCCCTGTGACAGGAGGTGATGCCGCATGGCCACGAAGAAGCCTCCGCTGCGCGCTGTCGCTGCTGACGAGACCGCAGCACCCCCCTCACAGCCGATGACCGTGGAGCAGGCCGCGAAGAACGGCTCACATCGGGACCTGCTGGTGGCGATACGTGACCGGATCGCAGAGACAGTCGCCGGCGCGAGCTGCCCGCCCCGCGATCTGGCGTCGCTGACGAAGCGGCTGCAGGACATCGCACACCAGATCGAGGCCATCGACGCCCGGGACGCGGAAGGCGATCCGGGGCAGCGGATACGGGAACTGGAGTCAGCGCTGAGGGCGATCGATCCGTCTCATCCGCTGCTGACCGGCGCGATCGACGATCGATATGACGCCTCGGCCATCTGAACGGAAACTCTCGGAGGTCGCGCGGCATCTGGTGATCCCGGACGGGATCGTCACCTCGCAGTTCCCCCGCGTGTACCGGCGGCTGCGGGATGTCGGTGTCACGTTCGACCGGTGGCAGCAAGGGTTCGGGCAGGTCGCGCTGGGGTGCCGCAAGTCCGGGAAGTACGCGGCGTCCATCGGTGGCGTCGTGGCGTCGATCCCGCGGCAGGTCGGCAAGACCTACACGGTCGGCAACCTGATCATCGGCATGTGTCTGGAGTTCCCGGGCCTGCGCGTCATCTGGACGTCGCACCACAACCGGACGACGACGAATACTTTCCGGTCGATGCAGGCGATGGTGCGGAAGAAGAAGGTGTGGCCGCACATCGCGCCGAACGGGATCCGCACCGCGAACGGTGAGCAGGAGATCCGGTTCACGAACGGGTCGATCATCATGTTCGGTGCGCGTGAGCAGGGCTTCGGCCGCGGCATGGACGCGATCGACGTCGAGGTGTTCGACGAGGCACAGATCCTCGGCGAGAAAGCACTCGACGACATGGTGGCGGCCACGAACGCAGCCAAACATCCGCACGGTGCCCTGTTGTTCTTCATCGGGACACCGCCGCGGCCTACCGATGATGGTGAAGCGTTCGCTGGGAAGCGACGGAAGGCCATCAAGGGGCAGACCAAACACCAGGTGTATGTCGAGATCTCGGCGGATCCCGACACCGACCCGGACGACCAGTCGAAGTTCGCCACGTTCAATCCGTCGTATCCGCATCGCACTCCGCTGGAGTCGATGCTGCGGCTGCGGGAGAACCTCGGCAGTGAGGACAGTTGGCGTCGTGAGGCGATGGGCATCTGGCCTGATGACGATCTCGACGACGACAAGTTGCCTGTCGATCTGGCGCGGTGGTCGGCCTTGTACTCCGGGGAACCGGAGTTCACGGGGGTGACGTGCCTGGCGGTGGATATGTCGACGGAGCGGGACCACACCGAACGGACCTGCTCGGTGGTCGCGGCGGCGGAAACCCGCACCGGGGCTCATCTGCAGATCGGGTATCACGGGTCTGCTGATACCGCGACGGTGGTGAAGTTCCTCGTCGCGGCCGTCGAGGCCGGTGATCCGGTCGCTGTGGTGATCGATCCGAAGTCCGCGGCGCAGGTGCTGATCCAGCCGCTGCGGAAGGCCGGGGTGGAGCCGGAGTTGATGCGCGTCACGGATGTGATGGCGTCGACGACCGGGTTTCTCGCCGCGGTGGACGAGCGTCGGATCACGCATGACGACGACACGCGGATGAGCGATGGATTGAGGGCAGCGAAGCTGAGGGAGATCGGCGATGCCGGCGGCGTGGCCTGGGCCCGCAAGTCGTCGGGGGTGATCTGCCAGGTTGTGGCTGCATCGAATGCCCTGTGGGGCCTGACCGAATTCAAGCCGAAGCCGACACCTCCTCCGCAGGAGTTGAGGTTCGAGCCGACACCGAAAGGCGGGTCACTCATGGGTGATGTGATGGAGATGTCATGGTGAGCGCGGTCGGTGTGCCGTCGCCAGGCGAGATCGGGTACGCGGTCGCCAATCCCGACGCTGGGTATCGGGAGATCGACGCGGAGAACACCTTCGAGTTGAAGTGGCCGTCGTGCCTCAAGGTCTACGACGCGATGCGCCGCCAGGATGCGCAGGTACGGACGGTCCTCAAGGCCGTGACGCTGCCGATTCTGGCCACCCAGTGGCGGCTGGATCCCGCGGGTGCCCCGGACGAGGTGGTGAACTTCGTCGGGGAGCAGCTCGGGCTTCCGATCGTCGGCACGGAAGGTGATGAGGCGCCGCCTCGTCGGATGCGCCGGTTCTCGTGGGCTGAGCATCTTCGCATGGCGCTGTTGGCGTTGCCGTTCGGGGCGATGTACTTCGAGCAGGTCGTGGAGTTCAACCCGGAATCGAACCGGGTCGAGTTGCGGAAGCTCGCTCCGAGGATGCCGTCGACGCTCGCTGACATTCATGTGGCGCGTGACGGTGGCCTGGTCGGTATCGAGCAGCGTCCGCCGGCATCGTCCGGCACGATCCGTGCATCGGATCTCGAGCCCCGCGTGATCGGCATCGACCGTCTGGTCGCGTACGTGCATGAACGTGAGGGAAGCAACTGGGGTGGTGAGTCGATCCTCCGTGCCGCGTACAAGAACTGGACCCTCAAGGATCGGCTGCTCAAGCTCGAGGCGCTGACGATCGAGCGCAACGGCATGGGCGTGCCGGTCTACACGAACCCGCCGGAAGCACAGCCTGACGACATCGAAAAGGGTCGTCGGATGGCCAACTCCTACCGGGCTGGTGACGCGGCCGGCGCGTCGATCCCTTACGAGTCGAAACTCGAACTCAAGGGTGTGACGGGGCAGCTACCGGATCCGCGGCCTGCGATCGACTACCACGATGCGCAGATCGGCCGGGTGGCGCTGGCCCACTTCCTGAACCTCGACGGGCAGGGCGGCTCGTATGCGCTGGCCTCGACGCAGGCTGATCTGTTCTCGACTGCGGTGCGGTCGGTGGCGGAGATGATCCGTGACGCGGCGAACCTGTACATCGTCGAGGACCTGGTGGATTGGAACTTCGGTGAGAGCGTGCCGGCGCCGAAGATCGTGTTCGACGAGATCGGGGAGTCGTCCCTGTCGATCGCCAATGCGCTGCGCACGCTCGTCGACGCCGGCGTGATCATCCCGGACCGATCCCTCGAGGAGCAGGTGCGGAGATGGCTGGATCTGCCGACGAAAGACCCATACGAACCGAAGTCAATGACCCCGAGGGGGACTCGTGAGCAAGAAGACGTGGTGCCAGATCAACGCGAGGGCGGACAGCACCACCGAGATCCTGATCTACGACGTGATCGGGAGCTACTGGATGGATACGGACGCCGCGACGATCGCGAAGCAGATCAACGATCTCGACACCGATCGGATCACGGTACGGATCAACTCGCCCGGAGGGTCGGCGTTCGACGGCGTCGCGATCATGAACGCGCTTCGTTCGCATCCGGCGTCGGTGACCGTGCGCGTCGATGGCTTGGCCGCGTCCGCGGCGTCGATCGTCGCGATGGCCGGTGACGAGATCATCATGGGCCCCGGCACGCAGCTGATGATCCATGACCCCTGGGTGTACACGCAGGGCGATGCTGCGTTCCTCCGGTCGGAGGCGGATCGTCTCGAGAAGACGGCCGAGTCGATGGCGTCGCTGTATGCGCGCCGGGCGGGCGGCACGGCCGATGAGTGGCGTGACCTCATGACCGAGGAGACCTGGTTCACGGCCGAGGAGGCTGTCGAGGCTGGTCTCGCTGATCGTGTCGACAGTGATGACGCGGCCCCGGTCGAGAACAACATCGCTGCGACGTTCAATCTGGCGCATTTCCGATACGCGGGCCGGGCGCACGCTCCGGCTCCCCGAATCCCTTCTGCCGAGGCGGTAGAGGGCACACAAGGAAAGGAGGGCGTGATGCCCACCTTCATGGAAAGTCTTCGTACGCGCCTCGGTGTCACCGAGGACGCCAGCGAAGACGACGTTCTGGCTGCGCTCGACGCGGCACTGGCTGCTCGTACCGAGGGGCAGTCGATCGAGGCCCGCGCTGACGTGGTCGCGGTCGATCGGTCTCGGTTCGCCGAGATGCAGTCCCAGCTGGCCGAGCTCGCTGCGTACCGGCAGCAGCAGGAGCAGGCTGCCGCTGAGTCGTACCTGGCTCAGGCGATGGCGGACGGCAAGTTCCCGCCGGCGAAGCTGTCCCACTACCGGGATCTGCTCAACGCGGCGCCGGAGCAGACGCGGGCGCTGATCGATGGGATGCCGAAGAACGTGATCCCCGTTGCGGAGATCGGTCACGACGGCGACGGCGTTCACGTCGATGAGCTCACCGCGCAGCTGAACGCAGCTGCCGACAAGTCCGGAGTGTTCCAGCTCCGGGGTCTCTGAGGAGGACCTCAATGTCCAACCCCACTTTCGGAATCGGCCCGATCACGCACAAGGTCGCGACCGCCGTCACCAAGTTCCACGTCGTGAAGCTCGGTTCCACGGGCATCGCACCGTGCGGCGCGGCTGACCTGCCGTACGGCGCTGTCGCACAGTCCGGTGCCCCCGCAGCCACGCGCGCAGACAATGACCTGTCCCACGGTCTTCCGGATGCTGTCGCGGTTCACACCGTCGGTGTACTGCCGCTGACCAAGGCGACCACCAGCGCCGCGTTCGCCACCGGCGACGTCGTGTACGTGGCAGCCGATGGGAAGGTCGCCAAGACCGGTGACACCGCGATCGGCATCGCTGTCAAGGCGTCCACCGCCACCGACACCACTGTTCGTACTCAGCTTGCCGGCCCGTTCTTGCCGGCGCCTGTGACCGAAGGGTCCTGATACTCATGGGAAACATCACTTCCGCATACGACGGTGACAAGATCACTGTCGACTCGATGCTCAAGGACCCGACGTGGATCCCCACCCGGGTGATCAATTCGCTCGACGGCGCGTTCCTCGAGAACCTGCTGTTCCGCAACGGCGGGTCGAACGACTCCGGTGTCGTCGCATTCCGCGAGGCAGCCAAGCCGTACCTGAACGACGACGCTGAGCGGGTCGCCGAGTTCGGTGAGATCCCCGTCTCCGATCTCAGCCAGGGCAAGGTCCGCGCGGTGATCGGCGAGAAGGTCGGTCTGGGTATCCGGGTCTCGTGGGAGATGCGGCACGAGAACAAGGTCGATCTGCTCAACCAGCAGGTGACCGCGCTGCAGAACACCATGATCCGCTCGGGTGTCCGCGCGTCGCTCGCCGCGTTCAACGCTTCCAGCGTGCCCACGGCCCCCGCGACCGACGAGTGGAACGCCTCGAACGGCGACCCGGTCAAGGACATCTTCGACGCGATCGAGCAGATCCAGTCGGCGCAGCCCACCGGTGCCGGTGATGACGACTACTTCGGGTACAACCCGGACACGATCGTCGCGCACCCGACCGCGGTCACCGCGCTGGTGCGAAACGAGGCGGTGCAGAAGTTCTACATCGGCAACGTCGCGGGCGAGAATCCGCTCTACCGCGGTGTCCTCCCGCAGACGGTGTGTGGCCTTCGGGTCGTGCAGTCGCGGTTCATGGACCCGTCGAAGGTGATCGTCCTCGAGTCGGGTGTGGTCGGCTTCTACTCCGACACGTACCCGCTGCAGATGACCCCCTTCTACGAGGAGGGCGGCAACTCCGGTGCGGGTGGCCCGAACCAGTCGTGGCGTGCCGACGCATTCCGTAAGCGGATCCTCGGTGTGGACAACCCGAAGGCTGCGGTGACCATCACCGGAGTTCTCTGATGGCGGTGTTCAAGCTCCTCGTCTCCCGGTGGGACGAGAAGGTGCGGACCAAGCCGGACGAGTACGTGCGGCATACGCAGGGTGAGGTGTTCGAGGTTCCTGACGGGCAGGTCGAGCGTCTTCTGCGTATCGGTGCGATCGGTCCGGTCGATGAGGAACCTGCCCTCCCTGAGGGTGCGGCAGACGATCCCCAGGACGAGGAGTCCTCGGACGGGTCGGAGTCGGATGAGAGCTCCGGCGAAGTGGACGAGACTCCTGACAGTGAGCAGGTGAATCGCCCGAAGCAGACGGCACCCAAGCCTGTGTGGGTTGACTACGCAGTGTCCCGCGGCATGGCCCGTGAAGAGGCCGAGGCGCTCGACAAGCGTGAGCTGATCGCGGCTCTCGACTGACAGGAGGGTGCGAAATGGCGGACTTCGCCACCCCTTCCGACATCTTCCGGCCCCGCCCGGTCCCAGCAGACCGCGAAGACGATGTACGGGATCTGATCGCCGCGGCATCGAACTGGATCCGTACGCGCAAGCCAGAGATCGCAGATGACGATCCCGCAGCTCGTGTGGTCGTCATCCAGGTCGTGCGGGCGGCGATGGCAACCGAGAAGTACGCCGGTCACGTCTCCTACACGAAGACAGTGGGAGGCGTGACCCGGTCCGGCACGCTCGCCAACCCGGGGGCGCTGCTGATCTTCGAGCCATCGCACTACCAGCTCCTGGGGATCTCGCAGGCCGGAGCCCCCTCGTATTTCTTCGGAGGGCACTGTGGATGAGCTCGGAAATCAGACTGTCCGTGTGATCGAGCGGGTCCGCGGCAAACGTGGGGTCATGACCGAGCAGACCACGGTCGAGTATCCGGGCTGCTCGGTGCAACCCGTCGATTCCGTCGAGGGTGTTCCGCTCGAACGGCACGAACGATGGGTGCTGTACGCGCCGCCCGGGTTCCCCGAGTCCACCGAGAACATCCTCGACGTCGATGGGATCGGCCCGCGACTCCACGTGGCAGGCAACCTGCAGGCGTGGTTCGACGATGACGGGACCCCCGACCACGTGTGGGGCTACCTCGAAAGGTGGGAGAGCAGTGGCTGATCCGAAGCCCGGCACGTTCCGGTTCTCGTCCAAGGACGCGAAAGCGATCATGGCGTCCCCGGCCGTGCAGAAGGCGAGCCGCCGCATGGCGGAGGTCGGCGCCAACGCGTTCCGGAGGGAAGCTGGCCGGCACGCGAAGACAGGCAAGCTCGCCGCCCAGGTTCGTGTCGAGCGGGCCCGCGGCTGGGACGGCCGGCCAGGGCACCGGATCGTCTCCTACCGCCGCAACAACCAGTACGCACTGTTCGGGACACGCCGCTCGAAGGCAGTGCGCGCGAGCCAGGCCGCGATGCGTGCCATGAACCAGCCTCGGAGGTACTGATGGCCGTCGAACCCGACGACACCCTGTTCCCGGACATCCAAGAGGTGCTGATGGTGTACCTCGCTCCACTCGGGGAGACGGACACCGAACCGCCGCCCACCGACGACGGTATCGGCATCCAGATCAACCGGGTCGGCGGCCACGACGACGGGATCAGTGACTACCCGCGGGTGCAGATCACGTGCCATCACCCGGATCCGCGGGGCGCCTCGAAGCTTGCCCGGCAGGTGCGGAACCTGATGGATCGCATCGCCGGGGAGGCCATCGTCGTCGAGGACGAACCGAAGCCGATCTGCATCGACTCCTGCCGCGTCGACACCCCGCCGGAAGCCGAACCGTACGAGAACCCGGACGCCCGCCGCGAGGTCGCGTACTACGCGCTCAGCCTGCAGAAGCCCTGGCGGCGCTGACCACTCCACCCAAACTCGCCCAGGCCCACGACATCACCGTCGTGGGCCTTTCTCATGCCCAGGAGGCATCATGGCCACATCTGTTGGCGAACTCGAGGTCGCGCGACACCAGCGTGAACTCATCCTCAAGCCGAACCGCATGCACATCTTCGGGATGGGCATGGACGTCGACCCCATCGAGTACATCACCGAAGGGTCGAACTCCCAGCTCGCCGAACTCCCGGACGGAGCATGGGACTTCGGTCTGCTCCTCAAGGACGACGCGATCACCCTGACCCGCGAGATGGAGAAGTCCGACATCATGGCGGTCGGCTACTCCAACCCGATCCGATCGGACTTCACCTCCGACATCGCGGGCCTGCAGTTCACCGGCCTGGAGGCGAACCGGTACAACATCGAGAACAACCTCGGTGTGGACCTGTCGCAGATGGTCGCCAACGCGGAGACCGGTGAGATTGCGTTCGATCAGCCGGCGATCGCGGCGATCCGGCAGCAGCGTTATCTCGCTCTGGCCCAGTTCAATACCGGTGTCGACCGGATCTACCTCGGTCGCCTGTTCTACGCCGGTGAGGTCGCCGAGATGGGGGAGCAGACCCTCTCCGACGGCGAGGGTTCGCTGACCTGGCCGACGACGGTGAACGCGATGGTCGACACCGAGTACGGCGTCTCGGTGCGTCACTACTTCGGCGGCGAGGGCTGGAACCGTGTCCTCGAGGACGCGGGATTCAAGCGCGGCGGGCTGTCGATCACCACCGCGTCGCTTCCCGGCGGCACAGTCGGCGTGGCCTACTCGCAGACCCTCACAGTTGCCGGTGGTACCGGCACCAAGACGTGGACCGTCGCCTCCGGCGACCTGCCGGCAGGTCTGAGCCTGTCCACAGCCGGTGTCATCTCCGGTACCCCGACCGCGGCCGGGACGTCGAACTTCACTGTCCAGGTCGTCGACAGTGCGACCGCGGGCAGCGTGCAGAAGCCGCTGTCGATCGTCGTCGCTGCCTGACCGGCGCCCGGCATTCTCGCCGGGCTCGAGAACGCACTGGGCTGGGCGGGGATCGGCGGTCGACCGCCCGCCCAGTGCATCCAGACCGCCACACCGACCGTCACCGAAGGAGGTCCCGCCATGGGACAGATGCGCACCATCAGCAAGGCCGGATGGACGCCGCGCGAACTCGTCGCGGCGGACGGCCGCCGGTACACCCCGAGCTCGTTCCGCGAGGAACGTGAACTGCTCGCATCCGGCTACACGCTTGCGCCCCCCGAGCCCCCAGCGGCCACCGAACCGGCCGCGCCGGCAACGGCCGCGCCGGCAACGACCGCGCCGGCAACGACCGCTCCGGCAACGACCGCGACGAAGCCCGAACCCGAGGCACCCGCCGGCGACACAGTCGCCGCGCAGAAGCCCAAGACCACTGCACGCAGCAACGGAGGCACGAAGTGAGCACGGACAACCTCGACAACCTCGCCCAGCTCGACGACCAGAACGTCCGCCGGTACGGCGGCGAACAGCGAGAGCGCAAGGCACCGTTCCGGTTCCAGATCGGCGAATCGCCCGTCTTCTACGTCCAGGAACCGGACGCCGACACCGTCATGGACATCGAGGAAGCCCAGACATCGAGGCGCGTGCTCAAGCTGTTCCTCGGGGACCAGTTCGACGATGTCGCCGACTTCCTCGGGCCGGAACACCCGGACACGCTGATCGACCTCGCACGTGACCTGTCCCGACACTTCGGGCTGTTCGACGCCGAGCAGGCAGTCAACCGCGCCGATCGACGTAGCCGGCAGCGGCGCCTCGGTGGTCGTCGCCGCTGATCGATGAGCGACGACAACGGGTCGGCGGCCTCCTTCTTCAGGACCCTCCTCGAGGAGGCCGCCGGACCGTTTGTCGTGAATCTCGGCGACGACGGGCCCGAGCTGGTCATCGAGGCACCCGAAGCGGGCGACGTCGCCGTCCTCGACACCACCGTTTCCGTCCACGACCAACTCGACCTGCTCGTCGGCGAGCAGCTGGCCGACATCATCGCCGACCACTACGCGCACCGACCGTTCTCGGAACTCGCCGATCTCGTCGACGACATCCGCGAGCACTTCGGGATCCTCGTCCCGCCGGACGCCGGATGGGCGTACCTGGTCGACGAGATCGACCGCTACGGGGCAGCGATCGAGAAGGACCTGTTCGCCATGCCCGGTGACGAGCGGCTGTACGACTGGGTCCGCGACCATCTGAACAATCCGTGGAACCGGCTGCTGCGGCTGTTGCCCGCGTTTCCCGAGGGCGGCTGGTACTTCGCCGCGCTGGGCAACGACGACGAGCGTGCCCAGAAGATCCTCGAGATGGAGCAGCGCGGCGAGTTGCCGCCTCCGTCGAAGCGCCCGTCGCTGGTCGGCTGGACGTACGAGCGGGCGCAGCTGACCAACATGGTCGACTCGCTGCGCCGTATCGAGCACGCCACCTGGGGTGCGTCCCCGAAGTTCAAGGGCAAGGGCGGAAAGCCGCCGAAGGCATCGCCGCGCCCGCAGACCGCGCGTGAACGCGCCGAGGAGTACCAGGCGCTCGTCGAGCACGACGACATCGCTTCGCAGGTGCTCGGTAGCCGCTACACGCGGCGCCTCACACCGTCAGGAGGTAGCTGACCGATGAGTGACCTGCAGGGTGGGCAGACCTTCATCAATGTCCTGCCGTCGATGGGCGGCTACTTCAAGCGGGTTCGCGCTGAGATCAAAAGGCACCCTGTCGATCACACGATCGGCGTCGAGGTCGATCAGCGCAAGCTCGCCAAGGCCAAGTCCGACCTCGACAGTGCCACCAAGGCAGCGGCCGACGCACGCCGACGGGAGGTTGCCGCGACCAAGGAGGCCGGCGACGCCGAACGGCAGCTGCAGACCCTTCGCGGCAAGGGTGTCAACGACGCGAAACGGCTCGCCGATGCCGAAGCCCGGGTGGTCAAGGCCAAGCGGGACAGTCGTGCCGCGGCCGACGCGCTCAACGCGGCCGAGTCGAAGCGTTCGCGGGCCGCGGACCGCGTCGTCCGCATCGAGACGCGGATCGAGACTCGACGCGCGGAATCTGACAGCCAATCGTTCCTGCAGCGGATCGCCGGGAGATTCCGCAGTGGCGGCCAGGCGGCCGGTGCGCAGTTCGTCAGCGGCGTGAGCGCCGCGATGAACTCGCGTGGCCGAGGCAGCGACGAGGGGCGCAGTTTCGCGGCGGGATTCGTCTCCGCCATCGGCACCGGAATGCGCGGCGCCGTCACCGGTTTCACGCTCCTGAGCACAGCGGCGAATTCGGTCATCAAGAACGTTGGAACGGCAGCCACAGTTCTCGGGCTTGCTGCACGAGCCGTCCGCCACTTCAGCGTGGGGTTGCTGGCCAGCACCACGCTGCTGAAGATGATGACCGGTGTGGGCGTCGCCAAGCTCGCGGGCGCGCTCCGTCTGGCGGCCGCAGCGGCCGGCATCCTCGCCCGGGACATCGGCCGGGTCACGGCAGCTCTGCTGGTGATGGCCGGTGTGGCCAAACTGGTCGGGATCCTGACGCGGATCGGTCGCGCGCTCGGAGTGATCACCGTCGGGTCTGCCGCGGCGCTCGGGGCAGTCTCGGCGCTCGGATCGGTTGTGGCGACCTTCGCGGCGGGCCCGATGGTTTCGGGTCTGACGGCGATCGCTGCGGCGATGGGAACCGTTGCGGCCGCGGCGGCCGGCATCCTCGGCCCCGCCATCGGGGTGGCGAAGCTGGCGTTCGCCGGTCTGTCCGACGGTGCGAAGGCGTGGACCGACTCGCAGAAGAACGTGGGCGCCACCGCATCGAAGAGCGCGTCGGCGCTCAAGGCTGTCGACAACGCCAAGAAGGCACAGGCACGCACCGCCGAACAGGGCAACCGACAGATCGTCAACGCCGAGAAGCAGGTCGTCAAGGCGCAGGAAGCGGTCAAGGAAGCGCAGGACGACGTCAACAAGGCGCGGCAGCAGGCCAAGCGGGACGCCGAAGGGTACGCGCGGACTCTCGCCGGGTTGGCTCTCGACGAGGAAGGCGCCGCGCTGGCGTTGGCAGAGGCCGAGAAGAACCTGCGCGAGACGAGGGCCAATCCCGATGCGGACGGTCTCGACCGCTGGCGGGCGGAACTCGGTGTCCGCGAGGCGAAGCAGGCCTACGAGGAAATCAAGGCCACGGCCAAGCAGGAACGCGCCGAGATCGCCGACGCGCAGGCCAAGGGCATCGAAGGATCCGATCGGGTCGTCGAAGCCAAGCGGCGTGAGGCCGACGCACAGGAGCAGCTGAAGGACGCTCAGGCCGATCTGGCGCAGACTCAGAAGGATGTGGCTCAGGCCAACATCGATGCTGCCGAGGCTGTGGCGGACGCCTACGAAAGTCTGGCTGAGGCGCAGCAGTCGGCTGCTGGAGACGATCCGTTCGCGGCGATGATCGGTGAGCGGCTCGCGCCGCTGCTGCAGGCGTTCAAGAACCTGCGTGAGGAAATCACCGATCGCTTCAGTGCCGCGATGATCGGGTCGTTCACCACGCTCGGTGGACTACTTGACCGGCTCAGCCCGAACCTCGGCATCCTGGCCACCACGCTGGGCGCCATCGGGTCTCAGATCGCCACGTCGATCTCGAGCCCCGCCGCAGTGGCCGGCTGGGATCGGATGATCGCAGGGTCGAACACCTTCTTCAGCAGTCTCGCCCAGGGCGAAAGCGGTGTGGGTTCGGTGTTCTCCGGCCTGATCAGCGTTCTCGGAACGGCAGCGGAGACGTTCGCGAACACCGGTGCCTCGCTCAACGAATGGCTGCTGGGTATCGGTGAGAAGCTGCGGAACATCAGCGCAGACGATCTCCGGTCCTCGCTCGAGTCCGTACGGCAGACGTTCGAGAACATCCGGGCAGTTGTCGGTCCCGTGTTCGACCTTTTCCGCGGGTTCGGGGCAGAGGCTGCGTCCGGACTCGCGCCCGGGTTCGCGGCGCTGGGCCAGGCGATCCGGGACTCGATTCCCGGACTCATGGACATGGCTCGGGAGCTGATGCCGGCACTGGGGGAGGCGCTGGCCAACCTCGCTCCGGTGCTTCCCGGCCTGGTGGAGGCTTTCCGCCCGTGGTCGGAGGTGATCGCGGCGGTCGCTCCGCACCTGGCGACGATCGTCGAGAAGCTGGTTCCGTTCGCGCCGGTGCTCCTGGGTGTCGTCATGGCCGTGAAGGTCTTCGGTGTGGCGGTCACCGCCTGGAACGCCATCATGTTCGGTGCCTCGGTGGCGCAGGGTGTGTTCGCGGCCGCGACCGGTCGTTCCGCGATGTCGCTGCGCCGCAACACGGTCGCGTTGGCCGCGCATCGTGCCGCGCTGGTTGCGGGGGCCATCGCGCAATGGGCACTCAATGCGGCGATGAGCGCAAACCCCATCGCGCTCATCGTGATCGCGATCGCCGCCCTTGTCGGGGCGCTAGTGTGGTTCTTCACCCAAACCGAGACCGGGAAGCGGATCTGGGAGACGGTGTGGAACGGCATCAAGGCGGCGCTGTCCACAGCATGGGAGTTCATCAAGTCGGTGTTCGACAAGCTCGGTGAGGTCTTCACCTGGCTGTACGAGAACATCGTCCAGCCGATCTTCACCGCACTGAAGGTAGCGCTCGCGGTCGTCGTCACCGCGTTCCTGATGTGGTGGGAGGGCGTCAAGCTCTACCTCGAGCTGGTCGGCAACCTCATCTCCTGGCTGTGGAACACGATCGCCCGGCCTGTCTGGGAACTGATGAAGGCGGGCCTGCGGGCCATGGGTGACTTCTTCGCCTGGGTGTGGAACTCTCTGATCAAGCCTGCCTGGAACGCGCTCGGCGACGGTATCAAGGCCGTGTGGGAGCACGTGATCAGTCCCGTGTGGGACCTGCTCAAGGCGGGCCTGAATCTCGTCGGTGATCTGTTCTCCACCGTCTGGAATTCGGTGATCAAGCCCGCGTGGGAGGGGATCGGCAGCCTCATCCGGACCGTGTGGGAGACGGTGATCAGCCCGGCGTGGGATGCCATGAAGAACGCCCTGCAGAAGGTCGGGGACTTCTTCGACACGATCGTTCGGGGCATCAGCACTGTCTGGGACGGGTTGCGGGGCATCCTGGCCAAGCCGATCAACTTCATGATCAACACGGTCTGGAACGAGGGTATCGCGAAGGCGTGGAACAAGGTCCGCGAGTTCATCCCTGGCTTGGCGGAGGCAACGCCACTCGCGGGCATTCCCGAGCATGCCACCGGTGGCCCGATCTCCGGGCCCGGCACCGGTACGTCCGACGACGTGCTGATGTGGGGCTCGAACGGTGAGCACATGGTCACCGCGGCCGAGGTCATCGCCGCCGGCGGCCACAACGTGCTCTATGCGATCCGCGACATGATCGCCCGCGGTATCCCGTTCTCGTGGGACAACGGCCGGATCGTGTCCGAGGTGGGCCGCGACAACCTCAGCCGCTACGGCGCCCAAGTGGCGGCGAAGGGGCTGGGCAACGTCAACCCGCAGGGCATGTTCGACGGGCTGCTTCCCGGCTACAAGGACGGCGGCGAGATCCGCCCGATGTGGCAGACGCAGCTCGAGAACGGTCACCGTGCGGCGAAGATGCGCAACGGCAACCCGTACACCTGGGGCTTCGAAGACTGCTCGGGCTTCATGTCGATGATCGCCGACGCCATCATCAATGGCGGCAACGGTTCCCGGAACTGGTTCACCGGATCGTTCCCTGGGACTCAGCCGTGGAAGCCGGGCCTCGGTCAGGGCTTCTCGGTCGGCGTGTGGGACGACCCGGGCGGACCGGGCGGCGGCCACACCGCGGGCACCCTCACCGCTGTCGGGCCGTACTCGACGGTCAACGTCGAGTCCAGCGGATCCGGTGGTGTCATGTACGGCGGAGGCGCGATCGGCGCGGACTCGCCGTACTTCGCCGGCAAGCACCCGGGTCTATTCCACCTGGCGATCGGCGCGGACGGTGCGTTCGAATCCGGCGGCGTCGGAGGCGGCGGCGGACTGTCCCCGGAGGGCAAGCAGTCGTTCGTGCAGAAGAAGATCGCGGACATCTTCGACTTCTTCCTGAACCCGATCAAGTCCGGCATCGCCGCGGCGATCGGGACGCCTCCGCCCGAATGGAAGAGGATCCCACCAGGATTCCTCGACAAGGGCCGGGACATGACGTCGTCATTCCTGGCGGACAAGGTCACCGGCCTCGGTGACCTTCTCGGGTCGGTCTGGGACAAGGCCAAGAACATCGGTGGCTTGTTCCGCGACAAGGGCGGCTGGATCCCGAACGGGCTCTCGATCGTCCGCAACGAAACCGGCAGGCCCGAGGCGGTCCTGAACTGGGATCAGCTCGAGCTGATCAAGGACCTGCTCGTGGGCGGCGACGTCGCGGGCGCACTGCGCGCCGCGACGCTGCTGAACAACGCCCCCGCCACCGCCGAGGCCACCCTGGCCGCGGACTACAGCCAGTACGGCTACGAGCAGGACAAGGTCGAGGTCGGTCCGGCGGCCGCGGCGAAGTACGCCTCGGAGATCGACTGGCTCGGTATCGGCGGGCAGATCGGAACCTCACTGCTCGCGGAGTGGGGCAACGACCTGCTCGGCATGGCCGGGTTCTCGAACCAGTTCAAGGGCCTGCAGCTCGTCGACGACACCGGTCGCCGCTCGGACGAGGCCCAGGTGCGCAGCGAGGCCACGTACGACGACTACCAGACCGACACCCCGGCTCCGGCGACCACCGAGACGCCGGTGGAGTCGTCCGGTTCGACGGCCACGGCCGCCGAACCGGAGTCAGTTGTCGACGCGGTCAAGCGGGCCTTCGCCCCGTCCAGCTGGAGCGAGGGTGAGCAATGGGCCGCAACCGACTGGATCGTGCAGAAGGAATCGGGCTGGAATCCGCTGGCGCGTAACCCGTCCTCGGGTGCGTTCGGGCTGTTCCAGTTCCTCGGGTCGACGAAGGACGCCTACCTTCCGGACGAGAATCCTGACCCGTACATCCAGGGGCAGGCCGGCGCGAAGTATATCCGCGACCGGTACGGCGATCCGATCCGCGCGAAGTCGTTCTGGGAGAAGAACGGCTTCTACGACCAGGGCGGTATCGCGTCCGGTCGCGGCTTCATGCTCAAGGACGTCATCCGCCCGGAGCGTGTCCTGTCGCCGCGGCAGACCGAGGCGTTCGAGGCGTTGGTTCCGATGCTCGACCGGGTCCAGTCGGCTGCGTCCGCGCCGGGCGAGGTGATGTCAGCGGCTGATCGGTCGGCGCTGGAGTTGGCGCCGGTCGGTGGCGGCGACAGCTGGAACTTCAACGGTGAGCTCTCGCCAGCGATGAGGAGGGAGATCGAGATCATGTGGAACCAGCGTGAGCGCGGCCACGGTCGAGGATCCGAGTCCAGGAGGCGGTGGTGATCGACTCGATCAGCATGGTCGGGTGGAACGGCGCTCGTTACCGGCTGGGTGGGCCGAGCGGTGGGGTCCGGGACGTGTGGATCCAGGGTGGCCTCGATGGCCTCTGGGTTCCCGCGCCCCGGACCCCGACCCGCACTTCCCGTGCATATCAGCACGGTTCGACACCGAAGGTGACGAAGATCGAGGAACGGCTGCTCGACTTTGCGGTGCGGATCGAAGGCCGCACCCGCCGCGACTTCGAGCGCGCGTTCTCCGAATGGATGGCCGTGTGGTCGTTCGACCAGGACAACGAGGTCACGACGCGGACCGGCGACGGGCGACGCACGATCAGGCTGCGGCTCGATCGGACACCGAAGATCGCCGGCCGGATGTCGATGCAAACCACCCGCATCGACCTCGAGATGGTCGTGGTCGCGTGCTGGCCGTACCTGACCTCGGGCACGAAGGTCGTCAAGTGGGAACCCGGTGTCGGGTCGCACACGGGTACGGTGCCGATCTCGAATCCGACCGATGTGCCGTTGTGGCTGAAGTTCGAGGGCACCCCGGCCACGAAGTGGATCCTCCCGGATGGGTTGTCGGGTCGGATGGTGCCGTTGCGGCCGCAGACCACCGGTTGGCGGGTGCAGACCCGCCAGGACTTCCAGACCATCCGCGCCGCTGGCGCCGGGTTCGAGGTGTGGAAGGCGATGCGGGGCGTGAGCTTCCTGCACGAGATCCCGCCCCGCACACCGAGGACGGAAATTCCTGTCGAGGTGCAGGGCTCGGCGGTGCCCGCCGAGTTGCGTGTCCACATGCCTCGCTACCACGAGATGCCTTGGGGGTGATCGCTTGTGAGTTACGACCTCGATGCCGATCTTGCGGCGATCGACGCTCAGGAGCATGAGGAGGAAGCGTTCGCGCTGCTACGCACCCGGATCACAATCCACGACCGGGACCTCGAGCTCGTCGGTGAGGTCGAGGGCGAGTACGACGCAGACTGGGAGACGATCTGCAACGAGGTCGGTGAGGCGTCGGTCGGGCTCGACGGGCGGGATGATCTGGCGCAGTGGCTGATCGATGGGAGCAGGGTCAACCAGGACATGTTCCTGGTGTTCCGGTCGCCATGGAAGAAGGCGTGCTTCAAGGTCTACGACATCGAGTACGACGAGGACGAGCACGGCAACTCGATCGTGCGGCCGCTGGCCCGGCACATCCTCGACGAGGCGAAGCACTGGCAGTGCTGGCCGAACACACTCGCGCCGCTCGCGGTGCAGGCGCCCAAGGTTGATTTCCAATGGGGCGACTCGATCAAGGTGGTCAAGGGCTACGCCCACCGGAATCTGCTGCGTGAGCAGCAACCTGGGTGGATTCCGGCCTTCGACATCTGGGACGCGGCGAACTGGCAGGCGAACTTCGACAACGCGAAGTGGCCGATGGTGATGGTGCCGTACATCGCCGCACGAGACGGCGTCGGACCGTGGACGGCACTCGGGTCGCGGATGGACGACTTCTTCGACGTGGTCAAACCCACCCTCGACGACGGCGGTTTGCAGCTCACCGCGGACCTGTGGGAGCCGGGCGATCCGCAACCGTGCCCGTCGCATTTCATTCTCGATCGGCCGACGTTCGTGTTCGACGTCAAGCAGCGCGCCACGATCCCCGGCATCACCGGGACGATCCTCGATCCGATCAAGGATCTGCTGCGGATCTTCGGTTCGGACGGCACCACCGACACCGTCACCATCGCCGACCCGAATCTCGATCCTGACAACACGGACCCGAACGGGCCGTGGGTGATCTTCCGGCGCGGCCAGCATCGGGGCCTCAAGTCGAAGATGGTCATCCACAAGCCGATCGAGCACACGATCATGACCGGCGGTAAGTCGCCGGATGCGATCAACCAGGGCGCCAAGCTGATTTCGAACATCCTGCTGGGGTTGCTCGGCACACTGATCGGGATGCCGTGGCTCACGCTCGGGATCTTCGACAAGGCCGTCGAAGATGTCATTCTCGCGTGGGCTCGCGGCGTGGACTACTCGCGCAAGTCGGAAATGGGCCGGTTCGCCCACAAGGGCGGGTTCGAGACCGGTGGCGGTGTTGCGGTGTCGCCATCCGGGCTGCAGACGATTCGTGTCGGCCTGCACAAGGCACGCGGCTATGTCAGCTTCGCTGCCGATGTCGATGACGCCGCACCGTACCGGGTGGGCCTGCACATCGACGACGGGCTGCGGGCCGGGTTCGAGATCGGTGATCAGATCTGGCTTTCGCACATCGCATCGGTGCGGCAGTCATGGAGTCGTGAGAACCCGGATCAGCCGTGGGAGATCAATGTCGGCGACTACCGGGCCCAAGAACTTGCCGGTACCCGCGCGTTGCGGGCGCTCGAGGCCGTGTCCGGCACGTTGCGCCAGCACTCGAGCGCTACCTAGACCAGGAGGTTGTCATGACACCCGAAGAACTGCAGGCGGCATTGCCGCCCGAGATGCATCCGTACGCGTACGTGTTCATGCACCCACCGACGAACGGGGAGATGTCGCCGGTAGCCACGCTCGAACCGGACGAGATGAATTCGCTTGCCCGGCACATCGAACGGCTTGGCTTCCGGCCGGTCGAAGAGTCACTCGATCGGTACGACCCGCCGGCGTCTGGGCCGATACACCCCCACAACCCGGGGCAGTGGCGGTCGAAGAAGCGACCTGCCCCGCATCGGCCGGACCCGTACGCGCATCTACGTGCCCAGCTCGCAGATCTCCCGGCCTCCGTGCGCGCCGACCTCCTCGAGGAGAAACCGGAATCGTGACCACGAAACAGCTGCCCTACGACCGGACGATCGTGCCGCAGGAAACCGGCTACTGGTGCGGACCCGCCTCGATTCAGGTGGTGCTCGACAGTCTCGGCATCAAGGTCGCCGAGCCGGACATCGCCAGTAAGACAGAAGCCCTCGAGGGGAACATCGGCTGGGACGATCGGGACGGCACCGACCATGTCAGCCAGGTCGCGACGGTCCTGAACGAGTACACGAGCGCCGGGTACTTCGTCGTCGAGATGCCGCAGGATCCGCCCACCGGGGAGCAGAAGGAACGGCTGTGGCGAGACCTGGTGGCGTCGATCAACGGCGGGCACGGCGTGGTCGTGAACATCGTCGCTCCAAGAGGGAACTACCCGCAGGCGGTGGCGCCGTCGACGATCAGCCCGACCTACGGTGGCGGCACGGTCTACCACTACATGTCGGCGATGGGATATTCGGATGACGGTCCGCGTCGGGTGTGGATCGCAGACTCCGGGTTCGCACCATTCGGGTACTGGATGAGCTTCGACCAGCTCGCCACCCTGATTCCGCCGAAGGGGTACACGGCCGCGCCCGGTCCAGTGCCGCCCGCACCGGCCTCTGTCCCAGCGGTCGGGCTCACCGCCGAGACCCTCTCGGAGGCGATGGGCCACACGGTACCGATCGAGCGATACCGCACGCTGCTGCCGGCGTTCTCGGCTGCGATGGTCGCGGCCGGGTGCACGACGGTGGAGCGCGCTGCGATGTGGTGTGCGCAGCTCGGGCACGAGTCTCAGGGGTTGCGCCTGTTCCGCGAGTTGTGGGGCCCGACGGCCGATCAACTCACCTACGACGGGCGTATGGGCAACGGCCCGGGCGATGGGTTCCGGTACCGGGGTCGTGGCGCCATCCAGGTCACCGGCCGCAACCACTACACGGCGTTGTCTGCATGGGCCTGTGATCACGGATATGTGCCCACTCGCACGTTTTTCGTCGACCAACCGGAAGCCCTCGAGCGCGACGAGTACGCGTTCCTCGGTGCTGTTTGGTACTGGACGACGCAGCGACCGATGAACGACCTTGCCGACGCCCGCAATCTCGCGGGCGCCACACGCGCGATCAACGGCGGAGACAACGGCATCGCCGATCGTTCCGTCCGCTACCAACGGTGCCTCGACATGGGCGCCGCACTACTTCCCACTGGAGGACCGGTGACCACCTTCATCGACGCGGGTGTGGCGCAGCTACACCCGACGCCCGGACTGCTGCGCACGATCAACCGGCCGCAGAACATCAACGAGTCCACCCGCGACCCGAACAGTGCGTGGCCGGGCGCGATCTGGGCGGACATCTGGAACGAGACGGTGTGGGACGGGTACGACATCCGACCCGAGTACGCCGACGTTCCGGATGATGTGGGCCGCTCGGCGGTCGGCCTGCTGCAGACCATCGCGGCCCGCCAGGTCCGCATCGAAGCCAAACTCGACCGCCTGTTGGGAGACAAGTAGATGTTCTCGAATCCGACTGTCCGCAAGTGGATGTACGTCATCAACCCGGTAGTCAGCACCATCTTGCTGATCCTGGTCACCCTCGGAGTGATCGACGAGGGGATGAGCGCGAGCATCGCCAACGCGATCGCGAGCATCCTCGTCATCGCGACCGGCGGTGTCGCAGTATCGAATCTCTCGCCGAAACCGGCCACGATCACCGCGGACGGTATCGCCGTGATCACCGACGCACTCGCCGCATACGCGGCGACGACGCAGCCCGTCGAATCCGTGCAGCAGGCGGCGACCGAGATCCGGGAACAGTACATCGATCCCTTCATCCGGCGGTGACACGTGGATGAACTCGGCATTCCCGAAGAGTCCACCACCCACCCTGCTGTCGTCGCCGCCGGCGCGTGTGCCTTGATCGTGCTCATCCTCGTGTTCGTCGGCCGCAGGGTCGCCGCGACTCTCGCGCCGGCCTGGGAATGGTGGCAGAGCCGGACCGAACGACGATTCCAGCGCCAGGTCCGCATCGAGGCCGCTGCGAGGATCCTCAACGACGAACGTGTGGCGATGCTGCTCGAACGGGTCGATGGACTGTCGGCTGAGATCAAAGCCCAGCGAGAGGAACTGCTCGCGCAGCGTGACGAGGAGCGGGCGCGCGCCGACCACCTCGAGCAGGAGCTGTTCATCGTGCGGAGTCGGCTCGATGACGCGCTGAGCGAGATTCGTGGCTTGAAACGAGCCTCGGAGGAGGTGCGATGACCTCACCTGATGGATTCATCCCCGGTAGCACGAATACCGGATGGGGTGATGTTTCGGAGATGGCCGACGCTTTCGTCAACGACCAGGGCGGCCTGCTCGGGATGGTCGCCAATCTGGCGATCCAGCGGATCAACGACTTCGCCCACGACATGCTCGACGCGATGGACGGCGCGACCGGCGGCGTGTTCAACCTCGATGATCTCGCTGATCGCCTGTACGGCACGGAACGTGGCCTGCAGACGAACGTGCCGCGACTCGACAACAGGATTGACCAGATCGTCCTGGATAACATGCAGGCCCAACTCGCCACTTACAGTTCGACGGACTGGTGGTACAAGCCCACGGACGCGAAGTTCATCAGGGTCGTGGTGATCGGCGGGGCGTCCGGTGGGGGCCGCGGCAACAACGGCGGAA
>NZ_JALPTB010000054.1 GCF_023218075.1 Rhodococcus sp. HM1 | reverse complement strand
GACCCGAACTACCCGACGATCTACCCGATCTTCCGCGACCGCTTCAAGGCCCGGGTCGCGAGCACTTCCGGCTACGACCGGCCCGGCTGGCACGCCGATGTCACCGCCGCGGTGAATCCGCCGGCAGCGTCGATCCTGCGTGCGGAGGTGCTGCCCCCGTACGGTGGCGACACCCAGTGGTCCAACACCGTCGCCGCGTACGAAGGATTGTCGGCGCCGGTCAAGGCCCTCGCCGACGGCCTGCGCGCCGTGCACCGGTTCAGTCCCGGTGCGGGCACCACCCCCACCGAGGACTACCTGCGCAGGGTCGAGAAGCGGCCGCTGCTCACCGAACATCCGGTTGTGCGGGTGCACCCGGAGACGGGGGAGAAGGCGCTGTACGTCAATCCCGGTTTCACGTCCCACATCGTCGGGGTGTCGCCGCACGAGAGCCGCCGGTTGCTCGAGCTGTTCTACGACGAGCTGGCGCGTCCGGAGTACACGGTGCGGTTCCGGTGGGCGCCTGGCTCGATCGCGTTCTGGGACAACCGCTCCAGCGTGCACCTCGCGCCGCGTGATCTCACCACCGACGACGATCGCCGGCTGTACCGGATCACCCTCGTCGGTGACGTTCCGGTCGGACCGGACGGCCGGGAGTCGGTCGCGCTCGAAGGCGAGCCGTTCGAGGCGATCTGACCTCCGGGGTTACCGGAGATCCTCTTTCAGGGCGTTGACGACGACGGTGACGGGGGCGGTGCCGTCGGCGGCAGGAATGTCGCTGTTGACCGCGGCGACCAGGATCGTGCCGGACGCCGGCAGGTATCCGGCATAGGTGTTGTACCCGGGGAGTTCGCCGGTGTGCTCGAGCCAGCCGTTCTCGATGCCCCAGCCGAAGCCGTAGGCGCGTTCGGGGGTGGCCGGTGGCACGTCGTAGTTGAACGACTCGAGCCGGTACTGCTGGGTTTCGGGGTTGAGGATGCCCTCGCCGGTGCCGAGCGCCTTCGCCCAGCGCTGCAGGTCGTCGATGGAGGAGATCACGGCGCCGGCCGCCCATCCCCACGACGGGTTCCAGTTCGTGGCGTCGGCGGTCTCGCCCTCCGGCTGGCCCTGTTCGGTGATGCCGGCCAGGTGCGGGTCGGGGAACGCCGCGTCGGCGGGCAGGGACGTCTCGGACATGCCGAGGGGTGCGAACAGGTGCTCCTCGAAGTAGTCCGCGAGGCTCTGCCCGCTGACCTGTTCGACGACGAGACCGAGCGCGACGTAGTTCGAGTTGGAGTACTCGAACTGCTCGCCGGGCGCGAAGTTCGGCGGATCGCCGCGCACCACGTCGAGGAGTTGTTCCGGGGTCCACGGAGCGTCGGGGTTGGCGAACAGCTGTTGCTGGAACCCCTCGTCGAAGGTGTAGCTGGGGATTCCGCTGGTCATCGTGGCGACCTGCTCCAGCGTCGCGATGTCTCCGTTCGGAAGGCCCGGTACGTATTTGCCGATCGGGTCCGTGAGCTCGAGCCGTCCGTCCTCCCACAACTGCAGGATCGCGGTGGCGGTCATCGTCTTGGTGAGACTGCCGACGCGCGTGTGGTCCTCCGGTGTCGGCGGCTGCTGGGTGTCGACGCCGGCGACACCCGCGGTCCCGGTCCATTCCCCCTCGGGGCCGATCACCCGCGCGACGACGCCGGGGAATCCGATCTCCCCGTGCAGGCTGTCGAGGGTTTCCTGCAACCGGTCCGCCAGCGCGGACTCGGCGCTCTCCGGGGATTCCGTGCCCGTCGTGGGCGAGGTGGTCGTGTCGTCGCTGGTGCACGCGGAGGCCAGCGCGACGACGGTGGCGGCCAGGAAGATCGGGAGTCTGCGCATGGTGGGCTCCGATGGGACTGGATGGTCGCTTAGTCCGGTTCAGTATGCGGCGGGCTCGGCCGGACTGTCCGCGCGATCACCGAATCCGCCCGCGTCCCCGCGGCCCCGTCCTACCGTGTGGGACGACGGATCGGAGTATCGATGAACCCGCTCATCCACGTGTCACCGCAGGTGCGTGACGCCGTCGCCGACGGGCGACCGGTCGTCGCGCTGGAATCGACGATCTTCACGCACGGGCTGACCCCGCCTCGCAATCTCGAGGTCGCGTTCGAGGCCGAACGGAACCTGCGCGACGCCGGCGTGGTGCCGGCGACCGTCGGCGTGGTCGGTGGCATCCCCACGGTGGGGTTGTCGGACGAGCAGATCACCGCGCTCGGATCGGAGCCGGGCGTCGAGAAGCTCGGCGTCCGCGACCTTCCCGCCGCCGCGGCGAAAGGCATCTCGGGTGGCACGACCGTCGCCTCGACCGCGGTGCTCGCCCACCACGCGGGAGTGCGGGTCTTCGCGACCGGCGGCCTGGGCGGCGTCCACCGCGGCGCGGCGTCGACGTTCGACGAATCCGCCGACCTGACCACCCTGGCATCGGTACCGATCCTCGTCGTCAGCGCCGGAGTGAAATCGATCCTCGATATTCCGGCGTCCCTGGAACGCCTCGAAACCCTGAGCGTGCCCGTCGTCGGCTATCGGACGCGGCGGTTCCCCGGCTTCTACGTGCGCGACAGCGGTTGCGCGATCGACTATTCCGTGGAGTCGCCCGCCGAAGCCGCGGCGATCGTCGACGCCCGCGACCGTCTCGGCTCGAAAAGTGCTGTGCTGCTGGTCAATCCGGTGCCCGAACAGGACCAGCTCGATCCGGCGCTGCACGATCGGGTGCTGCGTGACGCCGAGCATGCCGCCGCGGCCGCCGGGGTCACGGGGAAGGCGACGACCCCGTTCCTGCTCGCCCACCTGCATCACGCCACCGGTGGCCGCAGCCTCGACGTGAACGTCGCGGTCTACCGCGCGAACGTCGCCCTCGCCGCGTCGGTGGCCGTCGAATTGGCATCCGGGTGACCGGGCACTGGGTGTTGCACGTCGACCTCGACCAGTTCATCGCCGCGGTCGAGGTACTGCGCAACCCCGACCTGGCGGGGCGGCCGGTGATCGTCGGCGGTCGCGGCGACCCGACCGAACGGGGTGTCGTGTCCACGGCGTCCTACGAGGCCCGCGAGCACGGCGTCGGGTCCGGGATGCCGCTGCGGACCGCGGCCCGCAAGGTCCCCGACGCGGTGTTCCTGCCCGTCGACGCGGACACCTACACCGAGGTGTCGAACGTCGTGATGGACACGTTGCGCGGGCTCGGCGTCGTCGTCGAGGTCCTCGGCTGGGACGAGGCGTTCCTCGGGGTGGACACCGACGATCCGGAGGCGGTCGCGCGGACCGTGCAGACCGCGGTGTTCGACGCGACGGGACTGCATTGTTCGGTGGGCATCGGCGACAACAAGCTGCGCGCCAAGATCGCCACCGGCTTCGGCAAGCCGCGCGGCATGTTCCGGCTCACCCGCGACAACTGGTTCGCGGTGATGGGCGACCGCGGCACCGACGCGTTGTGGGGTATCGGCTCGCGCACCGCGAAGAAACTCGACGCGCTCGGGATCCGCACCGTGCGGGATCTCGCGATGGCGTCGGAAGCGGACCTGGCGGCGCGGTTCGGACCGAAGACCGGGCCGTGGCTCGTCGGACTGGGACGTGGGGTCGGCGGCGCGACCGTGACGGCCGAGCCGTGGGTCGCGCGGTCGCACGGGCGGGAGGTGACGTTCCAGCACGACGTGAGCGACTGGGCGGAACTCGCCGAACATGCGCGCCGGCTCGCGGTCCGTGCCACCGAGGACATCCGCGCCGAGCAGCGACCGGGCGTGCGGGTGGAGGTCAAGCTCCGGTACGCGCCGTTCACCACCCACACCACCGGCCGGGCCCTGCCCGAACCGACGTTGGACTCGCAGGTCGTCTCGGACGCCGCGGTCGCGTTGCTGGACCGGTTCGATCACGACCGGAAAGTACGGCTGATCGGGGTGCGGGTCGTGATGGTCGAGCCGTGAGCGGTCAGCGGGACATGCCGTAGAACCGTTCGACGCGCACCCGCAGCAGCAGCCGCCGTTCGGTCACCATCGCCGCGCGGAACTCGTTCCAATCCGGATGCTCGCCCTGCAGTTGCCGATACTGCTCGACCAGCTGTTCGACGGTCTCATCGTGCGGAAGTGCCGCGACCGGGGACAACTCGGCGTAACCCTCCGCGACCGCGTACGACCAGCCGTCGGCGGAGTCGACGAACATGCTCACGCGCGGGTCGCGGCGCATGTTGCGGGTCTTGGCGCGGTCGTCGGTCACCGAGACGGAGAACGTGCGGGTGCGGGGGTCGTAGTGGTGCAGGATGTTCGACAGCTGCGGCCGTCCGTCCCGCTTGAGGGTGACGAGCGTCGCGACCTTGGTGGTGGTGAACAGCGCTTCGAGCGGATCGGTCGATGCCATGCGTCCAGCCTAGAGCCGTGGTGGGTCGAGTTCGGATGATTCTGTGTATCAGACGGTTTCGAGTGACGAGCCGATGATCTCGGCGAGTTCGCGTGGCGCGTCGTTGTGCACGGTGTGACCGGCGTGCGGCACCGCGAGGATTCGCGCGGCCGGATTGCGCCGCCGGACCTCGTCGGCATCGGAATCGGACACGAAATCCGATGCGCCACCACGGATCAGCGTCAGCGGAACCCCGATGCCCGCTAGATCGTCCCACAGCGCCGACAGATCCTGGCCGTCGTCGAGCACCGCCGAGGGCGTCACGTCGAGAACGATCGCGCGGCGCACCAGTTCCGGAACGATCGCGGCGAGACGGATCGTCGTGAGACCGCCGAGGGAAGCGCCCACCACGGCTTCGGCTTCGGGTGCCCAGCGGCGGACGGCGTGTGCCACCGCGTCGGCCGCGTTCCAGGGGGAGTGGTCGGGGTGGTCGAGCGGCGTCGAATGTCCGTGCCCGGGCAGGTCGACGGCGAGCGCGGGCAGTCCCAGCGCGAGATTGAGTGCATCCCAGGTGTGGGCGTCCTGACCGCTGTCGTGCAGGAACACGATACGAGGCGGTTCGGTGGCCCAGAGCAGCGAGCTCACGTGCACGCCCTCGCGGATGTCGGTGCCGACACGCTGCACCACCGGTGGAGCATCGAGTGTCAGCCCGAGTTCGGCGGCGTTCCGGGGGAGCTGTGCGAATTCGTCGTCCTGGAAATGCGAGACCATGGGGTCCTTTCCGCGCTCGAAGCCGGTGCGCAAGGTTGACGGCAGGAACACATCCTATTTTCTCGGCGCCGTTCCGGCCGGATAGTTGTGCCCGAGCACAGACGGACGGGTGCTCGGCTGCCGGTCGCTGCCGGGGTCTCCAATCCGGTTGCGTATCGGCCCGGAACGACGGTGGACGTCCCGAAAATTCGGTACACCGACCGTCGACTCGGACCCTGCACGGCGGGTCCGGTCCTCGGATGACGGCGAAACGCCCGTGCGCATCGAGGGCCGAACCTTAAGATCGAGAGGTCCGACTGCACGCGAACTCGTCGAGGTATCGCCATGGCCGACGACATCGAGAACGCCCGACGCTCGTCCCCGCAGCAAGGTCGGTTCCCACCGGTCGTGGAGGGACTGCTCGACAGTCCGCTCGCCGGTCTCGCCCCATGGATCGTGCTCGCCGTCTTCGAGGGACCGGGCAGTATCGCGTGGGTCGCGGCCGTGGCACTGGGCCTGTCGGTCCTGTTCCTCGTCCTGGACCTGATCCGTGGCCGGTCGCTGAAACTGCTCGGTGTGGTGGACGTCGTGTTCTTCGCGGCGTTGCTGATCACCCACTTCTCGCTGAGCGTGGACAACCAGATGTGGCTCGAGACGTGGATCGGTGAGATCGCGAACATCACGCTGGTGCTCATCGCGGTCGGATCGATGCTGGCGCGGAGGCCGTTCACGATCCAGTACGCGCGGGAGGAGGTCGATCCGCAGTACTGGGATTCGCCGGTGTTCCTGCGCACCAACTACGTCATCACCGGGGCGTGGGCTCTCGCCTTCCTCGTCGCGGCGGCTGCGGGGTGGTACGGCGACGCGGTGCTCCACGACGACGACAACATCTGGACGGGATGGGTGATCCAGGTCGCGGCGATGGTCGCCGCGATCAAGTTCTCCGCCTGGTATCCCGACCGGGTCGGCGAGCGGATGGGCGACGCAACGGAATGACGGCCGCCGTCAGTCCTGTTCGTCGAGGTGGAACAACACGAGGGTGACGGTCAGGATCAGGGCGGGGACCCACGCTGCCTGCCCGCCGATCCACTGGGACACGAGTGCACCGAACACCGCGCCGCCCGCGAACGACGCGCAGATCGCGCCGTAGACGGCGGTGTGGCGGCGGGCCACCTCGTCGTGGTCGACGAACCCGCGGAACCAGGCCTCGGTGAGCCGCATCAGATTTCCGGTCGTGGCGATGGACATGTAGGTCAGCTCGCCGATCATGCGATACAGACCCATCTGCAGTGCCGCGACGAACGCGATGGGGACGGTGACCGCCGCGGCGTGGACGCTGTCCGGCAGGAACCCCACGATCACGAGGATGATCACCTGCAGGCCCGTCGCCCAGCGCAGCGGGCGGGTGAGGCGGCGTTCGATGCGGCCGGTCTTGACGAGCATCGCGACCGCGATGCCGACGAGGAACGCGAGGATCGGATACAGGTGCGCGAGCGCGTCGCGCCATTGTGCCTCGGCGAAATCGATGCCCATCAGGATCACGTTGGCGGTCTGCGTGTTCGCGAAGACACCGTCGCGGGTGATGAACGTGTATGCGTCGAGGTAGCCGCCGACCATCGTGAGAATGACGGCGAACCGAAGGGAAGTCGAGGTCTGCGTCGCCATGAACCGGGTTCCTCCGCCCGAGGTGCTTCGACCACCATAGGGCCACCGGCGGGGAGCTTGCACAGTTTTCGGCGCCCGTCCAGAGTACGGAGCGCGCAGATCCGAATCCTGTTGCATGAACAGCCGGGCGGAGGACCATGGACCACGGTGTCCGCGCTTGCGGACGCCGGGTCGACGAGAGGCACAGCCCATGACTGTCACCGACGAATACCTCGAGAACAACAGGAAGTACGCCGAGTCCTTCACCGGCCCGCTTCCGCTGCCTCCCAGCAAGCACGTCGCGGTCGTGGCGTGCATGGACGCGCGGCTGGACGTCTACCGGGCCCTGGGAATCGGCGAAGGCGAATCCCACGTGATCCGCAACGCCGGTGGTGTCGTGACCGACGACGAGATCCGGTCCCTCGCCATCAGCCAGCGACTGCTCGGTACCCGGGAGATCATCCTCATCCACCACACCGACTGCGGCATGCTCACATTCACCGACGACGAGTTCAAGCGGTCGATCCAGGACGAGATCGGCATCAAACCGTCCTGGTCGCCCGAGTCCTTCCCGGACGTCGAGGAGGACGTGCGGCAGTCGCTGCGCCGCATCGAGGACAGCCCGTTCATCACCCAGACCGAATCGTTGCGCGGCTTCGTCTTCGACGTTGCCACGGGTCGGCTGAGCGAGGTGAAGCCCGACTGAGGGGACGCGATGACGACCTTCGTGCTGCTGCCGGGTGCCGGATCGGACTCGTGGTACTGGCATCGGGTGGTGCCGCTGCTGCAGGAACTGGGGCACACCGCGATTCCCGTCGACCTGCCGTACTCCGACGACGCCGCCGGACAGTACGAGTACGCGGACGTGGTGGTCGCGGCGGCCCGGGACGCGCAGCCGCCGCTGGTTCTGGTCGGCCAGTCCATGTCCGCGTTCACCGCGGCGATCGCGGCGGAGCGGTTGGTCGTCGACCGGCTGATCCTCGTCGCGCCGATGATCCCGGCTCCCGGCGAGTCACCCGGCGGATGGTGGAGCGCAGTCGGTCAGGAGCAGGCCAAACGCGCACAGGACATCGCGGACGGGCGTGACCCCGACCTTCCCTTCGATCCGCGCGAACTGTTCTTCCACGACGTGCCCGCCGAGATCGTCGCGGAAGCGTTCACGCACGAAGCGCCCGTGCTCTCGGATTCGGCGTTCGAACCGGCGTGGCGCGCCGACCGATGGCCGGATGTGCCGGTGCGGGTGGTCGCCGGCCGTCACGACCGGTTGTTTCCGCTCGATCTCATCCGGCGGATCGCCCGCGAGCGGGTCGGCGTGGAACCGGACGTCCTCGACAGCGGTCACCTGGTGGCGCTGGTGTGTCCGCGCGAACTCACCGATCTGCTGGTCGCGTCGGTGCCGTGACTCTTGCGTGGCCTCAGTGTCCGTTGCCGTTGCCGGCGCTCGTGTGCTGCGCGGCGAGGGATTCGGGCATCGGTTCGTGGCGCAGGTAGCCGCGCGCGAACTCGGCGGTGCCCTGCGTCAGGGCGCGCAGGTCGACGGGATAGCGCGTCAGTTCCAGTTCGGGAACCTCGGCGCGCAGCAGGGTCGTGCCCGGACCCGCGTTCTCGGTGCCCAGAACCCGGCCGCGCCGGGCCGAGAGGTCGCCGAGGACCGCGCCGAGATAGTCGTCGGGGACCACGACCTTGACCGCGTCCACGGGTTCGAGCACCCGCACCGTCGTGTGGGTGGAGGCGTCGCGCAACGCGAGTCCCGCGGCGGCCTGGAACGCCGCATCCGACGAGTCGACCGAGTGGGCCTTGCCGTCGACGAGCGTGACCTTGACGTCGACGAGCGGATGACCGGTCGCGACACCCTTGGCGGTGGCGCTGCGCACGCCCTTCTCGACGGACGGGATGAACTGGCGGGGCACGGCGCCGCCGACGACGTGCTCCTCGAACTGGACACCGCTGCCGACCGGTAGCGGCTCGACCTCGATGTCGCACACCGCGTACTGGCCGTGCCCGCCGGACTGTTTCACCAGCCGGCCGTGCCCCTTCGCGGGACCGGCGAACGTCTCGCGCAACGCGACCCGGTAGTCGACGATGTCGACGTTCACCCCGTGCCGGTTGCGGAGCCGGTCGAGGACGACTTCGGCGTGGGCCTCGCCCGTGCACCACAACACCAATTGGTGTGTGTCGGGATTGTTTTCGAGGCGCACCGCCGGATCCTCGGCGGTCAGCCGGGACAGGGCCTGGGCGAGCTTGTCGTCGTCGCTTCGGGTGTGGCCCTCGACGGCGACCGGCAGCAGCGCCTCCGGCAGCGGCCACGGATCGAGGACGACGGGATGGTCCGGGTCGCAGAGGGTGTCGGCGGGTACGGCGTTGCCGAGTTTGCCGATGCACACCAGGTCCCCGGCGACCGCCTCCGGCACCGGCCGCTGTTGCTTGCCGAACGGGCTGGTCAGCGTCGGGATCCGTTCGGTGGTCTCCTCGGTGTGGCCGGGCCCGCTCAACCGAACGAACGTGTCGGGGCGCAGCCTGCCGGAATAGACGCGCACGAGGCTGATCCGCCCCACGTACGCGTCGCCGGTGACGCGTACGACCTGCGCGGCCAGCGGGGCGTCCGGATCGGCGAACGGGGCGCCGGGCCGACGGTGCGTCGGGTCGGGGAACACCGCCGCGATCAGGTCGAGGAGCTCGGCGGCACCCACCCCGTAGTCGGTGGCGGCGGATGCGGGATGCAGTGTGCACGAGATCATTTCGCGTCGGATGCCGTCGGCGAGGGAATCGGTGTCGAGGGTTTCACCCGCCAGGTAGCGCTCCATGAGGGTGTCGTCCTGCCCCGAGATCGCCTCGACCAGACTCTCCCGGATCTGCCCCAGATCCGGGGTCTGGCCGGGGTCACCGTAGGTGCGGCCGAGCAGCACGTCCACCGACCCGCACGGCCGGGAGCCGTCGTACGCCGGTACGAACACCGGGCGCAGGGTGTCGGGTCCGAGACCGAACGCGTCGTGGCATTCGGTGAGCATCTCCTCGTAGCCGCTGCGCGCGATATCGAGTTTGGTGACGACGATGCCGCGGGGGAGTCCGGCCTCGGCGCATTCCCGCCACAGCGCGCGGGTCGCGGCGCTGATCGGGTCGGTCGCGGAGACGACGAACACCGCCGAATCCGCGGCGCGCAGGCCCGCGCGGACCTCGGCGTCGAAGTCCGGGTGGCCCGGCGTGTCGATCAGGTTGATCTTGGTGCCGTTCCATTCCAGCGGGATCACGGCGAGCTGCACCGATCGCCGGTGCTGCTGTTCGATCGGTTCGAAGTCCGAGATGGTGGTGCCGTCCACGGTGCGGCCCGCACGCCCGATGGCGCCGGCGGCGAGCGCGAGCGATTCGGCGAGGGTGGTCTTGCCGACCCCACTGCATCCGATCAGAACGACGTTGCGCAGTTGGTCCGGGCGTTCGACGACAGGCGCCCGTTCGGTTCGCGCCGAGGTTCGGTCGGGCATCGGAGTCTCCTCCCGTGGCATCCGTGCCACCGCTCGACACGGCCTCCGACCAGGGTAACCGTGCGGCTGTGCCGCCCGTGTGCCTTTGTGGCGGTTGGGGTCGCCACAAAGGCACACGGGCGGCGGAGCCGCACCTCAGTACACGTCGCGCACGTACCGCTTCTCGCGCTTGAGGTCGGTCACGTACTCGGCGGCGTCTTCCTCCGACAGACCGCCGTGCTCGGCGACGATCTCGTGCAGCGCCCGGTCGACGTCCTTCGCCATCCGGGAGGCATCGCCGCAGATGTAGAAGTGGCCGCCGTCCTCGAGCCACGCGAACAGCTCGGCGCCGTGCTCCTTCATGCGGGTCTGCACGTAGATCTTCTCGGCCTGGTCGCGGGAGAACGCCAGATCCAGGCGGGTCAGGACACCGGACTCGACGAACTCGGTCAGCTCGTCCTCGTACACGTAGTCGCACGCGCGTTTCTGGTCGCCGAAGAACAGCCAGTTCCGTCCGGTCGCACCCCGCGCGCGGCGTTCCTGCAGGAAGCCACGGAAGGGCGCGATCCCGGTGCCGGGACCGACCATGATCATCGGGGCGGTGTCGTCGGCGGGGACCCGGAACGCCTTGTTCTTCGTGACGAAGACCGCGGCGATGCCGTTCTCGCCGACCCGGTCGGCCAGGAACGTCGAGCACACGCCGCGACGTTCGCGGCCGTCGGTGCCGTAGCGCACCGCCGCGACCGTCAGGTGCACGCTCTGCTCCGTCGCGTTCGGGCTCGACGAGATCGAGTACGCGCGGTGCTGCAGCGGCTTGAGCAGCGACAGGAACTCCTCGGCGGTCAGCTCGGGAGTCGGTTCCAGGCGCAGCACGTCGAGGATGTCGCGGCCCCACAGCCAGTCGTCGAGCGCGGCCTTGTCGCCGTGCCGCAGCACGTACGTCAGTTCCTCGTTGTGCGTGCGCTTCTCGACCTCCTCGAGCAGGTCGATGTTCGGCGCGGTGATCTCGTAGTTGTGGGTGAGCAGCTCGGTCAGGGTCTGCTCGTGCCCGGCGGGGACGACCGTGCCGTCCAGGCCGAGGGTGTCGAGCAGCGCCTGCACGAGGTCGGGATCGTTGACGGGCACCACGTTCAGGGCGTCGCCCGCCTCGTACTCGAGGCCCGAGCCGGTGAGGTCGAACTCGTAGTGGCGGATCTCCTTGCCGGACCCCTCACCCGACAGCAGCCGGTTGACCGTCACGGTCGCGGGGAACGGATTCTTGCGGTTCCACTGCGACTTCGCGCGGGCCGGAGCCGGGGCCGCGACGGCCGCGGTGCCGTCGCCGTGGATGCCCTCGACGGCCGCGACGAGCGGCAGGGTCTCGGCGATCCAGGCGGCGGCGACGTCCTCGTAGTCGACGTCGCAGTCCACGCGCGGCACGATGCGCTGCGCCCCGAGCTGCTCGAGCCGCATGTCGATGAGCTTGCCGGCCTGGCAGAACCCGTCGTAGCCGGTGTCGCCGAGCGCGAGCACCGCGAAGTCCATGCCCTCGAGCCGCGGCGCGGACTCGGCCGACAGGGCCTCCCAGAACAGTTCGGCGTTGTCGGGCATCTCGCCCTCGCCGTAGGTGGACGTCACGATCAGCACGCGACCGAACGTCGCGAACCGGTCGAGGTCGACGTCGTCGAGCGCGCACACCGTCGGCGCGAATCCGTGGCTGCGGGCCGCGGCCGCGGTGTCCTCGGCGACGGATTCGGCGTTGCCGGTCTGCGATCCGTACAGGATGTGCAGCGCGGGCGCCGAGCCCGCCGCGGTGGCGGTGTCGGGGCCGGTGGCGAGCAGACGGGTCTGCATGCCGGCGAGGAAGCCGGCGAGCCAGGACCGCTGGTCCGTGGTGAACGGGGCGTCGGTGGGGATGAACGGGGTCATGCGGAAGCCACCTCCGTGGAAAGCGCGGGCGACTGGGTCAGCAGATCCGGCACCGCGTGACGCGCGAACAGTTCCTCGTAACCGGGCAGCCGGCCGATGGAGTCGTGGTTCTTCCTGTCCTGCAGGAGAATCCACCCGTAGGTGCCGGGGGTGTACACGGACCGGACGTTGCGCAACGCCAGCGACCGCTTGTAGTCGCCGAGGCGCTTGTCGGCGACGAGCACCGCGAGCTCCTCGTCGGTGCGCTCCGAGATCGCCTCGAGCGCGTACCGCTGCAGCTTCTTGACGAGGAAGAAGTCCTCGGTCAGCAGCAGGTTGCGCACCGCCTTCTGCACGGCCGGATCGGCGGCGTCGGTGGCGCCGGGGATGCGCTGCATCGCCATCGACTGGGCGGCGGCGAGCACCGTGTAGTTGTTGAGCAGCGCGAACATCGCCTCGCTGTCCGTGCCGTCCGGGGTGACGCCCCCGGCCACCGGCGTGCCCTGCTGGTAGTCGGTCTTGAACTTGCGGACCTGGTGCTCGACGAGGGCCGCGGCGACCTCCTCGGCGAGTTCCTTGCGGGACTTCGCGGCGAGGATCTGCTCCGAGTCCTGGTACTGCAGCAGCGCCCGCGGCATGCCGTACACGAAGTGCGCCTGCTCGGTCTGCCAGTTGTCCAGCAGGAAGCGGGCTTTGACGGACCCGGTGGTCTCGACGTGCCGGTGCAGCAGTTCGAGCACGGCCGCGTTGTGGACCGCCGCCTGCGGATCGTCGCCGGTGACGGAACCGAGGACGATCGAGTCGGCGCTGGCCTTGCCGGGCAGCAGGCCCTCGGGGTCGTACTGGTAGACGAACCCGCCGGACATGCCGTTGCCCAGGCCCTTGCCGAATCCGCCGAGGTTGAGCACGACACCGTTGGTCATGTACTCGCACGCGAATTCGCCGACCCCCTCGACGACCGCGGCGGCACCGGAGTTGCGGACGGCGAACCGGTCGCCGGCCTGCCCTTGGACGAACAACCGGCCGCCGGTGGCACCGAACAACGCGAAGTTGCCGATGAGCACGTTGCCGCCGTGATCGGCGGAACCGCCGCCGGGGGAGAGCACGACGATCTCGCCGCCGCACTGGCCCTTGCCGACGCCGTCGTTCGCGGTTCCGGTGTGCGCCAGCACCATTCCGTCGTTGCAGAACGCGCCGAACGACAGGCCGGCCGAGCCGGTGGTGGTGACGGTGACGGCGCCGTCGCGCAGCCAGCGGCGGCCGCGCTCGTCGCGCAGGGCCGCGGGGATCTCGCCGAGCTGCTCGTGGCCCAGCATCCGCTCGATGTCGATGGCGAGCTGCGCCCCGACGCTCTTGTTGCGGTTGGTCAGCGCGACACCGTCACCGAGCGCGACCGCGGTCTCGCCGGCGTCGACCAGCGCCGCCCGCAGCTCGGCGATCCAGCGGTCGTCGAGTTCGTAGTCCTTCTCCAGGTACACGGGGTTCTCGACCGAGACCTCCGGCACGACGGTCAGCATGGCCCGCAGGTCCAGCTTGCCGACGGACGACGGGTGGTCGAGCAGGTGCAGCAGATCCGAGCGGCCGCGGGCATCGCGCAGCGACCGCAGACCCAGCCGGGCCAGCACTTCGCGGGTCTCGTGCGCGACGTTGAGCAGGTACTGCGCCATCGCGCGTGGATCACCGTCGAACACCTCGGGATTGGTGGTCAGACCGGCCGGGCACTTGACGTTGCAGTTCTTGGCCATGACGCACTTGAGCATCATCAGCGCGGTGGTGCCGAACTCGAAGCTGTCGGCGCCGAGCAGCGCGGAGGTGATCACGTCGGACGCGGTCTGGTGGGCACCGGAGCAGCGCAGCACCACCTTGTCGCGCAGGCCGTTCGCGCACAGCGCCTGGTGCACCTCGGCGATGCCGATCTCGGCGGAGCGGCCCGCGTACTTGAGCGAGGTGACGGACGCGGCGCCGGTGCCGCCGGTGTTGCCGGCGACGTTGATGACGTCCGCGCCGGCCTTCGCGACACCGACGGCGATGGTGCCGATGCCCTCGGAGGACACCAGCTTGACGATGACCCGGACCCGGGCGGCCTTGCAGTCGTGGATGAGCTGCGCGAGGTCCTCGATCGAGTAGGTGTCGTGGTGCGGCGGCGGCGACACCAGTTCGACGCCGGGCGTGGCACCGCGCGCGGCGGCGATCTCCACGGTCACCTTCGCGGCCGGCAGTTGCCCGCCTTCGCCGGGCTTGGCGCCCTGCGCGATCTTGATCTCGATCTCCTCGAGCATCGGGTCGGCGAGGTAACCGGCCCAGACCCCGAAGCGGCCCGACGCGAACTGCTTGATCCGCGAACCGCGGATCGTGCCGTAACGGGAGATGTGCTCGCCGCCCTCACCGCAGTTCGACATGCCGCCGACCATGTTGGTGCCGTGCGCGACAGCCTCGTGGGCGTTGGAATTCAGGGCGCCGTGGCTCATCGCGCCGGACGCGAGGGTGCGGGTGATCTCGTGGGCGGGCTGCACCCGGTCCAGCGGCACGCTGTCCGGGGCCTTGCGGACCAGCGCGAGGTAGTCGCGGGCCTGCCCGGTGGCCTGCACGGTGACGGTGTCGCCGTAGCAGCGGTAGCCGAGGATCTCGTCGCCGAACCGGGTGACGAGGGACTGGGCGAGCGCCTCGAGCCGGTCGGCCTCGTCGGCGCGCGGACCGGTCAGGCGCAGCACGAACTCCTCGTCGCCGACCCGGGCCGCGGAGATGCCGCGCACCAGCATCGAGTTGTTGCCGTAGCGGGCGAAGCGGCCCATCTCGCGGCGGAACTCGTCGGCGGTGGTGGCGTAGGTGACGTCGGCGGGCGTCGCGAGGACGTCGCGCAGCGCGGCGGGACGCTGGGCCCGCTCGTCGGCCATGGTCCGCGCGAACGCGCGGTAGCCGGGAGTGATCTCGAACCGGTCGATCTCGTCGGCGGTCAGCGCCCGGAAACCGCCGTAGCGGTAGGCGTCGTCGTCGAGGCCGTGGGCGTCGCCGAGGCGGTGCAGCGGCAGCAGCCGCAGCGCGTCGGTCAGGTCGGGTTCGCCGTCCCGCTCGCTGCCGGGCAGCGTGATGGGCTCCTCGGTCATGTCGACGAAGCCGCGCACCGCGGTGGTGCCGTACGAGTGCCCGGCGCCTTCGGCGCGCTCCTTGAACAGGCCCAGCAGCGGCACGTCCTTCTCGGCCGCGACCGTCAGGGCACGCTGGTGCCAGTCGGCGACCGCCTGCGCGATCGTCGCGAATCCGACGCCACCGACCGGGGTCCGCACGTTCGGGAACCAGCGGCGCAGCACCGCGTCGTCGGTGTCGAGGTAGCTGGGTTCGAAGAACTCGCCGCCGATGTACGACTCGACGGTGCACAGGCCGACGCGGCCCATCGTCTTCATCAGCGACTTCTCGGCGGCCTTGCGGAACTTCAGGAAGGCGGCGTCGGCGTCGTCGCCGTACTTTTCCTCCGCGCGCATCTGCACCGTCAGTGGGTACACGGCGGCGGCGCCGAACCCGAGGGTCGCGGCGATGTGGTGCGAGGAGAACAGCTGGCCGGACTCGACGATCACCGAGACCCGCAGCCGCAGGCCCTCGTCGATGAGCCGCTGGTTCACGGCGGAGGTGGTCAGGATCATCGGCAGCGCGGCACGATCGGTCGCGACGTGCCGGTCGGTGAGCACCGCGATGCCACCGGATTCGCGGGCGAACGCGGCGATCTCGTCGGCGAGGGCCTCGACGGCCGCCTCGAGCGCGGCGGCGTTCGCGGCCGGATCGTCGAACACCGGCGTGAACAGCATCTGGAAGCGGCGCACCGGGGTGTCGGCCTGCTCGCGGATGCGGAGCATGTCCAGGTGGGTGAGGATCGGCGACGGCACCACGATCTGCCGGGCCTCCGCGGCACCGGAACCGGGGCGGGCACCGAGCGCGACCCGCAGCGTCATGCCGTCGGCCTCGCGGATCGAGTCCAGCGACGGGTTGGTGACCTGCGCGAACCGCTGCGAGAAGTACTTGGCGACGCCGCCCTCCTGATCGGACAGGGCGTTGATGGCGTTGCCGTACCCCATCGCGGAGATCTTCTCGGTTCCCGACGCGAGCATCGGGTCGAGCATGAACCTGAACGATTCCTGGTTCAGCGAGTACGACACGTACCGCTGGTAGCGGTCGAGGTCGCCGTTGTAGCGCAGCGGCGAGCCCGCCTTCTCGGCGGGGATCTCGGGCAGCGACGCGAGCTCGGCGCGGGCGTCGGCCACCAGCGCCGGGTAGTCGCGGCGCGCGGCGAGCAGTTCGAGGGCCTCGACGGTGCCGAACGAGCGACCCTGCTCGTGGTCGAAGTACAACATGCCGCCGGCCTCGATGCGGCCGCGGCGCAGCACGGTCTCGGGTGCGAACCCGAACTGGCCGGCCTCGGAGGTCACGCCCAGGTAGTCGGCGGTCTCGACGGTGCGCAGCGGACGCAGGCCGAGGCGGTCCAGGCGGGCGCCGACGACGCTGCCGTTGCCGAAGATCAGCGCGGCGGGACCGTCGTTCTTCTCCTCGTACAGCGAGAAGAACTCGAGCATCGCGCGCACCTGCGGCGACAGGGTGGTGTCGTTCTCCCATGCCGGCGGCATCATCTGCACGACCGCGGTCACCAGATCGAGATCGTCGTACACCAGCCGCGACGCGAGGGTCTGGTCGAAGCGGCAGCTGTCGGACTGTCCGGGCGGTCGGATGATGTTGCGGCCCAAGGCGCGAGCGAGCGCGCCCTCGAACAGGCGGTTCTTGCGGTCGGTGTTCAGCTCGCCGTTGTGGGCCATGAGCCGGAACGGCTGTGCCATCGTCGGGTGCGGGTCGGTGTTGGTGGAGAACCGGGTGTGGAAGAAGAGGGTGTGCACCGCGTGCGCCGGATCGGTGAGATCGGCGAAGTAGGGGATGACCTCGTGAGAGTTCAAGCGTCCCTTGAGGACCTGGGTGCGTGCGCTGAGCGAGAGCGGGTACAGCCCGGCCAGCGCCGGATCGGTGTACGCCTGCGCCTCGACCGAGAGCAGCGCCTCGTGCAGGATTCGGTCGAATTCCTTTGCGCTGTCCACGGATTCGGGGCGCGCGAAGATCCACTGCCGGATCGGCAGCTGGTAGGCGACGGCGGCCGGCCGCAGCACGCCGTCGTCGACCGGGACGTCGCGCACGGCGAGGACCTCGATGTCCTGCGCAGCGAGGGCCGCGCCGATCAGTTCCTCCGCCGCGGGGCGGGCGGCGGGATCGGTGGGGAGGAAGAAGTCGCCGACACCGAATTCGCCTGCGCGAAGGTTCTTTCCGGTGAGCTGCGAGAAGAACGCGACCGACAGGTCGACGTTGACGCCGGCGCCGTCGCCGACGCCCTCGGCGGACATGCCGCCGCGGTGCGGGACCACGCAGAGGGCTTCGTGGCCGAGGGTGAGGACCTCGTGCGTCTGCACGCCGTCCTTGCGGGTGATGAATCCGACGCCGCAGCTGCTCTTGTCGAGAGTGCTGTCGTACAGGCCGGTTCCGTCGGCATGCGTAAGCAACGGACGTCCTCCTCGGGTGGATCGTGTCGGCGGCCACGGAGGGGTGCGCCCGGGAATCCGGACTTCCGATGGTGGATGCCGACGTCTGAAATGAGGCAGACGTCGTTGTCTGGCAACCCGCGTGTAGCACGTTGGAAACCCGCGAGTGCCTGGCCAGCGTACCGCACCGCGTGCCCTGCGTGGACGCCACGTTCGTCACACCGGCCGAGTGAGCGCTCGGCTAAGCTGCAGGTCGGAGTGTTCCACGCCACATCAGGACGTGCTGCAGAGAGGGAATCGCATGACCGACGTACTCGACCGCACCAAGATCTACATCGACGGGGCCTGGCTGGACTCGGACGGCACCGGCCGCATCGAGGTGATCGACCCCGCGAGCGAGGAAGTCATCGCCGTCGTCGCCGAGGGCACCGCCTCCGACGTCGACCGCGCCACCGCCGCGGCGCGCGCCGCGTTCCCCGCCTGGTCGGCGCTGTCCGGCGCCGAACGCAGCGCCTACCTCGGCAAGGTCGCCGCCCTCGCCGCCGACCGCGCCGGGGAACTGACCGAACTCGTCTCCCGCGACATGGGCATGCCGCTCAAGCTCGCGGCGGCCGTCCAGATCGGGATGCCGCTGAGCAACATCGCCGCCTACGCCACGCTCGCCGGTGAATACGACTTCGACGACCGGGAGATCGGGAACGCCCTCGTCGTGCGCGAGCCCGTCGGTGTCGTCGGCGCCATCACCCCGTGGAACTACCCGCTGCACCAGGTCGTGCTCAAGGTGTTCGCCGCGCTCGCCGCCGGCTGCACCGTCGTCCTCAAGCCCACCGAGGTCGCGCCGCTCGTCACGTACGCGCTCGTCGACATCTGCGACGAGGCCGGCCTGCCGCCGGGCGTGTTCAACCTCGTCAGCGGATACGGGCCGGTCGTCGGCGAAGCCATCGCCGCACACCCGGACATCGACATGGTCTCGTTCACCGGCTCCACCCGCGCCGGAAAGCGCGTCGCCGCGGTCGCCGCCGACACGGTCAAGAAGGTCGCGCTCGAACTCGGCGGCAAGTCCGCGAACATCATCCTCGACGACGCCGATCTCGCCACCGCCGTCACCGAGGGCGTCTCCAAGTGCTTCCTCAACTCCGGGCAGACCTGCACCGCGCTGACCCGCATGCTCGTGCCCGCCGACCGCCTCGACGAGGCCACCGAGCTCGCCGCGAAGGTCGCACAGGCCTACACCGTCGGGCACCCCTCGGATCCGGGGTCCAAGCTCGGCCCGCTGGTCAACGCCACCCAGCTCGCGCGGGTCCGGTCCTACATCGACAAGGGCGTGGAGGAAGGCGCCGACCTGGTCCTCGACGGTCGCGAGACCGGCCTGACCACCGGGTACTTCGTCGGCCCGACCGTGTTCGGCAAGGTCACCGAGGACATGACCATCGCCCGCGAGGAGATCTTCGGGCCGGTCCTGTCGATTATCGGCTACCGCGACGAGGACGACGCCGTGCGCATCGCCAACAAGAGCGAATACGGGCTGTCCGGCGGCGTCTGGTCCGCAGATCCCGCCCGTGCCGAACGAGTGGCCCGCCGGATGCGCACCGGCCAGGTGTATGTCAACGGCGGCGCGTTCAACACCGAAGCGCCGTTCGGCGGCTACAAGCAGTCCGGACTCGGTCGTGAAGCGGGCGTCTTCGGGCTCGAGGAGTTCCTCGAGATCAAGTCGATCCTGCGCTGATCCTGCGCTGGTACGCACAGCTCACCCGGCCCGACGGTCCGTGTACGGAAATATCTGTGCACCGACCGTCGGGTCGGGTTTTCTCGCGTAGTGCCCGTTCGCGACACGCGTAGGCGACTACGCGTGACATTCCTCACTCGCGGGACGATGGTCGTAGTAGAGACGCGAGGAAGAAGTAGAGCCATGTACCAGCCGGCGGCAGAAACGACCATTGCGAGCAGCAGCGGTGAACGCGGCCGAGGCAACGGCACCCTCGAGGGCCTGACCCTGACCGTGGACCGGGAGCGGATCGCCGGGTTGCGCGAAGTCCTCGAAAGCAAACTTCCCGACCTGGCGCCGTGCGCGCGGCTCCTCGCGGGGGATGCGGCACCGGAGATCCTCGACCGGGCGGTCGCGCGGGCCGTCGCGACCTGGCGCGGGCCCGTCGGACCGGAACTGTGCGCGTACGTGCTGAGCTGGTTCGTCTATCTGCAGCGTCCGCGCAAGGCCCCTCGGGTCGCCGGCGAGAGCCCGCGCGGTGACGTGCTGTTCGCGACGCTGCCGCCGGCCGAGCAGCTGGCGATCGTGCTGGCCGCCTACGAGGAGCTACCCGCCGATCGGATCGCCGCGGTCGTCGGCCGCGTCCTGGCGGAGTTCGAACTCGAGAAGGTCGCGCCGCTCGACCCTAGCGCGGGAGCACGGTGAGGACCCGCACGATGTGGTCCCGGAACTCGGACATGTAGTTGCGCAGGAACGTCTCCGTCGATTCGTTGCTGATGCTGCCGTCGTCGCCGAACACCTCGGGTGTGTAGTGGATGTACGCCTCGGGGGCGGTCATCAGCCGGGCGTTGCAGAACGCCATCACCCCGCGCAGGCTCTGCTGGCCGACCGCGGTACCGATGGCGCCTATGGACGCGCCGATCAGTGCGGTCGGCACATGATCGAAGGAATTCTGGCCCCACGGCCGCGACGCCCAGTCGATCGCGTTCTTCAGCGCGCCCGGAATGGACCGGTTGTACTCGGGAGAGACGAACAGCACCGCGTCGACCCCCGCGATCGCTTCCTTCAGTGCCGTGCCCTCCGGCGGAAAGTCGGCGTCGTAGTCCGGGCTGTAGAGGGGCAGGTCCTTGATGGGGATCTCGACGAACTCGAGATCGTCCGGTGCCAACCGGATCAGGGCCTTCGACAGCGTCCGGTTGATGGACCGCGACGAGAGACTTCCGACGAAATAGCCGACGGTGTAGGTGGTCATGGGGAAGCGTCCTTCCAGGCTCGGGCAACCCGACGGGGAACTCCGCCCGAGTATCCGCCGATCGTGGTGCCGCCACGGCCCTTTCGGCCGATTCCGGCCGGTCGGCCCACCCGACTTTCGGTCACCGTGACGGCAAACGGTGGCGGTGACCCGGCGGCGGGCTAGCGTCGAGAGGGAACCAACCGGCATTTCGTGAGGAGCACCATGGATCTCGGCCTCGAAGGCAAGCGCGCGATCGTCACCGGAGGCAGCCGCGGTATCGGCTACGCGATCGCCCGAGCACTGGCGACCGAAGGGGCCGACGTCGTGATCGCCGCGCGCACCGCCCACGACCTCGAAATCGCCGCGAAGGCACTCGCCGACGAAACCGGGCGGCGGGTCGTCGGGGTGCCCACCGACACGGGCGACCAGGACTCGGTGGACGCTCTCGTGGCGCGCACCGTCGAGGAGTTCGGCGGCGTGGACATCCTGGTCAACTCGGCCGCCACCCCGTGGAGTGCCAACGCCCCGACCGATTTTGCCGCGACCACCGACGATGTGGTTCGCCGCGAGGTCGAGATCAAGGTACTCGGCTACCTGCGGACCGCGCGGGCCGTCGCGCCGCACCTGATCGACCAGGGCTGGGGCCGCATCATCAACATCAGCGGCCTCGGGGCACGGGCGGCCAACTCGATCGCGCAGACCGTCCGGAACGTCAGCGTCGCCGCGCTGACGAAGAACCTGGCGGACGAACTCGGACCGCACGGCATCAACGTGACGGTCGTGCATCCGGGCCGGACCCGGACCGAGCGGCTCGTCGCACAGGTCACCGCACGATCCCAGGAGACCGGGATTCCGGTCGAGGAACTCGAACGTGAACTCGCCCAGAACTCGCTGCACCGGCTGATCGACGCGAGCGAGGTCGCCGATGTGGTTGCGTTCCTGGCCTCCCCGCGCAGCGTCGGCATCACCGGCGACGCCGTCGCCGTCGGCGGCGGCGTACCCGGAGCGGTCTACTACTGATCCGACCGCGCTCGGACACGAGAACGGCGAAGCCCCCGCACCGAATCGGTGCGGGGGCTTCGTTCGCCCGTGGGCTGAGGTCAGGAAGCCAGGCGCGTACGGCCGAGACGCAGCAGCGTCAGCGCGAGGGTGTTGCCGTCCTTGCCGAGCTCGGTGAAGCGGTCCAGGACCTGCATCTCGTGGTTCTGGGCCTCACGCGAATGGCCGGTGGCCTTCGCCGCAACCCCGATCAACTGAGACAGCTCGCAGCGCCGCTTGATCACCTCGAGAATCTGGGCATCGAGTTGCTGGATCTCGTCGAACAGATGAGCCAGTTCGACATCGGCCGAAACGAGCTCGACCTCGGTCGAAGCGGCCTGCTCGGCGGTTTCGATGCCAGGCGAATCAAGCTGGACAGTCATGCAGATTCCTCCGGTCTCGTCTGAATCGTCACAGATTGTGTCGTGTCGATCGCCGAAGGTGTTACTCATCCGTACACAAAATTCTGCGTGTTGGTACGACGCCATCCGATTCCCCCCGGTGAAACTTGGTCTGAGCAGCATGAATACGGCAACTGACTCTCGAGTATGGTGATGATCACACTGGTGCTCGAGATGTTTGTGTGCATTATCCAGGTCAGTGGGACTACTTTGGCGGTTTCTCGACCAAATGTCCAGTTCCAAGCGTGTCTACCCGTCTCGAACGCCGCTCTGCGGTAGCGTTCGCGCCCAAACCGGCACCGGCCGGGGGCGGCGGGGTCCCCTGGCGCTTCCGGAAGGGGAATCGCAGTGGGACCGGCGTTCACAGGGCGCGACGACGAACCGGAATCCGCGCCGTACGCCCCACCTCTGGAGCGACCCCCGGAATGGCCCGCCGACTCGTTCAACCGCCGGGTCGCCCTCGCGATCGGGTTCGCAGCCGTCTTCTTCGTCCTGGCGCTGTGGCGCGCCGGCACCGCGGCCGCCGAGTCGGGTGCGGTGACGCGGTTCTTCCTCGTCCTCGCGGCCCTCATGGGACTGACCGCCCTGTTCGGCTACACCTACTGGCGACCGCAGCGCGGAGCACCCGGTGTGCGGTTCGTGCCGGCCGGCGTCGCCGGGACCACCGAGGTGCGCTCGCGACGATCGGTGTTCGGGTTGCTCGTCGCGATGGTGGGATGTGCCGCCGCGCTCGCCGTCGGCGCCGCCGTCGAAATCTTCGTGTTCAGCAGCGGATTCCCGTGGGTGAGTCCCGTGCTCGCGCTGCTGGGCGTTCCGTGCGTGGCGTTCGTCGTCGAGGTCCTGCTCGGCCACATCCGCTCCGGTTCCCTGCTTCTGGGACCGGACGGGGTCCGGCAACGCGGCTGGACCGTGGAGTCCTATCTGCCGTGGGTGTCGGTGGCCGGGGTGCGCGCCGACCATCACGGCTACCCGGAATCGTGGGTGCTCGGCACCCCCACCGCGGCGTGGGCCAGGCGCCGCACCAGCCGCATCTTCCGCCTGGACCGGATGCCCGGGGAACCGATGATCGAAGTGGACTCGCGGCGGTTCGACATCGACCCCGTCCTGCTCCACCGGGTGCTCGAGTTCTATGCCCGCTTCCCCGAGATGCGGCGCGAGCTGGGCTCGCCACGGGCGGTGGAACGGATCCTGCGGCAGGACCTGAACGATCCTCACCAGCACTGATCGGTTCGTCGAGTGAATACGAACGGGGAGGGGGTATTCCGATCGCCGTCGCGCGGGTAACTTGGATTACATGCGGTACTGGCACTGGGTGCCAGACGTAGCGAACGCTTCGAGCAGATGGGACAGGAAATGACCACACCGGAACCGATCGTCGTCGTCGAAGGGGCACGGACCCCGGTCGGCAGCTTCGGTGGCGTCTTCAAGGACGTACCGGCGCACGAACTCGGCGCCACCGCCGTCAAGGCCGCCCTCGAACGGGCGGGTGTGGCAGCCGAGGACATCGACGAGGTCGTCATGGGCTGCATCGGCCAGGTCGGCCCCGATGCCTACAACGCCCGCCGCGTGTCCCTCGCGGCCGGCATCCCGCAGTCGGTCCCCGCCTACACCGTCAACCGCCTGTGCGGCTCCGGCCTGCAGGCCATCTGGTCGGCCGCGATGCAGATGCGCTGGGGCGGCGTCGACCTCGCGGTCGCCGGCGGTGACGAGAACATGTCGCGCATGCCGTTCTACGACTACTCCGCGCGGGCCGGCTACAAGCTGGGCAACCACACCCTCGTCGACGGCACCGTCGGCATGCTCACCGACCCCTTCCACAACATCCACATGGGTGTGACCGCCGAGAACGTCGCACGCAAGTACGGCATCACCCGGGAGCAGCAGGACGAGTTCGCCGTCGAATCGCAGCGTCGCGCCGCCGACGCCGCCGCCCAGAAGGCGTTCGCCGAGGAGATCACCCCGGTCGAGATCGGCGGCCGCAAGCCCGTCACCGTCACCACCGACGAACACCCCAAGCCCGAGACCACCATGGAGACGCTCGCCAAGCTGCGCGCGGCCTTCGAGAAGGACGGCACCGTCACCGCCGGCAATGCGTCGGGCATCAACGACGGTGCCGGCGCGGTCGTGCTGGCCCGGCAGTCGGTGGCCGAGGAGAAGGGCCTGCGGGGCCTGGTCACCCTCGAGTCCGTCGCGACCGCCGCGATGGAACCGGAACTGATGGGCTACGCCCCGGTGCTGGCGCTGAAGAAGCTGTTCGAGCAGACCGGCACCACGCCGTCCGACATCGACACGATCGAGCTGAACGAGGCGTTCGCGTCGCAGGCGGTCGCCGTGATCCGCGACGCCGGACTCGATCCCGAGAAGACGAACCCGTACGGCGGTGCGATCGCGCTCGGCCACCCGGTCGGCGCGACCGGTGGCATCCTCACCGTCCGTGTCGCCAAGGATCTGGTGCGCCGCGACCTCGAGCTCGGCATCGTCACGATGTGCATCGGTGGCGGCCAGGCGCTGGCGGCGCTGTTCCGTCGCATCGGCTGACGAACGGGTGCGGTGGGAGCGCCGGTGCGCTCCCACCGCGAACCGCGGCTCAGATGCTGCGCGGCCGATCCGCCCAGTAGGGCTCACGCAGCGAGCGCTTGAGGATCTTGCCGGTCGGATTGCGCGGCAGCGCATCGACGATGTCGATGCTGGTGGGGCACTTGAACTTTGCGAGATGTTCGCGGGTGTAGTCGATGAGCTCGCTCTCCTTGACGGTGCTGTCCGGGGTCGGGACCACGACGGCCTTGACGGTTTCACCCCACTTCGGGTCCGGCACGCCGATCACGGCGACCTCCGCGACCTCGGGATGTTCGACGAGTACCCGCTCCACCTCGGGGCAGTACACGTTCTCCCCACCGGTGATGATCATGTCCTTGAGCCGGTCCTCGATGTAGACGAAACCGCCGTCGTCGACGCGACCCATGTCTCCGCTGCGCAACCAACCGTCGACGATCGCCTCCTTCGTCGCCTCCGGGCGGTGCCAGTAGCCCGGGGTGGTCTGTTCCGACCGCCACCACAGTTCCCCGACCGCACCGGGTTCGACGTCGGTGAGCGTGGCCGGGTCGACGATGCGCATCTCCACCCCGGGCAGCGGGGTGCCCGCCGACGCCATACGCGCGACCTGCGTCTCGTCGCGGTGCACCTCCGGCAGCAGCGCGGTGATCACCCCGGCGAGTTCGGTCATCCCGTACACCTGGACGAACTCGGTGTCCGGCCACGCCGCCAGGGCCGCGCGTAGCAGCGGCAGCGGCATGGGGGCGGCGCCGTAGGTGATGCGGGTGAGCCGGGAGAACGCCGCGATCGCCTTCTCGCCGGCGGCGAGCACCCCCGCGATCACCGGCGGCACCAGGAACGCGATGTTCGCGCCCTCCGCGAGCCCGCGGAACAGCGACGGCGCATCCGCCTCGCGGGTGAAGACGCAGCGGCGCCCCGCGTGAATGCCCATCGCCGCGTAGCAGGTGCCACCCACATGGAACAGCGGCATCGCCACCAGCAGGCAGTCGTCGTCGGTGAACGGCAGCACCGACATCACCGCCTCGGCGTGCGCGGCGAGGTTCCGGTGGGTCAGCTGCACACCCTTCGGGTGACCGGTGGTGCCGGAACTGTAGAGCAGCAGCGCCGTGTCGTCCGCGGAGACCTGCGGCAGCACCGACGGCGGCTCGGAGCGCGCGATCAGCGGTTCGAACTCGTCGTCGTCCCCGCCGACCACCAGAATCTGCGGGGCCGCGGTGAGACGGTCCCGGATGGCGTCGATCTGCTCGACGAATTCGTTGCCCACGAACAGGATTCGGGGTTTCGCGTCGTCGAGTACGTAGACGAGTTCGTCGCCGGCGAGCCGGAAATTGGGAATCGCGGTGGCTGCGCCGAGCGCGGACGCGGCATACGTGACCTCGATGCAGGCGAGGTTGTTCTTGTCCACGAACGCCACGGTGTCGCCGGGGCCGACCCCGGCGTCGGCGAGGGCGCCGGCGAGGCGCGTCAGCCGCTCGTGCCACTGCGACCAGGTGTGGCTGCGGTCGAGATACCGCACGGCCTCGGCATCGGGCGTGGTGCGCGCCCAGTGCGCGACACGTTCGATCAGGGTGGGTCGGGTCGACTCGGACATCCGAAGAGCCTCCTTCTCGCCTGCGGCGCCGTGGGGGGCGAGCGCCGCGACATAGCCCAGAGGCTATAGAGGGCCGGTGCCGCCGTCCCGGGAATCGACGGACCCGCTGCCCGACCCGGATGCCCCGCGGTCGCGGGGAAGGGGGGCTCAGTCCAGCGGGCGCAGGTGCCGGTTGTGGCCGTCCCAGTGCACGTGGGTGGTCACCGCGGAGCTGTCCTCGAGCCGCCGGACCTCGTAGATGTCGAGGGCGGGAACCTGTGGCACACAACCCCACAGGGCGTGCCCGGTCATGACGAAGTCGATGTCGAGCCGGACCAGCAGGCCCATCAACTCGCCGATGGTCGGATCGTCGATCTTGGCGAACGCGTCGTCGAGCAGCACCAGCCGCAGCGCGCGGTCCACGTCCGGCAGGCTCGACAGATAGCCGTCGGCCGCGGCGAACAGCGTCACATACGACACGAACCGGGTCTCGCCCTGGGAGATCTTGGCGCGCTTGGAGATCCGCCGCTCCTGATCGGGTTCCGGACCCAGGATCGTCACGTCGACGGTGTGCCAGTTCCGGTAGTCCAGCGCCTGCGCGAGGTGCGCGGCGTACCCGGCGGACGGATCCGTCGTGTGCGAGGCCTCGACGCGCCGGCGCAACAGGTCGATCAGTTCCGACCCGTTGCCCGGCCCGGTCGGATCCGCCAGCAGCGCGGTGATGCGGGCGATCTCGTCGTCGCCGCGGTTGGGCACCCACCCGATGCGCACCCCGATGCCGTGGCTGGTGCGGCTCCCCGACAGGCTCGCGTTCATCGCGTCGACGAGTTCACCGGCGCGTTCGATGCGGCGCCGCAACTCGTCGGCGACCCCGCCGAGCACGAACCCGGTGAACACGTCCCGTTCCCGCTGGGTGAGCGCGCGCCTGCCTTCGTCGACCCGCGCGGTCACGTGCTCGAGGACCTCGGTCGGGGTGCCGTCGGCCCCCGCCCCCGAGATCCGGACCACGTGCACGCCGTCGTCGACCGTGTGCTCGACGTCGAGCTGCCCGGACACCGCCCGCGCGAGCTGCTGCAGCGCCGCGAGGACCCGGTTCTGACCGGTCGCCCTGACGGCGGGCAGTGCCGCGCGCACCGCGTCGGCGACCGCACGCACCGTGTCCGGATCGTCGGTGTGGGCCAGCGGGTCGACCTGCACGTCCGTGGCGGCGGCGATCGACGGCAGCTGCAACCGCGCGGACAGCGTGGCGGCCGCGGCCGCGAGTTCCTCCCGGTCGCGGACCAGACGCTCACGGATCGCCGAACAGCGTTCGCGCACCTGCGCGACGTCCTTGCCGAGCTGTTCCCGGTGCGCCTGCGTGCGGCGGCACTGTTCCTCGGTGCGGCCCTGCTCGGTGACGGAGCTGGACAGTTCGGCCTCGAGCTCCGCGACGCTCATCGCGACGGCCTCGTGCTGCGCCGCCACCACGGCGGCCTTACCGTGCCACTCGTGCCAGCGGGCCTCGGCGACCGCCTCGGCCTCGACGCGCCGCGCGCCGCTGTCGGCGAACCGGTGGACGGCGCGGCTGTGCCGGTCGCGGCTCGCCCGCACGTCGTCGAGGCCGCGGGCGAGGTCGACGCATGCGCGCCCGGCGTCGGCGCACGCCTCGACGACCGCTTCGAGGGCGGCGACGTCGGACGGCATCTCGAAGTGCGCGCACGTGGCGCGGTGGGTGTCGAGGTCGGCGGACCAGCGGGCCCGCAGCTCGGCGGCACGGTCGCGCGCCGCGACCGCCGCCTCCGCGCTGCGCCTCGCGCGCGCCTCGTGCTCGCGGGTCCGGATGCGGGCCTCGCGCAGCGCGATCGACCGCGGTGCCGTCGGCAGGTGGGTGTCGAGATCGCGCCGATCCTGTTCGAGAGCGCGACGGCGCTCGGCGCGCTGCGCGGCGGCGACGTCGGCGGCGGCGAGCTCCGCGGCGATCTCGTCGAGACGTTCGGCGTGGCGGCCGGGTGCGTCGGGGTCGCCGGGGTGGTGGCCGCCGATGAACCGGGCTTCGTCGGCGGTGTGCCGTCCGCGCAGCACCCCGTTGTGCCAGCGCCCGTCGCGGGACACCGACGCGATCGCGCCGGCGTCCTCGAAGCCGATCGCGGCGAGCACCGTCGCGATCGCCGTCTCCGGCACCGGGGCGGTGGGGGAGGGGACGAGCACCGTCGACAGCGGATTCCGCGGCGGTTCGTTGCGGGGCGAGACGAGGACCTGGCCGGACTGGGCGCGCAGGCGGCCGTCGCCGTCGACGGTGGCGGTGAGGAGACCGGCGGCGAGCAGTGCCGCTTCCACCCCGGCCCGGTCGTCCACCCCGAGACTGTCGGCGAATTCGACTGCGCGCCAAAGGGGTACACCGTCGTTCTCGCGTCGCCACGGCGCGTCCTCGGGTGCCTGCTGCCGGTCCGCCTCGAGGGTCTTGCGTTCCTCGAGCAGCGCCGTGCGGATGGCATCGGCGTCGTGGTCGGCGAGTTCGAGTGCGGCGAGTTCGGCGGCGATGCCGTCGCGTGCGGCGCGGGCGGCGGTATCGGGGAGCCGGTCGAGTTCGGTCAGAGCCGCGTCGGCGTCCGCGCCGCCGGTGCCGGTGAGCGCCTCGAGATCCGTGGCGAGCACCTGCAGGAGTTCGGGCCCGTCCTGTTCGACCGTGGGCAGCAACCGCACGGTGCGGGGATCGGTGATCCAGGCCCGCCAGCGCCGGTTGAGGTCGATGGCGGCGTCGTCCCGGACCCGGGTCGACTCGGCGAGCTCGGCACGGTCGCGTTCGGCCTCCCCGGCGGTCCGTTCGGCGTCCGCCTCGGCGGTGTGGACGGTGCGTTCGGCGGCCTCCAGGCGGCGGGCCTCCTCGAGCCGCCGCCCCGCGCGGTCGCTGCGGCGCTGCGCGGCGATCGCCGCGTCGTGCGCGGCGTCGCGCGCCGATTCGAGGTCGTCGGGCCGCAACTGCAGGTCCGCGACGGCCGGACGCACCTGCGCGGCCGGCACGGTGTCGCGGTCGGTGCGGACCGGTTCCATGCGGGGCGGGGCCGTGTCGACGTGCAGCAGCAGTTCGGTGGGGAGGGCGGTGTGCGGCATCGACGCCGCGCCCAGGCGTGCCTTCGCCTCGGCGAGCAGCTCGGCCGAGCGGGACACCGCGGCGGTGAGCTCGTCGACGTGCTCGGCCGCGACCTCGGCGTCGATCTGTTCGTGGTGCCTGGCCCGGGCCGCACTGTCGAGTGCCTGTTCCGCGGCGTCGGCGAGGGCGGCGACGGTGGCGCGGCGCTGCGCGAGATCGTCCGCGTCCCGGAACAGCGGGCGCGACTCGAGGCCCCGGACGGCGCGTTCGAGTTCGTCGAGCTGGTCGCGACGTTCCCGCAGGCGGGTGTCGGCGGCAGCGGACTGGGCTTCCAGATCGGCGGCGTCGGCGTCGGCCTCGGCGAGTTCCGCCGTCGTCGTCGCCACCCGGTCGGCGGCGTGCGCCGCGGCGTCGGCGGCCTCGCGCAGCACGTGCGTCGCGTAGCGGCGGTACACCTCGTGGAACTGTTCGAGATGTTCCCGTGTCTCTTCGAGATGTTCCTGGGCGGTGCGGGTTTCGGTGAGCCCGTCGAGACGGTCGCCGGCGGTGGTGAGCAGGTTCTCGCTCAGCGGCGGCAGCGCGTCGGACAGGATCTGTGGCAGCCGCCCCTCGTCGATGCGGTTGCCCACGTCGGGGGAGCGCAGCGTGTGCAGCAGCTGCAGCAGGCCGGTGTACCGGTCGCGTCCGGATTCGCCGCGCAGACCGAAGACTTCGGTGCGGACGGTGTCGCGGTGCTCCTCGGGGCTGCGGGTGACGCGGTCGGCGCCGACGGCGGCGATCAGGTCGTCGCGCGAGAGCGGCATCCGATGCTCGTCCACCAACGTCAGATCGTGGCCGACGCGCAGGCCGGTGGTGAACAGGTGCACCTCGCTGCGATGCGCGGCCGCGCTGTAGCGGATGTGCGCGCCGATCGTGAAATATTCGTCGGGGCAGGCGAGTTCGATCCACAGATAGCCGACGCGGTTGTCCTGGTCGCCGGCGCCGGTGCGCATGAGTTCGTCGAGGTTCACCTTCCCGGCGCCGGTCGCGTCCATGCGTTTGCGGTCGCCGTCGAGCAGATACGGCAACAGCATCTCGAGCGCGCGGGACTTGCCGGAACCGTTGGTGCCGCGCAGGATCAGCCGACCGCCCGAGAGCGTGAACTCGGTGTCCAGGTAGTGCCAGACGTTGACGATGCCGGCGCGCGAGAGCCGCCACCGCCTGGGGTGGTGGGCCGGAGCGATCGAGGCGGAGGGTCGGGTCATGGCGCGGGTCTTTCGGTGTCCGTGTGTGTTTCGATGTCCGGTCGTTCGGTGGCAGTCGGGCGGTAGCGGGCGGCCGGGGCGTGCAGCACGAGTCCGCCGCCGTCCGGGTGGGCCAAGTGCAGGTCGGCCAGCAGATCCGTGATCTCGCGGCGCAGGGTGTCCGGGTCGCGCACGTACCGGGCCCGCCAGTCCCGCGCGTGGGTGGACACCAGGCTCGCGATCGCGGCGTCGACCGCGGCCGCGGAGATCACCAGATCCGCGCCCGGGGTCGGTTCGTGCTCCTCGATCAGCGACGAGATGAGAAGCAGTGCAGCCTGTTTCAGGGTTCCCGGCCCGGGGAACGACAGATCGGTGAGGGTGCCGTCCGCGTCGTACGCGAGGGCACCTTCGGTGCGGACCTCGAGGGTGAGCCCGAAATCCTCGTCGAGCCGGTGTGCCAGTTCGACCCGGTCACGGTGCAGTTCGTCGAGCTCGTCCGGGGCGAGGTCGTCGCGTGCGACGACCGGATCCTCGACGAGCCTGCGGTACAACCGCACCCGCGCCGGGACCGGCGGAACGCCGGCGTCCGGCGCCGGTGCGAGCACGTGGGCCAGCAGCGGGCGGTGCACGTCCAGCACCCCGTCCTCGCCGTCCCCGACGGCCCACCGGTCGACGATCCCGGCGTCGTCGGTCAGCACACCCCAGTCCTGCAACGCCCGCAGCGCCGCCACCAGTTGCCGCCGGTCCGCGACCGGATCGGACCCGGCGATACCGAGCGCGGTGGCGTCCGCGTGGACCTGCTCGGCCAGTGCGGAGACGAGCACGTGATCGCCGATGCCCGGAGCGAGCAGGGCCGCGCACACCAGCGCCAGGTGGGCGTAGGTCGCGGCGCCGAACGGTTCGCCGCCGTCGCGCAGCAGCGGCCGCGGCGGTGTGCCCGGGGCCGGGGCGGCCTTGACCAGGCGCGCGAACGTCGGTTCCACGACGAGGGTGTAGCCGAGGCGGCTCGCGAACATCGTGCGCAACGCCGTCGCGTGCCGCCGGACCAGCGCCAGGGCGTCCGGGTCGCGGCCCGCGGTGAGGATCGGCTGCTGCAGCAGTGTGCGCGCCGCGTCGCGGCGTCCCGTCGCGTCCTGCGCGGCGGTACCGGTGCCGGTCGTCACAGGGCGCTCACCTGCCACGAATCCACGGCTGTCGCGCGCAGCAGCACGGCGTGCACCGTCAGATCACCGTCCGGGCCGTGCACCACGGTGTCCGGTCCCGGCGCGGCGTGCAGGCACAACCCGAGGTCGCTGTCCTGCACCCGCACCGCGGTGTCCAGGGTGCGGTGCCGTGCGAGCAGCGCCGCGAGACGATCGAGCAGCAGTTCGCGTGCCGCGGCGGACACGGTCGCGCCGTGCAGGTCGCCGGCGGCGACGAGTTCGGCCGCGGCGGCACGGCGCGCCTCGGTGTCGGCGTGGGCGAGGGCCGCGATCCGCCTGCGGTCCGGCGTCGGGTCCGGTACGCGGGCGCTGTGGCCGCGGGGAGACCGGTCCCCGCGTTCCCGCAGCGACACCGGCACCGGTACCGGATCGGCGTCCCACCACGAGGTGCCCGGCCCGATCCGCGGGTCCGGCTCGTCGGGGCCGAGCAGCAGGTGCCGGCTCGGGTAGGCGGCGAAGTCCGCGGCGAACAACCGGTGCGCCTGCGCATCCGAGGATTCCGCGAACCGTCCGGCCAGCGTCAGCAGATCGGCACGCCGTGAGCCGCCCGCGCCGGTGGGCGCGAGCCGTCGCCGGGTGTGACCGAGCAACCGGCCCAGCGCCTGCCCGGCCGCCTCCCGCAACTGCTTCGGCCCGGCATCCGCGGCGTACCAGGCGGCGAGTTCCTCCCAGTCGCCGCGGGTGCGGCCCGCGGGCCGCGCGACCGGGATACCGTCCGGAACGGGCGGGCCGGGAAGTGCCGCGAGCAGCGGATCGAGCCGGGGGATCAGCGCGTCCAGACGCGCCGCGATGACCGGGGTGTGCCGGGCGACGTCGCCGTCGAGGAGATCGACGTATTCGAGCAGCAGCGTCTTGAGCCGGCCGAACTCGTCCCCGGACAGATCGAACCGGGCCAGCACGTCCGCGAGATACGCGTAGAAGTCGGCGATGCTGTCGGTGAACGTCCGATGGTGCGTGAACACGCTGGTGACGAGACCGGACACCGCCTCCGGGTCGGTGCGGGCCGTCCCCGGCGCGTCCGCGAGGCCGGCGAGATCCTCGGCGATCAGACCGAGCACCTCGCGGGCCACCTCGCGGGCACCGTCGCGCGCGGTCAGGACGGCGGTCGCCTCGCGATGCACCCGGCCGCCGAAGACGGACACCCGGAACCGGTCCCGATCGGTGTCCGTGTCGACCCCCGCCGGCCGGGTCGCCGTCAGATTGCCCCACTCGACGAGGCGGCGGCAGCGTTGCTCGACGACCTGCGCGGTCAACGGCCTACCCGGGATGCGGTCGGCGATCTCGGCGGCGGACAGATCGGAGGCGAGCGTGTCGCAGAGACACGCGACGATCGCGAGATAGTCGTCGGCGTCGTCGTCGGCGAGGTGGCGGAACAGATCGCGGCGGCGGTTTTCGCCCATGCCGTGCCTACCTCCCCACCCACGTTCAACGTACGGACAGGCTAACGGGGGACCGAAGACTTGGACCACCCGGTGCGGAAAACCATTGCCGGGGGTTGCGGCCCCGGAGATAGTGCGAACCGGCCGGTGCGACGACGCGCCGGAACGCGCACATCCAGGAGCACCGAGCGATGACACCTAGATCCGGGTCTCAGGCAGTCGAACGCGCGATCGCCGTGCTGGCGTGTTTCGACGGCGGCGACACCGAACTCGGACTCGGTTCGCTGGCCGCGCGCACCGGGCTGCCGGTGAGCACGACGCACCGGATCGTGCAGGCCCTCGTGCGCGGACGGATGCTCGAACGTGTCCCTGGAGGGGACGGCTACCGGGTGGGTCCGGGTCTGTTCTCGCTGGCAGTGCCGCCGCTGATGCGGCTCGGCGTCGAGCACTGGGCGCCGGATCTGTACGCGCTGGCCGCGGACATCGACCTCGCGGCGAGTCTGGGGGTCGCGCGGTCCGGCGAGGTGCTGTCGGTGTTCTCGGCCCGGCCCCCGTCCGGTGGCTGCGACGGGCAGATCCCGCCCGCCGGCGAGGGAATCGACGACAGCGTGATGGGCCGCGCGATCCTGGCGTTCGGTCCCGCGCGGCCCCGATCCCCGGCGCTGGCCGCCGAACTCGAACTCGTCCGCCGCCGCGGATACGCCGCCGAGGTCCGGAACGAACGGTCCTCGGTGCTGGCGCTGGCGGTGCCGGTGTTCGGCAGCGACCGGCGGCCGTGGGGTGCGGTCGGTGTCCAGGCGGGGCGTCGCCGTCTCACCGACCGTGCCGTCGGTGACGTGGTGCCCGCCATGCAGCGCGCCGCAGCCCGTATCGGACGCCGGGTCCCTCGTCTCGCCAGTGCCGAGAATTATTCCGGCTGAGTCTTTTTCGCATCGTGAAAAGCGGGTTCCGCCGGGGCTTCCCGGACGGCACGGTGGTGACAGGCACCGGATTCCGGTCCGAACCACCGATCGATTCCACAGCATCGATTCCACAGTGAGGGAAACCCATGACACTCGCACCCGACACGCCTGCCGCCGCGGCCGGCACGTTCACGATCACCCCGGTCGCCGGGCGCATCGGCGCCGACGTGAGCGGTCTCGACCTGCGAAATACACTCGCGGACAACATCTCCGAGCAGCTGCGTGCGGCTCTGCACGAATACAAGGTGCTGTTCTTCCAGGAGCAGGAGATCGACCATGCGCAGCAGATCGCGTTCTCCCGCAACTTCGGCACCGTGACCCCGTCGCATCCGTACGACGACGAGGCGCCGGAAGGGTTCCCGGAGATCCTCGCCGTGGACAGCCGCAAGTACGAAAAGCGCTTCGGCCGTAAGAAGTACAGCTACGACAACCAGTGGCACACCGACGTCACCGCGGTTGTCAACCCGCCGGCCGTGACACTGCTGCGCTCCGGGGAGGTCCCGGTGCGCGGTGGCGACACGACCTGGACGAACCTCGTCGCCGCGTACAACGGACTGCCCGAATCGCTGCAGCGGCTGGTCGACGGATTGCGCGCCGAACACCGATTCGGTGGCCGCCGCCCGCAGTGGTCCGCGGACAGCGATTACGCCCGCCGGGTGCAGGAGAACCCGCTGGTCTCCGAACATCCCGTCGTGCGGGTGCATCCGGTGACCGGCGAACGGGCCCTGTTCGTGCAGCCCGGCTTCACCGCCCGGATCGTGGGACTGTCGCCGTCGCAGAGCGACCGCCTGCTCGATCTGCTGTTCGAGGAGGTCACCAACCCCGCCTACACGGTGCGTTTCCGCTGGCGGCCGGGTTCGCTCGCGGTGTGGGACAACCGCGCCACCGCCCACCTGGCACCGACCGACCTCGACCATCTCGACGTCACCCGGGTGCTGTACCGCACCACCATCGAGGGCGACGTCCCGGTCGGCCCGGACGGCCGCGAGTCGGTCGCCCTCGCCGGTGACGCCTTCCGCGGACAGGAGTAGAGATCATGACTGCCATCGCAGAGCGCGCCACCGAACCGACGGTCGCGCCGATCGCCGGATACCTCGGTGCGGAGGTCGCCGGGGTGGACCTGAGCGGCGAACTCGACGCCGCGACCGTCGCGCAGCTGCGCGAGGCGCTGCTCGACTACAAGGTGCTGTTCTTCCGGAACCAGCCGCTCGACCACGCCCAGCAGATCCGGTTCACGCAGTACTTCGGCCGGGTCACCCCCGCGCACCCGTACAACTACGATCCCGACTCGCAGTTCCCGGAGATCCTCGAGGTCGACAGCCGCAAGTACGCAGCGCGGGCCGGGACGAAGAAGTACTCGTACGCGAACTTCTGGCATTCGGACATCTCGGCGCTGGTGAACCCGCCGGCGATCACGTTCCTGCGGTCCGAGCTGGTACCGGACGTCGGCGGCGACACCACCTGGACGGACCTGGGCGCGGCGTACGCGAACCTGCCCGAGTCCCTCAAGTCGTTCCTCGACGGTCTGCGCGCCGAGCACCGCTTCGGCGGCCGGGCACCGCGGTGGGCGGCCGGCAGCGAGTCGGAACAGCACGTCGTCACCGAGCCGTACGTGACCGAACACCCGGTCGTGCGGGTGCATCCGGAAACCGGGCAGCGGGGGCTGTTCGTCACGCCCGGGTTCACCAGCCGCATCCTCGGGGTGTCGCCGCGCCAGAGCGACCGGCTGCTCGACCTGCTGTTCGAGGAGATCACCAACCCGGCCTACACCGTGCGGGTGCGGTGGGAGAACGACAGCATCGGCGTGTGGGACAACCGGATCACCGCGCACCAGGCGCCCACCGACCTCGATCACCTCGACGTGGTGCGGGTGCTGCACCGCACCACCGTCGAAGGTGACGTGCCGGTGGGACCGGACGGGCAGCGGTCCGTCTCCGTGATCGGCGAGCCCTTCCACGGGCGCGACTGACGAGGAGACACGGATGCCGTCGATGCTGCGAAGAAGGGTTTCGGTGGGCGCGGCCCTCGCCGCGCTGCTCGCACTCGTGTCGACGGCATGCGCCGGCCCGGCCGGGGACACCGAGCAGGTGGACCCGGCCGGGAAGACGGTGCTGCGATACGAGGGCACGGCCAGTGCGGTCACCTTCCCTGAACTGGCCGAGGACCTCGGCTACTTCGACACGGTGACGTTGGAGTGGTTGGGCGACAACACGAGTGGGCCGTCGAGCATTCAGAACACCGCGACCGGCGAAACGGATTTCGGCTCGGCGTTCTACGGGGCGATCGCCAAACTGGTCGACGCGGGAGCACCGCTGACCACGGTGATCGCGAACTACGGTTCCGACGGTGACACCGAGGAGGACAGCTTCAACGGGTACTACGTGCTCGACGGCAGTCCGCTGCGGTCGGCGCGGGACCTGATCGGCCGGAAGATCGGGATCAACACCCTCGGCGCGTACCACGAATACGTGATCAAGGAGTGGCTGTTCCGGGCGGGACTGACCGACGAGGAGATCGCACAGGTCGAACTCGTCGTGGTGCCGCCTCTGAACACCGAACAGTCGTTGCGGCAGGGGCAGATCGACGTCGGCAATCTCGGCGGGGTAGTCAAGGATGCGGCGCTCACGCGCGGCGGACTGCGCCCGCTGTTCACCGACGTGGATCTGACCGGGCCGCTCGGGATCGGCGGGTTCGTCTTCCGGGACGAATTCGTCGCCGAGCATCCCGACGCGGTCGCCGACTTCGTGCAGGGCACCGCGCGTGCGTTGCGGTGGGCGCAGGTCACGCCGCGGCAGGAGGTGATCGACCGGTTCGTGGCGATCATCGAAGGCCGCGGACGCAGCGAGTCCACCGATTTCGTGCGGCAGTGGAAGAGCACCGGGGTGCCGACACCGGGCGGGGTGATCGCCGCGGAGGAGTTCGCGATCTGGATCGATCAGAGCGTGCGACTGGGCAGTCTGCAGCCCGGTGCCGTCGAGCCGGAGGAGCTGTTCACCAACGAGTTCAACCCCTATGCGAACGGCACCTACCCGCCGGACAGCGGCCCGGACGGGCAGCCGGTCCGAGCGGCCGGCTAGCGGGGCGCTGCCGGCTGGCAGGGGGAGCCGGCAGCGCATGCCCCGGGACGATCCGTCGTCCCGGGGCACCCCCGTGTTCGGCCGCCGGTCGTCGCCGGCCCGTGGAATGGTCCAATGGCGGGACCGGATCGTTGTCACGGATCCGGACCCGACCGAGGAGAACCGCGTGAGTGCACCGCAGACCCTGATGTATGCCGAGGACCTGGTGGTCGGCGACCGGATCGGATTGGGGACCCACACGGTCGGCGAGGACGAACTGGTCGATTTCGCCCGGTCGTGGGATCCGCAGTGGTTCCACACCGACCGCGACGCCGCGGCATCGGGGCCGTTCGGAAGCCTGATCGCCAGCGGAATCCACACCCTCGCGGTCGCGCAGCGGCTCACCGTCGACGCCGCCTACGGACGGTGGGCGGTGATCGCCGGCAGGCAGCTGAGGCAGGTCCGGTTCCTGAGCCCGGTGCTGCCGGGAACCACGCTGACCGGGACCTATGTGATCGACGACGTGACGCTCGACGACCGCGGTCGCGGGCTGGTCACCGCCACCGTCACGCTCGTCGACGACGCGGGCAGCGCGGTGCTCGACGGGGTGGTCGAGTCGTATGTGCGTCGTCGGAGCTAGTCCCGATTCGTGTTCCGGGCCACTCGAGGCTTAAGGTTGCCGTGTGCAACAGAACCATTCTGTGCCCGGACAGGCCGACGCCGACGCCTCGCTGCGCCCGGCGGTCGTGGCCGAGGTGTACGACGAGTTCGTCCACCTCGTCCGGTACCTGATCGCGGGGGAACGCGCGCACAGCGGCGCGCTGACTTTTACGCAACACTCCCTGCTCGGGTACATCGCCCGGAACCCCGGATGCCGCGCGACCGACGTCTCGGACGCCTTCGGTGTCAACCGCTCCACCGTGTCCCGCCAGCTGCGCACCTGCGTCGACGCCGGCTGGGTCGCGGCGGAACCGGGACCGACCCGGCTCGGGCATCCGCTGAACCTGACCGACCGCGGCCGGACCGTCCTCGAGGACACGGTCGCGCGCCGACACGACGATGTGCGTGCGGGACTTGCCGGTTGGAACCAGGATGAACTCGACCGGTTCGTCCACCTGCTGCGCCGATTCCGTCACGGTGTGGACACCGCGTCCGCCGCGACGACCGACTCGAACGATGGAGATGCCCGTGCGTGAGTACTCGACCCCCGCCCAGTTCACCGTCGGCGACGACGAGTCCGTCGTCCACACGGTCTTCGTGCACGCGGAGAAGACCCCGCACCGGGTGATGTTCTCGCGCCCCGAAGCGCAGGGCGAATGGGTCGCCGTGACCGCGAGCCAGTTCGCCGAGCAGGTCACCGGCGTCGCGAAGGGTCTGATCGCCAACGGTGTGCAGCCCGGCGACCGGATCGCCCTCCTGTCGGCCACCCGCTACGAGTGGTCCCTGTTCGACTACGCGATCTGGGCCGCCGGCGCGGTGTCGGTGCCGATCTACGACTCGTCGTCCACCGATCAGATCCGCTGGATCCTGCAGGATTCGGAGGCGGTGCTCGCCGTCGTCGAGACCGCCGGCCACGAGGAGCTGTTCGTCGACATGCCCGAGACCCTGCGCCGCATCGTGCAGATCGACGGCGGTGCCGTCGACACCCTGATCGCCGAGGGCGCCGACATCGACGACCTCGAGGTCCGGACCCGCCTCGACGGCATCCGCGCCGACGATCTGGCCTCGCTGGTCTACACCTCCGGCACCACGGGCCGGCCCAAGGGCTGCATCCTCACCCACCGCAACTTCCTGTCCGAGGTCCGTGCGATCCTCACCTCCGCGGTCGGCGCGGTCGCCAAGCCCGGCAACCGCGGCCTGACCTTCCTGCCGCTCGCGCACGTGCTGGCCCGCGCGGTGGCGTTGGCGCTGTTCGAATGCGGCGCGGCACAGTCGCACTGGTCGGACTTCTCGACGGTTTCCGCCCAGTTCGAGCGGTACTCGCCGAACATCATCCTCGGTGTGCCGCGCGTGTTCGAGAAGGTGCGCGACGCCGCCGCCGGCAAGGCGGCCGCGGGCGGTAAGCTCAACGCCTCGATCTTCCGGTTCGCCGAGGAGACCGCCATCGCCTACAGCGAGTCCCTCGACCAGGGCGGCCCCTCCCTGGCGCTCAAGGCCAAGCACGCGATGGCCGACAAGCTCGTCTACTCGAAGCTGCGGGCGGCGATGGGCAACGACTGCTGGTACGCGATCTCCGGTGGCGGCGCGCTCAGCCCGAAGCTCGGACACTTCTTCCGCGGCGTCGGCGTGCCGATCTACGAGGGCTACGGCCTGACCGAGTCCACCGCCGCGCACAGCGTCAACATGCCCGGCGCACAGAAGATCGGTTCGGTCGGTCAGCCCTTGGGCGGCAACAGCACCCGCATCGCCGAGGACGGCGAGATCGAGCTGCGCGGCGGCGTGATATTCCAGGGCTACTGGCGCAACGAGAAGGCCACCGAGGAGGTCTTCCGCGACGGTTGGTTCCGCACCGGCGACCTCGGCGAGATCGACGACGACGGCTACGTGTACATCACCGGCCGCAAGAAGGACCTCATCGTCACCGCCGGCGGAAAGAACGTCTCGCCCGGCCCGCTCGAGGACCGGATGCGTTCGCACACACTGGTTTCGCAGGCCGTGGTGATCGGTGACGGCCGCGCGTACGTCACCGCGCTGCTCACCGTCGATCCCGACGTGTTCGCCAACTGGAAGGCCGAGAACGGCAAGCCCGCCACCACGACGATCGCCCAGCTGCGGCACGACCCGGCGCTGCGCGACGCGATGCAGGCCATCGTCGACGACGCCAACTCGACCGTCTCGCACGCCGAGGCGATCAAGAAGTTCGTGATCCTCGACCGCGACCTGACCGAGGCGACGGGCGAGCTGACCCCGACGCTGAAGATCAAGCGCAACATCGTCACCGAACGCTTCGCCGAGGACATCGAGAGCATGTACGGCCACTGATCGCCGGCGTCGACAGGAACCGATGCGGACCCACCCGAACACGGGTGGGTCCGCATCGTCGTCCCGGGTGGATCCGGAAAGTCAGCCGCGGACGGCGGCGGCGAGCGCGGCGAACCGGTCGCTTCCGGCGAGGTCGTCGAGCAGCACCGCGCGGCCACGACCGTCGGCGAGTGGGATCCGCCAGTTCGGGTATTCGTCGGTGGTGCCGGGCTGGTTCTGGCTGCGCCGCTCACCGACCGCGTCGACGAGTGAAACCGCCAGCAGCGCAGAGGGACTCGCTGCGATCAGCCGGTGCAGCGCCTCGACGGTCTGCGGGTCGGCGACGTCCTGCTCGGTGTCGTCGGGGTCGGCCGGCGGGAGCAGACCCCGGTCGCGGGCGAGCTGCAGCACCGCATCCCGTTCCTGCTCGGCTTCGGCGAGTTCGGCGTCGAGATCGCGTTCGAGCAGGCCGAGTTCCGAGCGCAACCGCACGTGGTCGCCGGCGAGATAACCCGCCGTGGGCGGCAGGTCGTGTGTGGTCACCGACGTCAGGCACAGCTGCCGGTAGCTCTCCGGTGGCCGCGGATCGTGCCCGTCCTTCTCGAACCACAGGATCGACGTGCCCGCGACCCCGCGACCGGCCAGGTACTGCTGCACCCAGCCCTCGAACACCCCCAGGTCCTCGCCGATCACCACGGCCCCGGCGCGCTGTGCCTCCAGCACCAGGATGCCGACGAGCGCCTCGTGGTCGTACCGGACGTAGGTGCCTTCGTCGGGGGTGCAGCCGTCGGGCACCCACCAGGTGCGGAACAACCCGAGGATGTGGTCGACGCGGAGCCCCCCGGCGTGCCGCAACGCCGCCCGCAGCACGTCCCGGAACGGCCGGTATCCGAGTTCGGCTAGCCGGTCCGGCCGCCACGGCGGCTGGTTCCAGTCCTGACCGCGCTTGTTGAAATCGTCGGGGGGAGCGCCCACCGTCACGCCGGTGGCCAGCGCATCCCCGAGTGTCCACGCGTCGGCACCGTTGCGGCGCACCCCCACCGCCAGGTCGTGCACGATGCCGAGATCCATGCCCGCGGTCCGTGCGGCCTCCTGAGCCGTCGCGAGCTGCTCGTCGCACACCCACTGCAGCCAGCAGTGGAACTCGATGCGGTCGGCCAGTTTCGCGCGCAGCCGCTCGGTGTCCGGGTGATCCGGGGACGGTGCCCGCTTCGCCCACCGTTCGGGGCGATCGCCGAACTTCTCGGCGAGCGCGCACCACAACGCGAAATCCGCGAGCGCCCGGCCACCCTCGGCGCGGAACGTCTCGAACGCCACCTGCCGGGACGCCGAACGCGGCACCCGGTACACGTGTTCGAGCACATCGAGTTTCGCGCGCAAGGTCGCGTCGCGGTCGAGCCGCTTACCCTTGCGGTTCGCGCGCGCGAACTTCGCCGCGTACGCGTCGAGGCGCTTGCGGTGCTTGGTGGGCAGATAGGCCGTCTCGGGGATGTTCTCGACGCGCACATACAGCGGATCGGCGAAGCGCCGCGACGAGGGCAGATAGGGCGACGGCTCGACCGGGGGCCGGGGATCCCCGGCGTGCACCGGGTTGACCAGCAGGAAGTCCCCGCCGTACGCCGCGCCGGTCACCGCGGCCAGATCCGCGAGATCCGCGAAGTCGCCCAGCCCCCACGACCGGCTCGACCGCACCGAATACACCTGGGCCGCAACACCCCACCGTCGCTTCTCGAGCAGCCGGTCCGCGGCCGCGAGCCGGGCGGGTGTCACCACGAGCGTCACGGCCGCCTCGACGTCGTTGCTGCGCGCGCGCAGCGTGTGCCAGCCCGGCGGCAGATCCGGCACCGCGAACGTCGCCCGGCCCACGAGCCGGTCGTCCACCGTGCGCGGCTCGACCCACACGTCGAGCTGCTCGGCCTCGCGTTCGGTGCCGTCCTCGGCGACCACCCACACCTCGACGGGATCGCCGTGCGGCACGTGCACCGGAAAGGTGCGATGCTCGCCCTCGACGACGACCAGCGACGGGGGCAGCATCCGCCGCCACGCCCGGTTCGGGACGTCCTCGAGGGACGCGGCGATCTCCTCGTCCGAGCCGGCCGGGATGTCGAGCGCCCCGAGCACCGCCTGCAGCGTGTGGTCGCAGACGTAGTGTTCCTGCCCGTCCCAGCCCCGGTACGAGCAGGAGACGCCGGAACGTTCGGCCAGTTCGCGGAGCTTCACCGTCGCCGTCACGGGATGCGATCATGCCAGGAAAAGGTCCGTCCGTCAGTGCGGAAGGAGCGGATCGTGCCCGATATCGACATCGTCCCGGGAGACATCACCCGGATCGCGGCGGATGCGATCGTCAACGCGGCGAACTCGTCGCTGCTCGGCGGGGGTGGGGTGGACGGCGCGATTCACCGCGTCGGTGGGCCCGACATCCTCGCGGCCTGCCGGGAACTGCGCGCCACCAGGCTGCCGGACGGGCTGCCCGCGGGCGAAGCCGTCGCCACGACCGCGGGTCGGCTGCCCGCCCGGTGGGTCATCCACACCGTCGGACCGGTGTACTCCGCCCGCGAGGACAGATCGGCGATCCTGCGCTCGGCGTACACGCGCAGCCTCCTCGTCGCCGACGGTCTCGGCGCCCGCATCGTGACGTTCCCGCTCATCTCTGCGGGCGTGTACGGGTGGCCGGTGGACGACGCCGCCCGGCAGGCGGTCGCCGCGATCCGCGCGTCGGTCACCGCCGTGGAGCGAGCCGTGATGGTCGCGTTCGACGCGGCCGCGGAAGACGCGCTGCGGCGTGCGGTGGCGGGGGAGGAGCGCGATGGATGAGGCCCTCCGGCTTCCATACCGCCCAGGCCGACCCGTGGCCTAGTCGAACAGGGTGGGCTCGTCCGGATCGTCGAACAGGGCGGGCTGTTCCGGCGCGGCCGCCTGGGCCGGCTTGTCCGACACCGCCGGGCGAGCAGGCTTACCCGGCTTCGCCGCCGGCGCGCGCGGCGACTCGTCCGCCGGCCTGTCGAGGAACTCCAGTGCCGCGGTGAGGGATCGGCCCGTCAGCTCCCATTCGAGCGCGCGGGCGTCGGCCGCCTCCATGCCGTCGTCGTCGCCGGCCGCGGCGCGCTCGAGCGCTTCGCACTCCCAGCCGACCTGCTGCTCGACCGTCATCGCGAGGAAACGCTGGAGCTCGGACGGTTCGTTGTCGCCGATCGCCGCGACCGTCTTGACCTGGATCTCCACCTCCCCGTGCAGGTGGAAGTCGCGCAGCGCCAGCAGCGCGAGCGGCAGATCGCCCTCCGACTCGGGAGTCCACGGCGGGTCCTCGTCGTCGTCCGGCGCGCAGACGTGGTCCGGCTCGCGCAGCAGCTCGCCGCCGAGATGGGTGGCGAACTCCACCTCCAGCGTCTCGAGGAACTCGGCCATCCGGTCGAGCCCGGACAGCAGGTGGGCGGGCACGAACGGCGAACTCGGCAGGTGCAGCGCCACCGCGACCCGATCCTCGACCAACACGAACTTCAGGTGCGGCCAGCGGCGGTTGAGATCGGCGACGACCTCCGCGGCGCGGGTACGGCCGGTGATGGTGTGCACGATCGGCGCGAACAGGTCCACCGTCCCCGAACCCTGTCCGATGCCGACGAACAGCAGCACCCCGGCAACGCGCAGCACGATGTCGCCGTCGTCGTCCCACGGCGGCGCCGACCCGATCCGCCGCTGCACGGTCGCCTCGACGAGCTCGCGCAGATGCTCCTCACCGGTCGGCTCGACGGCCACCGGCAGCGCAGGGACAGCGGGTGCCTCGCGGACCGTCGGGAGCGGCTCGAAGGCCGGAGTACGGCCGGGGCCGAACGTCTCGATACGCAGGAACAACGGATGGGGCACACCCCAGATCTCGCGCAGCGCCCGCACCGACACCGCCGCCAGCTCGTCGGACCAACCGGTGGGCCGGTCCATCCAGTAGGCGGGCGAGCCGCCGTCCTCCGGCTCGTCCGGGCCCCGGGTGGGTTCCTGCAGACCCAGCTCGGTCAGCAGCGCCCGATCGGCGGTGCTCAGGCGGCGATCGTCGTCGAGGTGCGCATCCGACGGCACCTCGACACGCACCTGCCCACCGTCCCACGCGTAGAACTGCACACAGGGCCCGGCAGGCCCGGCGGACTCCTCCGCCAGCGGTTCGAGCACCAGGCCGTCGCCGTCGCGCATCGCCGCCACGTGGTCGGCCAGGCGCTCCCGGAATTCCTTCCACGCCCGTTCGACGTCGCGATCGAACCGGGTGCCGGCCTTCTCCCATGGCGTACCCGGCATGATCGACCTCTCTTCCGTGACCCGAACGATGTGCCGGAAAGACTAGCGGGGGACTCCGACAATCGACGCTGTCGCAGAGTGTGAGTTGCGATCGCGCTGATCGGAACGGTTCCGTCGCATCCGTGCGGCGCGTCATCATCGCCGCATGATCGGATCCGCCGTGTTCGGCCGTGCCCTCGCCGCCCTCCGGAAACTCGTGGACGCCACGGGCGTGTCCGAGTGTGCCGGTGACGCCGTGGCGACGGTGGCGATCAGGTTCACGCTCTGAGGGAGTTGCCCACCGGCAGGCAGAGGCGCGGGTCCGTCGTGCCGCCCGGACGCAGACGCCCCCGCCACCGGACGAGGTGGCGGGGGCGTCCGAATTTCCGTTGCGATTACGGGATGGTGAGCACCTGGCCCGGGTGGATCAGATCCGGGTTCGCGATACCGTTCGCATCGGCGATGCGCTGGTACTGGTTGCCGTCACCGTAGACGCGCTCGGCGATCGCCCACAGGCTGTCGCCGGGGGCGACGGTGTGGGTG
>NZ_JALPTB010000053.1 GCF_023218075.1 Rhodococcus sp. HM1 | reverse complement strand
GCCACCCTCTGTCTGGCTCGGCGTCGCGTCGATGTTCTCTATGCCCTCATCCGCGACAACCGCACCTGGCAACCGAGCTTGCCGGGTACCGCTGTTGCGGCTTGACAGGATCATTGAGAGTCCTTTCGGTGGGGGAGCGCACGGGGCTGTTGTGTGCGTCACATCGAATTGCGTACCAGCATGGGCTCACAGATACGCAATGTCAAGAAAAAGCGTGAAATAGACTGCGCATTGCGTAAAGTTGCAGGTATCCGATGGTGGGAATGCGTCGCCGCGACGCGACGCGACCGCGCGGACCCGCGGGATCCGAGAGGAGGGCGGTAGGTTGGCCGGCATGAAATGGTGGTCGCTCGGCGGGGCGATAGCGTGCGAGGTCACCGCCACCCTCTCGCTGCGTGCTGCCACCGACGATCCCGTCTGGTACGTGCTCGTCGTGGCCGGCTACTGCGCGTCCTTCGCGTTCCTCGCCCGCGCGTTGCGGTTGATGCCCGTGGGTGTCGCCTACGGAATCTGGGGCGCCGCCGGCATCCTGCTGACCGCGGTTGCCGCGACCGTCCTCTTCGGCGATCCGATGACCCCGCTGATGGCGCTGGGCATGGCGCTGGTGATCGCGGGAGTGGTCATCGTCGAACTGGGCTCGCATCCCAGAATCGACCCGGTGGACGAACGTGACGACGAGGTCGCGGCACGGTGACCTGGCTGATTCTCGCTGCGGCGATCGTTGTCGAAGTGGCAGGCACGATCTGCCTCAAGTTGTCCGACGGTATGGCCCGCACCCGCTGGGTCCTGGCGACCGTCTCCTGCTACGTCGTCGCATTCGGGCTCGTCGCACTGGTGCTGGCGCGCGACGTTCCCGTCGGCGTCGTGTACGGCATCTGGGTCGCCTGCGGGGTCGCGCTCACCGCAGTTCTCGGGAGGCTTCTGTTCCGGGACCCTCTCACTTTCCGGATGGTCATCGGCATTGCGCTGATCATGGCGGGAGTTGTTGCGATCGAGGTCGGTTCGCACTCCGCGTGAGGGTTACCGCAGCCGCCGACGAGAAAGACAGCAGCGCGGTGCCGGCATCGCGCTGCTGTCTTTCTCGACTGCGGGTCTTGCAGGGCGCGGCGGTGACCCCGATAGTCACGACGATGCGCGCACCGAGCGGGACATCCGCGGCCGTCCGGCCTTGAGCAGCCCCGCCGCGACCACGATCTGGCCGACCATAGGCGACGTCGGCAGCGCGAGCAGTTCCCAGCCGGTCGACGCGTAGCCCAGCGCCCACACGACGATGGCGGCGGCCAGCGCCACGGTCGCGACCTGCCCGAGTGTCATGAGGTTCGCGGCCCAGTTGCGTGCGCGCTGTTTCACGAGAGACACCGATCCAGCGATCACTCCGGCGACCGCGCACGGTAACCCGATCAGGGTCGGGAGTCCCAGCACGAGTCCGGTATACGGGCCGACATCGACAACCCCGGAGAAGACGAGCTGCGGTACGGCGATCACCCACATCGGCACGGTGCACAACACCGAGACGACCGACACGGCCCAGAGTGTTCTCATCGCACCAACCTAGCCGAAAGATGCCCTACTGCACGGGATGACGACCGCGAGTAGGCGGCGAGGTTCGGAGCGTTTCCAGAGCCGCAAATGAGAAAGACAGCAGCGCGACCGGCATCGCGCTGCTGTCTTTCTCGATTGCGGCTACCGGGGCGAGGGCACTGCCACACTCTCCCGCGGCGCTTCGGATGAGAGTGTGTGCAATTGTGTTCGCTGGGCGGACGTTCTCGCGCACCGGAACGAACCGCGGGGGGAATCGACAGGGGGAGCAGTGACCGGGGAGTACCGTCGGCAGGCCGACGTCATCGAGTTCTGGCGTGCCGTGGAGTTGTTCAGTCCACAGCAGGTTCCGAAGGTCGACAGGTTCGACAGTCTGGAACCGGTCGAAGAGGTGGCCGCCGAAATCCCACTGCCGTGGATGTTCTGCCGTCAACTGCGCCAGCCGTTGCGCCGGAAAGGCAACGAGCGACAGTACATCGTCTACCTCGGTGTCTATCGAATCGACGAGGTGTGGACGGCCGTCGACGGGATCCTCGATCCGGGTGCCGAGAACTACGACCCCCGGCCGGCCGGGGAATGTGCGCTTGCTGCGATCGTCCTGGACAAGGAGGGTTGCTACATCCCGGAGTCCGAGGTGTTGTCCGGCCTTGCGTGGGCGGCAGGTCGCACCCGCAACCCCGGACCCGGGTCACCGTCGTGGTTGCGCGGATTCCGCGAGGCGCAGGAACAATTGACAGAATTGCTCGACGACGGGCAAGAGGTCGACGTGCAACGAGGCGGCCGGCGCCCTCTGAGCGTCGGGATGCTCACCGACCTGCGGAATCGCATCGCGACCTTGACCGGGCTGGAGGGCATGGTCGACTGCGCCGAGATCAGAGTGCGCTCGGTGCAGGTCAACCAGTCCGACGGCATCGACGGCACCGACTTCCTGAACAGCTTCATCGCCGATGATCTCGATCGGGTGGCGGAACAGGTCGCTCACGGTGACATCGGTACCGGGCTCGCGCAGTACCTCACCGACGACACCGGGCTCGACGTGGCCGCCCGGGTCGACCTGAGCGCCGTCCCCGAAGCATCGCTGGCGGCCTGCCGCCCCGCCGCGACCCCGCCCGGCCGCTGGCCGAGCAGACCCGAGCATCCCCTCGCTCTCGGCCAGCAGTTCGCTGTGAACACCATCATGGACGAGTTGCACAGCGGCGCCGGAATTTTCGCGGTCAACGGTCCTCCGGGCACCGGAAAGTCCACGCTGCTGCGCGATCTCGTTGCGGCGATCGTCGTCGAACGCGCAGACCGGCTCGCGGGCCTCGCGAACCCGGCCGAGGCGTTCGCGGCCACCCCGCACCGCTGGAAGACCGGCGACTATACGCGGATCGTGCAGCGGTGGACCGGGCCGTTCCATGGATTCGAGATGGTGGTGGCGTCGTCCAACAACGGGGCGGTCGAGAACATCAGCTTCGAGATGCCCGCCGCGGACGCAATCGACGGCGAACGATTCGAGATCGACTATTTCACCGACATCGCGACGGCGTTGCTGAACGTCGACGCCGCCGGCGATGCCGAACCGGCCCGGGCGTGGGCGCTGACCGCTGCCCGGCTCGGTCGCAAGAGCTACCGGTCCCGATTCACCAGCACCCTGTGGTTCGACGGAAAGGCCACGGGGCGGGATGCTCCTGCCAGACGAGGTATCCAGTCGATTCTCAAGAAACTCGAATCCACGGGACCGGAACGTCCCTGGCGAGAGGCGGTTGCCGCATATCGTGCCCGGCGTGACGCGGTCGCGACGATGCTCGGCGAACGTCAGCGGGCCTATGAGCAACTGCGCGAGCGCACGAATCGACGCAGCGAACTGGGGGCGATCGAAGACCAGCTGGCGGCGCACGCTATTACGGTTCGCAGTGCCGTCGAGGCCGAGCACGTACGGCGTGGCACCGTCGAACGAACGCAGCAGGCGAAGACCACGGTCGAAGCGGAACTCGCCGCGCACGATGCGACGCGAGTCCCGTGGTGGCGCATCGGCCGGCAGGCCCGCGAGGAACGACGGCGATGGCAGGCCCATCGCGACCAACTCGCCGAGGCCCTCGCCCGCTGGGACGAGAGTTACCGGCAGGCCTTTGCCGCCCATCAAGAAGCGACGCACGCGCTCGTCGCCCTGCAGGGCACGCAGGACGAACTCACCCACCGGTATCGCGGCACGCGCGCGCGTCTCGCAGAACTCGACTGCGCGCTCGACGCGGCGCGGCAGCGGTGGGGTGCATCGGTCCCCGGTGAGGACAGCGACACCACCCCGGCGAGGGAACTGGCCGCGCCGTGGTCGGACGAGGAGGTCACCGAGGCGCGATCACGTGTGTTCCTGGCCGCCCTCGACCTGCACCGGGAATTCCTCGCCCACGTGCCCACTCAGATGCGGCAGAGCCTGCACGGGGCGACCGACGTCGTTTCCGGAAGCGCACCCCGGGATCTGGATCCGGCCGCCGTTGCCGACGCGTGGCGCGCGTTGTTCTTCGTCGTCCCCCTCGTTTCGACGACCTTCGCGTCCTTCGACCGGGTGTTCCGCGGACTCGGACGGGAAGCGCTCGGCTGGTTGCTCATCGACGAGGCCGGCCAGTCCACGCCGCAGAACCCGGTGGGCGCTATCTGGCGGTCTCGCCGTACGGTCGTCGTCGGCGACCCGATTCAGCTCGAACCCGTTGTCACACTGCCGTTCCGGGCTCAGCAGGCGGTACGCCGCGAGTTCGGCGTGGACGAGCGGTGGCTGCCGGCGCGGTCGTCGGCGCAGTCGATCGCCGATCGCCTCAACCGATGGGGAACGACCCTGCCCGGCGACGAGGGGCCGATCTGGGTGGGTGCACCGCTGCGGGTGCACCGGCGTTGCGACGAGCCGATGTTCTCGATCGTCAACACCATCGCCTACGGCGGCACGATGCTGCACGGCAGGGATCCGCGCCCGCGCGGGCCGCTGCCGTCGTCGCGGTGGATCGACATCACCGGACCCTCCAGCGGTCATTTCATTCGGGCGGAGTACGACCGACTCGTCGAACTCCTCGACGACCTGGCCCGGAAGGGGCAGGACATGGGTGAGGTGATCGTATTGAGCCCGTTCCGGGACGTCGCGCGACGGCTCACGGCGTTGCCCGCGCGGTTCGGCGGACTCACCGCCGGGACGGTGCACACCGCGCAGGGCAGGGAAGCCGATGTGGTCTTCCTCGTGTTGGGCGGCGATCCGGCGAGCGACGGTGCGAAACGCTGGGCCTCGTCGAAACCGAATCTGGCGAACGTCGCGGTCAGTCGGGCGAAGAAGCGCCTGTATGTGATCGGGGACCGCGCGGCGTGGTCGCGGCATCCGCGCTTCGATGTGCTCGCCCGGGAACTGGCTCGCCACGTCGAGCAGTCGGCCCACCCCGATGGATAGGGACGCGTTACCAGAGCCGCAGACGAGAAAGACAGCAGCGCGGTGCATGCATCGCGCTGCTGTCTTTCTGGTCGGTGGATATCGGGGGTGAGTGTTACCGGGGGTCAGAACAGCCGCGGGGTCGCGTGCGATCCGTCTCGTGCCTCGGTGATGCGGGCGTGCCAGCGGTCGACGAGCCACATCTCGACCAGTTCGGGCCGGGTGGTCATGAGCGAGGCCCACGTGGTGAGCAGATCGACGTACCGGTGGTAGCGGCGCAGCGTGAAGTCGGCGACGGACGGATCCTCGAGCCATCCTTCGTGGACCAGCGTCGACACCCCGTGCTGGTCCAGCAGCTGCGCGGGCCCGGCGTCCGTCTGGACCCCGACCGCCCACAGGTACGTCGCCAAGAGTGGAACGCCGATCCCGGGGGTGTCCGGCCACCCCGACCAGGTCTGCCGGGACGCCTCGGGCAGTTTCTTCGTCTTCGCGCAGTAGTCGAGGACCCCCTTGATCTTCGCGAACCTGTCCCGGTTCTTCGGGGCGCGTGCGTCGCGGACGTCGGGGAAGCGGCGGGCGCCGCGTCGTCGTGGATGCGCACTGCGCCAGGCCGCGCACAGGAACAGCAGGCCCAGTCCCTCGTGGTCGGCGTCGATCAACTCGCTGCCCAGCCGAAGGTCGTTCCGCGGGACGATCGCATCGCCCTCGGTGACGACACGTCCGTCGAGGTTGCGGCCGCGAAGTCGGATCTCGTGGCCGGCGCGTTCGAGGTGGCTGTTCCACCACTCCAGGTCGACGGTGACGCCCTCGTCGAGTACCTGCAGGTCGAACGAGCGCGCCCGGCACCACTCCGAACATGCTTTCGGGGGCTCGAATCCCTCGTCGTAGGGGTGCATTCTGTCGAGATTGCCACGACGGACCGCAAAAACCGGGGCGGGACACGCGCAGGACCGATTAACCACGGTTACGAGTAAGGGCCTCGGCAATTCGGTTCTAGTGCCATGTAAGTGTGTCCGCGCTACGGTTGAAAGTGGCAGTCTCGAGAATCACTGTTCGACCCAGCGGTGAACGTACGCCCGCGTCGTCGCGTGCGGAGGTTCGAAACACCATGGCCACTTACACATTCGACGTTTTCGTCAGTCTCGACGGGTTCGGTACCGCGGTGGATTGGCCCGGGTACTGGGGGAAGGAGGGTCCCGAACTGGTGGCGAGTCGTGCCGAGGCGTTCGGATCCGATCGGATCCTCGTGCTCGGCGCCAACACCTACCGGGACTTCTATCGGATCGTCCGGTCCGGGGACGATCCCACCTTCGATCTGATCAACCGGGCCCGGAAGATCGTTCTCTCGAAGACACTCGAACCGCCTTTGAAGTGGGAGAACACGACACTGATCGCCGAGGACGCGCTCACCGCGATCCCTCGGTTGAAGGCCGAATCCGACCTGCCGCTGTGGTCGCACGGGAGCCTGTCGATGAACCGCGCGCTCATGGCGGCCGGGCTCGTCGACCGACTCGTGATCACGATCTTCCCGGCGATCACCGGCACCAGCGGCCGGAATCCGGTGTTCGTGCCCGGTGCCGAGTTCGACCTCGAACTGCTCGAATCCCACACGTTCGACGGCCGCGTCCAGCAATTGGTCTACGCACCGACCGTCCACAAAAGCCCGCATCCCAATTCCTCGAAAGCAGGTGACAGCAGCATGCCCGGAAACGAATCACCGGCCCTGGAACGGTTCGCCGGAGAGAAGGTCGTGCAACTCCAGACCCGCAAACGCGACGGCACCTGGGTCGATACGCCCGTCAACCTGGTCGTCGACCACGGCCACGCCTACTTCCGTACCCCCGGCAAAGCGTCGAAGAACAAGCGGCTGCGCAACTTCCCGGAGGTACGGATCCGTCCGTGCACGTGGTCGGGAAAGCCGACGGGTCCGCCCGCCAAAGCGACGGCACACCTGTTGTCCGGCGAGGAATCCCGGGCCGCCGGTGAGCTGATCGACAAGAAGTTCCCGCTGGTGCAACACGTCGGGGTGCACCTTGCGCACCGCGTGATGCGCACGTCGACATTGCACTATGAACTGACCGACGTCACCGATCTGTAGCTACGACGCCTCGAATCTCGCCTCCACGTCCGCGGTGATGCCGATGCGATCGGGTTCGAGGGCGAACGTGGGACCGCTCTCCGCGGAGGCGGGTGCCATCTCCGCGCGCATCGCCGACCGCAGCACGGGTCCACCACCCGGGTACGGGGTCGGGGGCGTCGGCAGCCCGAGCATGCCCGGATCGGCGATCGCGACCGCGCGGAAAGTGTTGTATCCCAAGCTCTTCGTGTAGCCCTTCGCTTTATCGAGGGCGTTCTGCACCGCGAGGTCGCGGACTTCGGCGAGCTTCCTCTGCCGCGACTTGCGGGTGATCCACCAGCGCAGGTCGGACACCGTGACGGCCTCGATCCCCGAGACCCGGTCCACGAACGCAGCGACCGCGTCGAATTCGTGGAACGTGACCGTGATCGACGCCGACGACGTGTACCGCCACGGGAGGGTCTTGCCCTCGTTGTTGTACGGGCGATACCGGGTGTGCCGCACCTGGTCGAACGTCCAGCGCTTCACGGGACTGTCGGGACGCTCACGCAGCTCGGTGACGAGACCGGTCACAGTGGCGATCGCCACCGCGACCGGGTCGGCGGCCTGCTCCCGCGTCGCACCGTCCGCGTGTACCTGCAGGGCGACCGTGCATCGGTTCGGGGCGTACTCGCGTTCGGCGTGACCGGCGACCGTGATCGTGACGGGGAGATCGTTCATGCCCGCGAGTGTGCCAGCACGACACGACCTTTGCCGGTATTCGCAGCTCAGGCGTCCTCGACGGCGGCGAGCAGCATGCGGGTGGCGACCGCGACGAGCCTGTCCCGGTCGGACTTCGGCGGACGCAGCAGTGCGATCCGCGAGCACAGGCTGGCGGTCGCGCCCATGATGATGAAGACCAGGTCGTCGAGTGCGGCGTCGTCGAGATCCGGGCGCAGGCGGGCCGGGATGATCCGCCCCAGCGGTCGCAGCGGTCCTTCGACCTCGGCCCAGGCCAGCCCGAACTCGCTCTCACCGGACGTGTACGACACACGCAGCACGGCCGCGTGTTTCTCGAACGCCGCGGTGAGGCTTTCGACGACGGTGACCATCGCGACCGCGGGCTCCTGATCCATCGCCCGGCCGATCGCGGTCGAGAGCGTGGTGGTGATGTCGTGGACCGCCGACATCCGCAGTTCCTCGACGATCGCGTCGATGTCCGGGAAGTAGCGATAGACGGTGCCGATGCTGACGTGGGCGTGCTCGGCGAGGGCGGTCGTGGTGGGACGCGCCGACGGGCCCTTCGCGAGCAGCTCGTGTGTAGACGTGAGCAGATGCTTGCGCATTTCGCGGCTGCGCTGCTGAGTCGGCGACTTCCGTATGCTTCTACCTGGGGTGTTTCGGTGCTGACGGGAGCTCACAGAAAGTGAATAGTAAGTGAGGATTCCTCGTGTTTCCATGAGATGCATGGAGCGACGGATTCCTCGGGACCTTGCCAACGCAGACATCGCGGTGCGTCGCTACGGGGACCTCGGACACCGGTGGCTGGACGGAATGTGGCAGGCCGATCCGCTGGCCGATGCCGTGGTCGCCGACGACTTCGGGGCCCTGTCGGCGACGGAAGCTGTGCGGGCCGCCCTCGAAGGCGGAATCGACTCGGTCGCCGACGCCCCCGAATCGCTGCGTCTGCTGTTCAAATTCCTCGACGACGAACCCGCCTGGGTCGACCACGACCGTCTCGACAACGCCGCCGACGCGCTGGTCCGGCACACCCCGATCCTCGGCATGGTGCTCGGCGCCGCCTCGCTGGTGCGCGGTGCCGGCAACGAGATCGCCGGTAAGCCATTGGCTTTGACCGGTCGGTACGTCAGCCAACCGGCGGTGCGGTCCGTCGAGGTCGGGGAGTGGTTGCGGCATGTGCTGACCCGCGGTGGAATGCGCCGTGATGCAGCCGGTTTCGCGTTCACCGTGCGAGTCCGGCTGATCCACGCGCACGTGCGTCGCGGCATCCTCGCGAGCGGACGCTGGGACGAGGAGGCGTGGGGAGTGCCGATTCCGCAGTCCTACATGGCGCTGACGATGGCGGAGTTCGGGCACATCGCCGTCGAAGCGATGGAGATGCTCGGGGTGCGGTTCACCGACGAGGAGCGCGACGACATCTACCACCTGTGGCGCTACGTCGGCCACGTCATCGGGATGAGCGACGAGCTGAACCTGTGCAAGGAAGCCGACCACATCCTCGTCGAGGAGCTGTACCGGCTGACCTCGCCCGGCCCGGGCGACGACGACCGGGAGTTCGTCGTCGCGCTCACCGACGACTACCTCGTCCCGGAACTGGCGAACCTGCTGCCGGGCAACGAGCGCATCAAGCGGGCCGTGTCGCGGACGTTGATGTACGGCCTGCAGCGCGTGTTCATCGGTGACGCCGACGCCGACGCCCTCCACATCTCGGACGGGCCGATCAAGCACGTGCTGCGCCACGTCGGCCCTGTCCTCGCTCTCGTCAACCGCATCCAGGACCGTCGCCACCCGGACCGCGAGCGGGTGACGCTCCGCGCCTACAAGGGTCGCGATGCCGCGATCGAGCGGATGCGGGTCGACTACGGCGTCGAACACGACCTGGTCGACGCGGCGCCGCGCTGACCCAGCCCTACTTCTTGCCGCCGTCGAAGCGGCGCCGATCCCTCGGTGTGCCGTTGTGGCGGTTGGAGCCGCCACAACGACACACCGGCGGCGGAGCCGCCTAAGGGATCCACTTCACCCGCAGCAGCGGATGACCGAAGTAGATGTAGGCGAGGGAGGTCGCTGCGGGGTTCGTCTCCACTGACAGGCACCGGGATTCACGCAGGAATTCGGCAGGCGATCGCACATCGGTGAACAGGGCGGGGTAGAACGCCGCCGCGAGTTCACGGGCCGCGGTGTCGTTCACCTTCCACAACGGTGCGACCACCGCTTCGGCGCCGATGTTCAACAGTGCGAACGCCATACCCGCATAGATGCCGAACACCTCGCGGCCCTGTGCGAGCTGGCAGGCATTGAGGAACGCCAGCCGAATCGGGCTCGACTCGACTCCTTCGACGGACACCGGGCTCAGATAGTTGCCGTCGACGAGGTAGATACCGTCGCGCATGCCGGTCGGGTCGAAGTTGCCGTGCACCGCGAGATGCAGCGCGTCTGCCCTCGGGGTGCCGTCGAGGCAGCGCAGGATGTCCCTCATCCGTGCGTCGACGGGCTGCGCCGCATAGTGCGCACGCAGGTGGGCGGCCTCCCGCGCAGCCTCCTCGAGATTCTCACCGCCGGAGTACTCCCCGAAGACGACGGCCATCGAATCCAGTTCGAGGCGGGGAGCGGGAGCGGGGCTCCGGCCGTTCGCCAGGTACGGCCAGCGGCCGATGACGGTCTGCGCACCGAGGAGGGGCGGGTCGTCGTGGCACCACGGGATGCGGGCCAGCTCCCACGGGATGTACGGGTCGGCGGACGCGAGCAGCACACTCGGCGGACCCTCCACCGCGTCGGCCGTGGCCTTCAATGCCTGCCATACCGGATCGGGAATCGCGTCGGCGATACGCCGGCCGACGCCGCGCAGGTAGTAGGGCAGATCGTCGAGGGTCGTGCGGTCCTCGACGCCGTTCAGTAGTTGCCGCACGGTGGTCGCGACCGTCACAGGAAGATCCGCGGCGACGAAACTGCCGTCACCGACCGTCGGATGCGGAGACCGGAAATACCAGAACAGGCGCTGCCCGCCGACGTCGTTGCCGGGCGTGACCACCAGTTCCAGATCGGGCCGCGTGTCCGGATCGGTCGGCAGCACCCAATCGACGCCGGCTCGCTCGGGCTCGGCGGGGACGGCACCGTCGCCGACCACCACCGACCTAGTGGCGATCCCGATCGTGCGACCCTCGATCGCGTACACGGCAAGGATGCTGCGGGCCGGCGTCAGGGCGACGTCGTCGATCGCACGCAACCGGATCACGTCGTACGGATAGGGATCGTCGGGATTCACGGCGATGGTGCGGACAAGCGAGGCGCCACCCAGCACCTCGAAGCCGTCGGCCGAAACCGTCACCGTCAAAGTGAATTCCGTGTCCGGAACCGAGAGAGGTTGGGGACTCGTGACGCCGCGTCCGGGTGACTCCGCGAGACCCACATCCAGCTCGAAGACACCACCCGGGGCGACTCGATCGGGCGCGTCGAGCCGCGCGTAAGCCGTGCGGGTGCCGGTCGACGGTTCGGCTGCCGGGGCGGATTCGAGGATTCGATCCTCCGGAAATGTCTCGGCCACTGTCGCATCCGGTGCCGCTTCGGTTTCGTCGAGGTCGGTATCGCGGTGGACCAGGGCAAGGAGGCGGGCGAGGACTTTCGCCACCGCCCGCACGGTACGTGCCAGGAGGCCGGTCACGGAACGACCGGCCTCCCGAGTCCGATGCTCACCACGGGTAGGCATCACGGATGAACTCCTTGTCCGTATCGGACAGTTCGGAATTGAGATCCGCGGAGAATCCGTCGGTGGTCCACCGGGCCGGAATCGGATACATCATGATCGAGTCCGGATCGGTGGGCGTGGCCGAAACCGACCGCGGGTCATACCGTTTGAAGATGTTGTGCTCGATCGTCGCGGGATCCCAATTGTTGGGCGGACCCGACAGGTCGGCGATGACGGCCCGGCGGTTCCACGCGATCGGACGGTTCGGGTTCTGATGCTCGTGGATGAGCCCGAGCGCATGCCCGAACTCGTGGAGGACGACGCGGCGCAGCTCGTCGTCGGACGACGAGGAAGTGAGCCACCCGTAGTTCATCGTGCGTTCCGCCGGAGGGATCTGCCGGCACTGGGTGCCCAGGTACGACCAGGATCCGTCGCCCTGTTCGAAGCCGATCCGGATGTCCGCCGGACCCGAATCCACAAAGCGGAAAGAGAGATTCGCCATCTTCTCCCCGGTCCATTCCTCTGCGACGTTGCGTACCCGTCGCCGCAGGTCCGGATCGCCCTCGAGGAATCGGACGGTGACCCGATCTCCGACGCCCCATTTCGATTCCTTCAGCAGCGCGGCCCGGGTCTTCTCGGTGGCCTGTGGCGGCAACACCAGTGAACAGAAATGTCGGGCATTGTTTTCGGTCATGGCATTTCCTCGATGGGTTTTCCGGCGGGACGGACGATCCCCCCGGTTCGGGTAGGGGTCAGGGGTTCAGGTTGACGATCGTGTTCTTTCCTCCGGTGTCGATCTGCCGTGTTCCTACGCGACCGATCGCGGCCGTGGATCCGATGTTGATGCACGAATCGAAACTGTTCCGGTAGACGTACATCGGACCGAAGTTCCCGACCCACCGGGCGCCGTCGCCGGCCTCGGCGTAGTAGTACATGAATCGGTTGGTGGTGTTGAGTACATGCGCCATCTGTCCGGGTGCGATGTTCCACCAGCCGCGCGTCCCCCAATTACCGTGATTGCCACAGGTTCCGGGGCTGTAGAACATCACCGCCACCGATACCGTGGCGGGATAGTTGTTGCGAAAGCGGATTTCCATCGTCGATCACCCTTCAGGTGTGTACTGGCGGATCAGGTCGGCGACGGATGCCGTGGGGATGTCACCTTCGCTGCACGGCTCGAGCGCGTGCGCGCCCTCCTCGGACGGGACGTCGGCGACGCCGGGCGAGTCGTCGAATCCGACACTCTGGTCGATTTCCGTTCCGGCGAACACGGGGGCGCCGAAATCGGCGGTGGGTTCCGGTTCGCGAGAAGAGCTTCGGGAATCCGTCATGGTTCCTCCTCGTGGGGATGGTGCGGATTCTCAGTCTGTGCCGGTGCAGTAGCGACGGTCACGAGTAGCGCGCTACCTGTATTCGGCGCCGCTTGTCCTCGACTCCGACGAGGGCGGGTCGTGGATTGTGGGTAGTCGATCGGCGGCTGGGTTCGAGTCACGCTGATTCTGGTGATTGTGTCCACGGGGTGGATGCGGAATCTTCGCGGAAGACCCCGCGTGACAGGAGCCCTTCCGTGACCGAACCACTGGATCTGAGTACCGACGTTCTCGTCATCGGCGGTGGACCCGCCGGGACGTGGGCCGCCTTGCGTGCCCGCCGCGCCGGGGCCGACGTCGTGCTCGTCGACAAGGGCTACTGCGGGACCAGCGGCGCGACCGCACCGTCGGGCACGGGTGTCTGGTACGTCGCGCCCGAGCGGTCCGCGCGGGAGCAGGCCAAGGCGAGCCGTGAAGCGCTCGGTGGCTACCTGGCCGATCACCACTGGATGGACCGGGTGCTCGACCAGACGTACGAGAACATGAACCTGCTCGCGGACGAGGGCCGCTACCCGTTCCCCGTCGACCCCGACACCGGTCTGCAGATTCGCACCGGCGTGCAGGGCCCGGAGTACATGCGACGGATGCGCGCCTGGATCAAGCGCGCCGGCGTGCGGATCCTCGACCATTCGCCGGCGCTGGAACTGCTCGTCGACGCCGACGGGCAGGTGCGCGGCGCTGCGGGATACCGGCGCCAGGCCGACCGTGACTACCGGATCACCGCCGGGGCCGTGGTCATCGCGAGCGGGGGTTGCGCATTCCTGTCCGGTGCGCTGGGCACCAACGTCGACACCGGCGACGGCGCTCTGATGGCCGCCGAGGCCGGTGTGTCGTTCTCCGGGATGGAGTTCGCGAACGCATACGGGATCGCGGCGGCCGGTTCGACCGTCACCAAGACCGCCTACTACGGCTACGCGACGTTCTTCCACGCGGACGGTCGCGTGCTCGAAGGCGCCGGCTCGTCGCAGGGCCGTTCGGTGATCGCGCGGACCCTGCTGACCGAACCGGTGTTCGCTCAGCTCGACCGCGCCGACCCGCAGGTGCAACAGATGATGCGGGCCGGACAACCCAACTTCTTCCTGCAGTTCGATCGTCGCGGCATCAACCCGTTCACCGAGCGCTTCGAGGTGACGATGCTCGCCGAAGGCACCGTCCGCGGCACCGGCGGCATCGACATCGTCGACGACACGTGCGCGACGTCGGTGCCCGGCCTGTTCGCCGCCGGTGACGCCGCGACCCGCGAACGCATCTGTGGGGGATTCACGGGCGGGGGCAGCCACAACGCGGCGTGGGCGATGTCGTCGGGCAGCTGGGCGGGAACCGGCGCGGCCCGATTCGCGCGCACGGTCGCGCGGGTGACCGCCTCCGATCTGCGCCCGGCCGGTCGGGCGGGGCTGCGCCCGACCGGCCGTCCGACCCTCGACACGGCCACGGTGCTCGCCGCGGCCCGCGACGAACTGCTCCCGGTCGAGAAGAACCTGCTGCGCGACGGCCCCCGGCTGCAAGCAGCGCTGGGTCAGCTCGACGGGCTGTGGGCGGATGCGACGCGGAGTCTCGGCGCCTCGGGCGAGGAGCGGGTCCGGGCACGGCAGGCGGCGGCGATCACCGCAGTCGGCCGCTGGATCTACCATTCCGCGCTGGCCCGCACCGAAACCCGCGGCATGAGCAAGCGGTCCGATCATCCCGACCTCGACCCCGCCCAGCATCACCACGTTCTGACGGGCGGGCTCGACACGGTGTGGACGCGAACCGGGGCGGTCCGGAACTCACTGCTGGTGGCGTCATGATCGAACTGCTGATCGCCGACGCGTGCATCGGCTGCGACAAGTGCGTCGACGCATGCCCCACCAACGTGTTCGAGCGCACCGCCACCGGCATCCCGGTCATCGCCCGCCAGAGCGACTGCCAAACCTGCTTCATGTGTGAGGCGTACTGCCCGACCGATGCGCTGTACGTGCATCCGCAGGCGACGCCGGTGTCCGAGGAGGACCTCGACGCCGAACACATCGGCCGGTACCGGGCAGAACTGGGTTGGGGTAACGGTCGCGTCCCCGGCGCTCGGCGGGCGGTGGGCCCGAAACTGCCGCACGGCCCGTTGCCGCCGAGGCTTCCCGCCGCGGTTCTGGGCGGGTCGGCGTGACCGAGCTCCGCGTCGCGGTGCTCGGTGCCGGAGGGCGCGCGGGTAGCGCCGTCGTGAGAAGGATTCTGACCGAAGGTCATTCGGTCACCGCGTTGGTGCGGGCGAGGGCGCGGCACCCGTGGTTGGCCCAGCGAGGGGTCACCGTGGTCGAAGGGGATGCCACCGATGCGGCGGATGTGGCACGCGCACTCGCCGACGCGGATGCCGTCAATGCCGTGACGCCGTTCTCGGCCCCGCCGCCGTCGTTCGACGGGTTCGACGAGACGTTCTACGCGCGGGTGCTGGGCGCGATCCTCGCCGGTCGGCGTTCACCCGACGTGCGGATCGTGACCGTGGGGTTGTTCGCGAACCTGCGGTTGCCGGACGGTCGTGCGGTGTCGGACGTCGTCGATCTCTTTCCACAGGAGTTGCTTCCGTTCGCCCGCGCCCACGCGGGTGAACGCACGGTTCTGTCGCAGGCGGATCCGGCGCCGGACTGGCTGATCGTCACCCCACCGGCGGGTCTGTCGTCCGACGCGGCCGAGGTGTCGGCGTACACGCTGACCGAGGTCGTCGGCCCGGAAGCGCTGGGTGCGGCGCTGTCGTACGAGACGCTTGCGGCCGCTGTGGTCGACGAGATCGTCATGCCCACGGTTCGGCAGCGTCAGGTGCTGGTCCTGCCGGCGGCTTGACTCCCGCCAAGTCGCATCGTCGATCGATGCCGGCCGGAAAAGGCGCCGAAGCGAACCGTTTCCGGCCGGCAACGCCGTCATACGCGGTCGTCACCCCACGGGATCGGCAGGCCGAGGTTGCCGCGCAGTGTCGTCGACTCGTATTCCCGCCGGAAGATGCCGCGACGCTGCAGCTCCGGAACCAGCTGGTCGACGATCAGCTCGAGACCGCTCGGGAAGTAGTCGGCGTTGAGGTTGAAACCGTCGGCGCCGCGCCCGCGGAACCACTCCTCGATGGAATCCGCGACTTGCTCGGGTGTTCCGACGACGACCCGATGGCCGTTCGGATTGCGCGCGAGCAGTTCCCGGACCGTCAGGTCTTCCCGCCGCGCGAGATCGAGGATCGCGTTCGCGAAGCCCTGACTCACCCCGGCCCGAGCCGAAAAGTCCTCGATCTTGTCCCACGGCAACGCAGCATCGAGTGCGAGGTCGCCCGGGTCCAGACCGAGTGTCCTGCTGAGAGATTCGAGTTCCTCCTCGAATCCGGCGATCTCGTCGAGCCGGTCCTTCCGCTCGCGCGCCTCCTTCTCGGTGCTGCCCAGAACGGGGAACAGGCCGGGGAGGATGAGGATCTCGTCCGGTGAACGCCCGTGACCGGCAGCCTTCGACTTGACCGTCCGATAGAAGTCCTGCGCTGCGGCCAGCGTGTGATTGACGGTGAAGACCGCGTCCGCGTGCCGGGCCGCGAGTTCGATGCCCTGCGGCGAACCGCCTGCCTGAAGGAGGACGGGACGGCCCTGCGGTGAGCGCGGAACGTTGAGTGCCCCGCGAACCCGGAAGTGCTCGCCCTCGAAATCGATCGGGTGAATGCGCGCCACGTCGGCGAACTTCCCGGAACTCTGATCGGCGACCAGTGCATCACGCTCCCAGGAGTTCCACAGCGCCTTGACGACTCGGACCGATTCCTCGGCGCGACCGTAGCGGACGTCGTGGTCGGGCACGGCGTCGAGTCCGAACAGCCTCGCGGAGGCGAGCGCGCGGGTCGCGACGACATTCCATGCCACACGCCCACCGGACGCGTAGTCGAGGGAGGCGATCTTGCGTGCGATGTTGTACGGGTGATCGAAACTCGACGACACGGTCGCGACCAGGCCGACGTGCTCGGTCGCCCGCGCGACCGCGGTGAGCGGAACGATCGGGTCGAGCGCCTGCCACGGTCGCGTGATGTTCGGCGCGGAGTAGTCGAAGCCGTCGGAGAAGAACACGGCGTCGAGGCGGCCGCGTTCCGCGAGCCGCCCGATCTCCTCGTAGTAGCCCAGATCGAGGAACGAGAGCGGATCGTTCTGTACGCGCCACGAGGCCGGGTGCCGGCCGCTGTTGTTGACGTTGATGTTGAGATGCAGCCTGCGTTCGGTCACCGAGCGCTCCCGTAGAAGGCGACCGGATCGTCCGCGGCGTTCTCGAGGTCCGCGAGCGGGAGCAACGGCCGCGCGAGGCTCCAGGCGTCGGCGACTTCCTCGTCGATCAGCCACTTGCCGAGCGAATACGGCTTCCAGCGGACCGCATCGTGCAGGGTGTGGGTGCGGGCATCGCGCCAGTAACGGTCCAGGCCGAACGCCGGCTTGGTCGAACTCGAGCCACCGATGTCGAACAGGTCGGTCGTCACGCTCAGTGCGGTGCGGGTGCTGAGCACCTTCGCCTGGACCACTTCGTAGAACACGTCGATGACGGCGCTCAGCGCGGTGTCGGGACCGAGGGAGTCCAGCCGCCGTGCCGCGGATTCGACGAGCCGTCGCGCGGCGGTCGTTGCGATCCGCAGTTCGCCGAGGTGCGCGACGCCCAGCACGTCGTCGCGGAATTCGGCGGCACCGCTTCCGCGTCCGCCGTGGACCCGCCGAGCGAGTGCCAGCGCCTCGTACAGCGCGCCCTCCGCGAGACCGGTGTCGATCGCCGCGTGGATCAGCTGGGAGAGCGCCGAGATGCGATAGGTTGTCGCCGGATCCGAGGAGCGGGAGAGGAGCTGGATCGGCTGCACCTCGACATCGTCGAACTCCGCGGAGCCCGAACCGGTCGTCCTCTGACCGAAGCTGTCCCAGTCGTCGTGGATGACGACGCCCTGGTCGTCGGGCCGCACCACGACCGTCTCCTGCCCGCCTGCCTCGTTGCGTGCCTGGACCGCGATGAAGTCGCCGAAGAGCGAGCCGGTCGCGTAGACCTTCCGTCCGGACAGGTACAGCCTGCCGTCGCGCTCGACGACCGTGGTGTGCGCTTCACCCGGCCGGCGCTCACCCGGTTCTGCGGTCGCGTTTCCGAAGATCGCCCCGCTGCCGAGTTCGCGCAGGTAGAACTCCCGTTGCTCGGGTGATCCGGACAGCAACAGCCGTTCGACGGTCGCGAAATGGTTCTGCGGAAGCTGGCCGAGGCTTCCGTCCACGGAGGACACCGCGATGATCGCCTGGATCAGGGTCCGGCGGTCGAGCCCCAGCCCGCCGAACTCGACGGGCACGTTCAACGCCCAGAACTTGATGTTGCGCAGTTGCTCGACCTCGTCGAACGGGTAGCGACGTTCCCTGTCCCGCGACGGTGCCTCGTCGCGGAAGGTTGCGACGCGTGCCCGGAGTTCTTCGAGGAACCGGACGGATGCTTCTTCGCCGGTCGCTCCCGTCACCGTTGCGCTTGCGGCCACGAGGGAGTCCGCCTGTGCTGCGGTCACGACGCGATCTCCGCGAAGGCGAAGTGCGGATCGCCGCTGGTCGTCTCCAGAAGCGCGAGTTCCCACTCGAAATACTCTGCGTACCAGCGGTCCCGCTCGGGACCGAACGGGGGCGGTCCGGTGCGGTCGGCGATATCACCGGCGTAGTGCGGATCATCGGTGGTGAGTGTTTCCGCGGCGTCGATTCCGCCGGCCAGGACTACTACGGACGCCGGCACTTCGGAGACGACGTGTTCCGGCGAGTACCGGTCGTTCCCGACGAGCACGAGTGTCGCGTCCGGTGCCTTCTCGGCGATCTGGGTGAGTTGCTCGCGGCGGGCGTGTACCGAGCCCGGGATGTGTCCGGCGGCATAGTCGGCGGAGGGCCGCAGGTCCACGACAAGATGGTCGGTGCCGTCGGTTCGCCACTGCTCGAGCTCGGACCGGTCCACGTGCTGCGCGTCCGGAAGAGGGAGCGCACGACGCGGATGATCGAGTACCGCGTCCTCGGTGTACGCGACAACCGACAAGGGGCCGGTGTGCAGGTATCGCAGCCACTGAACGGTGCTCGCGGCCCGCACGAAGTCCTGATCGTCGACGAGGACGACGTGGGCGTTCGGGACGGCGATGTGGTTGTCGACCTGCTGCACCAGCTGTCCGCCCGGCGCGGACACGCTGACCTCGAAATGGCCGGCCGCGAACTCTGCGGGCGTGCGAACGTCGAAGACATAGGTGGTCGTGGACGCATCGGCCAGGCGTTCCTGGACGGCGTCGGGAGAGAGGACCTGCACACCGGCCTTGTCGAAGGTGGCACGCACCCATGCGGCGAGCTCGTCCGAGACGTCCTGCGGTGCCGGAAGTGCCTGCTCGTCACCGAAGGCGAGAGAACGCCCGGACTGCTCCCACGCGGGGGTGCCGTTGTAGAGGGAGAAGACCTGGTTGGCGATGCCCGTGTTGATCAGGGACTGGGCGCCCACGATGCCGCGCGTGCGCCCCGCGCAGTTGATGACGACCTTGGTGTCGGGACTTTTCACGACACTGCCTGCACGATAAGCGATCTCGGCTCCGCCGCCGGTGTCGTATCCACCCGGAATGTGGTGGTGCAGGTACTCGGTCGTCGGTCGGCTGTCGAGAATGACGACGTCGTCGCCCTGCTCGATCCAGCCCTGCACGGTCGTGCTGTCGACGGTGGGAGTGGAGAACTCGTGTTCGATCCACTCGCCCAGGGTCTTGCTGCGCACGTTCGTGCCCGTGTAGAGGCGACCACCGGCGTTCGTCCATCCGGTGAGACCGTCCTCGAGCACCCGGACGTCGCTGTAGCCGAGAGATTCGAGCAGGTCGGCAGCGGGTCCGTCGGTATCCGGCTCGCCGGCCAGTACCACGGTGGTGGCAGTGCCGGGAACCAGATCGACGATGCGCTGCTCGATCTCGTGGAACGGCAGAGACGCGCTGACCGCGATATGGCCCTTGCTGCGTTCCAACGGAGTGCGCACGTCCAGTACGGCGACGGCCGGGGCGCGATCGGACACGAGCTCGAGTAGGTCTTTCCCGGAGATGTATGTGGTCATCGGTTTCCTGTGAAGAGGCGGTTGGCGCTTCGTCTCGGACGAGCGAAGAAACGAAAGGAGGCTGCGCGCAAGGTGAGCGCAGACGACAGAATCTCGCGTCCGCGGGTTCCCCGACAGGGTTGTGCTCAGTCTGGTTCGGATACGTGTCGATGCGCGGAAAAGTCCATCTCCCATCCTGATTCAGGGTGATCGGAACTCTCGGTGAACCTCGGCGCTCGACCTAGCCTCGATCACGGGTGCCGTTGCGGCCCCGCGACTGCGACCCCGAGGAAGGTGCTGGACCGATCATGTCCACATTGATTCTGAATTCGGTGATTCGTGCGATCGGATTCACGCAGGGCGGCTGGCGGCACCCGTCGGCGAAGCCCGAGGGGGCTCTCGACCTCGACTACTACCGTGAGTACGCGGCACTGTCCGAGCGGGGACTGTTCGACGGATTGTTCGTTGCGAACACCCCGGCGGTCCCGGACAACGACTGGGCCTATCTCTTCTCACCCCTCGAACCGGTCTCGCTGTTGTCCGCGCTCGCACCGTCGACATCGCACATCGGTCTCATCGCCACCGTGTCGTCGACGTTCACACACCCGTACAACATCGCCCGGCAGATCGCCACGCTCGACCATCTCAGTGGCGGGCGAGCGGGAGTCAACATCGTCACCACCGGATCGGAATCGGCGGGACGGAACTTCGGATTCGATGCGCTGCCACCCCACGCGGATCGGTACGAACGGGCCGACGAGTACATCGACGTCCTGCTCCGGCTGTGGGACAGCTGGGGCGACGACGCGATCGTCCTCGACAAGGCCGCAGGCGTACAGGTGAACACGGCGTCGGTGGTGCCCATCGACCATCGCGGCACGCATTTCGCCGTGAAAGGCCCGCTGGACACGCCGCGTTCACCACACGGTCGCCCGCTGTTGTTCCAGTCCGGTGCCTCGGACCGGGGCAGACAGCTGGCCGCCAAGTATGCCGACGCCGTCTACTCGGTCGCGCAGGACATCCGGCAGGCACGGGACTTCCGCAGTTCACTCCACGCTCTTCAGCGCGGTGGAACCTCGTCGAGGCCGCCGGTGAGGGTCCTGCCCGGTCTCATCCCGATCGTCGGCAGTACGCAGCGGGAGGCCGAGCGACTGCACGAGGAGATCAGTTCGCTCAATCCACCGGAGCGCGGAATCGCGGCCCTCGAACAGCGCCTGGGCATCGACCTCGGCGGAATCGAACTCGACTCGCCGTTCCCGGTCGATCGGCTTCCGGATCTGTCCGAGGTCGAGGGGAGCATCAGTTCGCACGAGTCGATCCGGCGGTTCGTGACCGGGCCCCAGGTCACCCTCCGTCATGTTCTGCGAGTGACCGACGCGGGCAACAGCCACCTGCGATTCGTGGGATCCCCGGAGTTCGTGGCCGATCGGATCGAGGAGTGGTTCACCACCGGCGCGGCGGACGGTTTCAACATCAACCCGGCGATCACGCCGTCGGGTCTCGTGGACTTCGTCGAACACGTGGTGCCGTTGCTGCAGGAGAAGGGCATCTACAAGCGCGCCTACGAGGGTGCGGCGCTGCGCGCCGCGTTCGCCTGAGCGCTCCACGTCGCTTTCGGTGGAGAGTTTCGGCCAGGGCGAAGTAATTCATTGAGGCCCGGGACCAAGGGCCCTACCGTCTGTCGGGAATGCGGACGGCCGTCGAGTCTCGCACGGATCGGCTGGCGCCGATTTCGAAAGTCAGCAACACAGTGAGGAATTCATGTCACGCGTAAAGAAGCTGGTCGCCGGCCTGATTGCGGCGGGCGTACTGGCAGGATGCTCGCAAGGTGGACAGTCGGCCTCGACGGGACCGTCCGGTGAACCGCAGCAGGGCGGAACGGTCGTCTACTCCGACGTCATGTACGTGACGGACGCCCTCAGCGGCTTCTACTCGACCGGCAACCTGTTCCTGCAGATCGTGGACCGTCTGGTCTACACCGATCCGAGGAACGGTGAGATCACACCATGGCTGGCCGAGAGTTTCTCCCGGAACGAGGACGCCACCGTGTACACATTTACGATCCGGGACGGTGTGACCTTCAGCGACGGAACTCCGCTGACGGCCGACATAGTCAAGGCGAACCTCGATCAGGTCGGAAAGGGCGACCCCGACAAGAAGATTCCCGCGTTCACGGACTTCGTCGGCTACGACCGCTCCGAGGTTTCCGGTAACACGGTGACCGTGTACCTGTCCGCACCCAACACGAACTTCTACCGGGTCGTGGCCGGTCACCGCGCCGGAATCCGTGCGGCGTCGACGCTCGCGCTCGACTACGAGGGCCAGGCCAAGATCGAGAACGTCGTCGGTTCGGGCGCTTTCGTCTACGAATCCCACGTGCCCGACCAGAAGGTCGTGCTGACCCGGCGCGACGACTACGCGTGGCCGCCCGCAGTGTCCCCGAACCAGGGGCCGGCGTACCTCGACAAGATCGAGATCCGTGCGATCGGCGAGCCGGGACTGCGTGCCGGGGCGGTGCAGTCCGGACAGGTCGACGTCGCGCGCGGAATCCAGCCGACCGACGAAGCGGGGCTCGCCGCCGCGGGTAAGCAGGTCATTCCCGTTTCGGCCCCATTGCTGACCTCCAACATCGCCGCTGTCCGCATCGGCAACGAGGACGTGAGCGATGTGCGCGTGCGCCGGGCCCTCCAACTGGGCATCGACCGCGACGCCCTCGTGGCCACCGTTCTGTCCGACAGCTACCGGGCAGCGGATTCGGTTCTGAACCACGACGATCCCGCGTTCGTCGACCTCGGCGACAAGATCGAGTACAACCCCGACGAGGCTGCACGGCTGCTCGACGAGGCCGGCTGGAAGGTCGGGCCCGACGGCATCCGCGAGAAGGACGGCAGGCCGCTCGAGCTGAGTGTGTCCGCGTCGGTGCAGAGCGTGGTGATCAAGCCGGCATTCGAGTTCATCGAGTCGCAGTGGCGCGACCTCGGTATCAAGCTCGTCAACAACGCAGGCGACACCACCGCCTACAACATCGCCGTCGCCGACCCGAGCAAGCCGCTCCTGGGGACCAGGACGTACTACAACGTGGGCCTTGCATTGCTGTTCGGGCGCGACAAGAACACGCTGACGTTCGCCGCGGACGACGAGCTCATCGCGCTGTCCGGTCAGGAACTGTCCGCGACCGATCCGCAGAAGCGCAACGACGTTCTGGCGCAGGTGCAGCAGCAGGTCGTCGACAAGCACCTGGCGCTGGTGCTGTGGGACGAGGTGCAGGTGCACTCCGCCTCGCCGGACGTGCACATCGAGTTCACGAACCTGACCGAGCCGCTCTTCCAGAGTGCCTGGAAGTCCTCGCAGGCGGAGGGATAGATGACGAAGCCGAGGCGCGCGCGATGACGCGATACGTGCTCTCCAGGATCGGGCAGTCGCTGCTGGTGCTGCTGCTCGCGTACACCGTCGTGTTCTGGGGTGTGAGTATCCTCCCGTCCGATCCCGCCACGATCTTCGTGGCGAAGGGGGAAGGATACTTCAACCCGGAAGTCGTCGAGCAGGTCAAGCAGTTCTACGGTTACGACAAGCCTTTGCTCGCACAGTATTTCGGGCAGCTCGTGCAGCTGGCGAGCGGCAACTTCGGCTTCTCGCTGTCGAGTGGGCAAGCGGTCACCGATCGCATCGCCGACGTCGTCGGCGAGACGTTGAAGCTTGCCGGGACCGCAACCGTGTTCGCGATCGTCATCTCGGTCGGCATCGTCCTGCTGGCGACGACCAGCCGTTTCGAGCGACTGCGCAAGGCGGTGCGCAACATCCCGCCGCTGTTCAGCTCGGTACCGACCTTCTGGCTCGGCCTGGTGATCCTGCAGATCTTCTCGGTGCAACTCGGGTTGTTCTCGCTCTTCCCGGACGGTTCGGTGGCGTCGTTCGTCATACCGGCGCTGGTGCTCGCGGTCCCGATCTCGGCGCCGATCGCGCAGGTCCTGCTGAAGAATGCCGAAGCGACCATGCGGCTTCCCCACGTCGCCACGGCGCGTGCGAAGGGAGGAACACCCGGCTGGGTCATCCGCAAGCACGTGCTCAAGAACGCGGCCGGACCGGCTCTCACCGTCACCGCAACCACCGTCGGTGCCCTCCTGGGCGGATCGGTGGTCACCGAGACCGTCTTCTCGCGGGCCGGCCTCGGCTCGGTTCTGATGGACGCTGTTGCAACACAGGATATCTCCCTCATTCAGGGACTCGTCCTGCTCACAACGGTCGCCATCGTCGCGATCAACCTCGCCGTCGACCTGATCTATCCGATCCTCGATCCACGAGTAACCAGGACCCAGAGCAAGGGTTTCAGCACTCGCCTAGGCAGGTTCCAATGAGTGAATCGACATCGGAGCGGATCGTCGTCGATCCCGAAGTCTCCGAAGACCGTGCAGGGGTGCTCGGCGTCGTGCGCGGTCTTCCGTTGCCGGTGCTGCTCTCCGCGTCGTTACTCGTCGTCGTGGTGCTCTGGACGCTGGTGCCCGGGTTGTTCACCTCGTTCGACCCGCTCACCGGCAACCATGTGGACAAGTTCCAGCCGCCGAGCTGGGAACACTGGTTCGGTACCGACCACCTCGGACGCGACGTCCTCACCCGCGTCGTGCACGGCACATCGCAGACCGTCCTGACGGCCGGTATCGCCGTCGCAGTCGGCCTGGTGATCGGCAGCGTCATCGGGATCCTCGCCGGGGTGTCCGGACCGGTCGTCGACGCCGTCGGTATGCGCATCAGCGACGTGCTGCTGGCTCTGCCGGGCTTCCTGGTGTCGATCTGGATCGTCACCGCGTACGGGGCGGGACGGCTGTCCGTCGGAATCGGTGTGGGTATCGGCTCGATCGCGATCTTCGCGCGGGTGTTCCGGGCGGAGGTGCTCCGGGTGCGCGCACTCGACTACGTCGAAGCGGCGTTCCTGTCCGGGGCGAGCCGATGGGCGGTGATCCGCAAGCACATTCTGCCGAACGCCGTGGGAGCGGTGGTCGCGCTCGCGGTCATCGACCTGAGTGCCGCCATCCTGGCGATCGCGGCGCTCGGCTATCTCGGATACAGCGCCCCGCCGCCGACTCCGGAGTGGGGCCTGCTCGTGGCCGAAGGACGCAACTACATCGCCACCGCGTGGTGGCTGACAACGCTGCCGGGCATCGTGATCCTGCTGGTGATCATCGCGCTCGGTGTGGTCAGCAGGCGGTTGCTCGCGGCCAACAGAATCTGACCACGGATCCAACCACGGGAGCCAGAATCCACATGTCCGAACCGCTACTCGACATCGAAGATCTCGTCGTCACCTACGGTGCCGGCGACACCGCCAAGGTCGCACTCGACCACGTGAGCCTGAGACTGGAGAAGGGGCAGTTCACCGCCGTTGTCGGCGAATCGGGCTCGGGTAAGACGACCTTGGCGAACGTGGTGGTCGGTCTGCTTCCCGAGTCGGCGCACACGCATGCGACCACCGCGGTCCTCGACGGACACGGCATCCTGGGGCTGTCCGAACGGCAGTGGAGCGGGTTGCGCGGCAGCACGGTCGGTTTGGTACCGCAGGATCCGGGGGCGTCCCTGAATCCGGTGCGTACGATCGGAGCGCAGCTCGCCGAGGTGTTCGAACTCCGGAATCTGAAGCTGAGCCGCAGCGAGGTACGTCGCCGCAGCATCGAGTTGCTGGAGCAGGTCGAGATCGACAACCCGGAACGACGGCTCCGTCAATATCCCGGTGAACTGTCCGGTGGTATGCGGCAACGGGTCCTCATCGCGATCGCGTTCGGCCTCAATCCGAAGCTGCTCGTGGCCGACGAACCGACATCCGCGTTGGATGTCACGGTTCAGAGCCAGGTCCTGCGGGTGCTGGACCGGCTGGTCGCCGAGCACGGCACCACCGTCCTGTTCGTCACCCACGACATCGGCGTGGCGACCGACCACGCGTCGCGCATCGTGGTGATGAGGGACGGTCGGGTCGTCGAGCAGGGCGACGTCGAATCGGTGGTCACCGAGCCCCGGTCGGAGTACACGCGCACATTGATCGGCCGGATCCGGGAGGTCACACCGCCGGCGCCGCTGCCCACCCGCACCGATTCGGACGAGGTCGTCCGGGTATCCGCGATCACCAAGGAATTCCGGGTCAAGGGCCGGATCGTGCACCGGGCCGTCGACGGCGTCGACCTGTCGGTGCGGCGCGGCGAGACCGTCGCCCTGGTCGGCGAGTCCGGGTCGGGCAAGTCGACCACCGCGAAGATGATCATCGGACTGACAACACCGACCGGCGGCACGGTCGAAGTGCTCGGGCGGAACGTCGCCCGGCTCGGGCACCGCGAGCGACGCCACCACTGGCGCGAGGTCCAGTTCGTCTACCAGAACCCCGACTCCGCGCTGGACCCCCGATGGTCGATCCGGCAGATCCTCGACGAGCCGTTGCGCTCCTTCGGGATCGGCGACGCCGCGCTGCGAAAACAGCGGATCGAACAGGCCCTCGGCAGCGTGAACCTACCGGCGGGATCCCTCGACAAGTACGCCGCCGAACTGTCGGGAGGCCAGCGCCAGCGCGTCGCCATCGCGCGGGCACTGGTGGTCCGGCCGGAGATCGTCATTCTGGACGAGCCGCTCTCCGCCCTCGACGTGGTCACACAGGACCAGATCATTGCCCTCCTGATCGATCTGCAGCGCAATCTGGACCTGACGTACCTGTTCATCTCCCACGATCTTGCGGTGGTCCGTCAGATCTCGCACAGAGTCGCCGTTCTCCGGTCGGGTCGGCTCGTCGAATTCGGCGACACGCAACGAGTGTTCGACGAACCGTCTTCGGAGTACACGCGCAATCTCATCGACTCCGTTCCGGGACAGCGGTTCCGGAGCTCGCTGCTCGTCGGAGCCTGATCACGGATCGCGCCGTCACCGATACTCGTATCGCGTGCCGCGGAACGGATCTCGTTCCGCGGCAAGCGATATGCTTTCGCGTCCGCCGCTCGGCCGGGACGCTCAGCTCTCGACGAGCAACCGGGTCGTTTCGAGACCGGGTGTGGTGGTTCCGAGACGTCGACGCAGACTGATGTCGTGCCCATTCTCGTTCTCGGGATCCCGGAAGATGCCGAGATCCCGTAGGCGCGGAAGGAGGTCGCGCCGGATCCGTTCGAAACTCGAGCCACCGAGAAGAATGAATCCGTCCGCTGCACCCTCGTCGATCCACTGCGCGATCGTCGCCGCCGCGTGCTCCGCGGTGCCGACGATCTGGAAGTGACCGAACGACGTCGCGTACCGCACGAGGAAGTCGCGCAGGGTGGCGTATTCGCCGGTCTCGATCCACCGGCGGTAGATGAGCGCTCGACTGACGCGCCGGCCCCGCTGCTCGAGTTCTGCCAGGGTGGGGAACCGGTCGAGCGGAATCGGATCGTCGAAGCCGAGGTCCGTGAGGTCCAGTTCCGGAATCTCGTAGCGGATCGCTTCACGTGCACGCTCGAGGTCCCGATCGGTCAGTTCGGCGCGGTAGGCCGCTTTCGCATCCGTTTCGGTATCGCCCAGATAGATCCGGATTCCCGGCAGCACCTTCAGGTCGTCCGGGTGCCGCCCCTTGGCGACGACCGCGTCCTTGAGCTTCCTGTAGTAGCTCTGTCCCGACGCGAGATCGGGGCTCGCGACGAAGACGACTTCGGCGGATTCGGCAGCGAACTCGATCCCGATGTCGGATGCCCCGGCCTGCGCGATCACCGGGAACGACTGGGGTGCGGGTGGAAGGTCGAGGGCCTGCCGAACCCGGAAGTTCTCTCCCTCCCAGTCGATGTCCCGGACCCGGTCGGTGTCGACGTAGATCTCCGAGTCCGGGTCTGCGATGATCGCGTCGGGATCCCACGACTTCCACAGCGCCTTGGTGACGCCGAGGAATTCCCGGGCCCTGCGGTACCGGTCGTGCGGGGCGGGAAGGGTGGTGTATCCGTAGTTGACCTCACCGTTGAACGACGTCACGACGTTCCAGCCCGCCCGGCCGCCCGACAGCCGATCGAGCGAGGTGAGTTCCCGGGCCACCGTGTAGGGCTCACTGAACTGCGTGGACAGCGTGATCACGAGACCGATCCGGTCGGTGTGTGCGGCCAGATACGTGGCCAGGGTGAGCGGCTCGAACGAGCGGGGGCCGTCGTACGCGATCTGTGTTCTGTTCAGTCCCGCGAAATCCGCGATGAACACCGCGTCGAAACCCAGGTGTTCCAGCTCGCGTGCGAACTCGGCCCTCGCTCGGTGATTGCCCTCCGATTCGGCCGGCGTCGACGAGAACTTCCATCGGGGAAAGCGATCGGCGAACCGAAATTCGGATGAGACGAAGAAGACGGACGGGTTTCTCTGGGGCACGATGTTCCTTACAGGTAGGTAAATCGCTATACGGCATGCATTTCCGCATTCGCGAGGCGGTATGTCGCAGGCAATGCTCGGACGAGCGTCGATCGAAGAGAAGCGTTTGCCTCCGCCTGAAGGTATTTCACGCAGGTCGTCTCGACGCCGGCGCGACTGCGGCAGAGGCCGGTTCAGAACCATCTCGAGCCTAACGATGGCAGGCGCCGGAATTCGGTGAGAGTTTCGACCGGTGGCCCTGGAGTCCCGGCCACGGCCATCTCTCGGGCCTGTGTACCGGAAATGCATGCGGAGGAGACGATTTCGGTGGGAACACGACCGCTGGTCGGGATCGACATCGACACTGCGGTGTTGTCGGAGTTGTTCGATCCGGCCGGCCCTTTGTCACCCCTCGAGGCGGGGGCACTTCTCGACGCGTCGGCGGTCGACTTCGCCATCCTGGGAGGCGACGTGCTCGATCCGCGGGTCGCGCCGGAGCAGCGGTTCGACGCGAGCGTCGCCGCCGCATTGCTGGCGGCGAACTCCCGCAGGATCGGTCTCGTCGTCGCAGCCGATCCTCGGGTTCATCACCCGTACAACCTCGCGCGGCGGCTCGCGTCGCTCGATCACCTGAGCGGGGGCAGGATCGGCTGGCTGGTGGGCGCCGGAGCATCGAGCGGCCCCGCCGAGGGCGTGGAGAGCCTGCTCGACGACGCGGTGACCGTCGCGCGCAAGCTGTGGGAGAGCTGGCCCGCCGACAGCATCGTCGCCGACCGCGAACGGGCCGTGTTCGTCGAGTCGGAACGCATCACCTTCATCGACCACGAGGGAGTGTTCTCGGTTTCGGGACCGCTCAACGTGCCGGAGCCGCCACAGCGGAAGCTACCGGTGTTCCGGTTCTCGGACACTGCGCCGGACTCGATCGCGGGCGCACCCGATGTCGTGATCGTGCGCGGCACCGACGAGGGCGCCCACCAGCAGATCCTCACGCTGCGTGAGGTCACGTGGAACGGCTCGTGGGACGTCGAGGCACCCGAGCGCGGCGGCGTGGTCGTCAGGATTCGTGACGTGCACGATCTCGAATCCGTTGCGACCGTCGCCGGACCGAGACCGCCCGGGGCCGGAGACACGACGCTCCGTGAGCGCCTCGGTCTGCCTGCGGCCTCTCGCATCCTCAGTGGGCACCGTCGCAGTCTGTTTCCCGTTTCGTAACCCCGAAAATTCGAAGGACGTCATGACAACGCAATCCGTCGACCTACGGCCCGGTCCGGCAGACCGACTGTCACCGGGATCCGGTCGTTCACGCAGCGAGATCCTTTCGGTGATTGCCGCCGACGCACGGCGCCGCCGGGACGAGGGTGGTGGCGAACCGCCGCTCGCAGCTCTCGAACTGCTCCGCGAAGAGCGAATCGGCGCGGTGCGGGTTCCGGTGGAACTGGGTGGTGCCGGCTACTCGTTGCGCGATCTGTTCGACCTGATCATCGATCTCGCTGAGGCGGATCCGGACGTGCCGCACATTCTGCGGGTGCACTTCGCCTTCGTCGAGGAACTGTTCCGGGTACCGACCACCGAGAAGAAGCAGCGGTGGCTCGGTGAGGTTCTCGCCGGCTCCTTGTTCGGCGGCGCGAACTCCGAGCTGTCATCCCGCGCGGTGGGCAAGTACGAGTTCGATACGACGCTCACCTCCGACGGTGACGGATACCGATTGAACGGCACCAAGTTCTACAGCACGGGCACCGTGTTCTCCGACTACGTGAGGGTCACCGCAGGAGTGCCGGACGGCACCGTGCTCAGCGCGGTCGTTCCTACTCGTCGCGAGGGCGTCGAGCACCTCGACGACTGGGACGGAATCGGCCAGCGCCATACCGGCAGCGGGACAACGGTCTTCACCGACGTGCGGGTGGCAGAGGACGAAACCTTCCCGTTCCGCCTCGCCGGCGACACGCTGCGCGCACGGCAGTCGTTCCCGCAACTCGTTCTCCACGCCGTCGCAGCGGGCATTCTCCGATCCGTCGCCACCGATGCCGCCGAGCTCGTTCGCAGCCGGCGGCGTAGCTTCGCGTTCGCAACGGTCTCGGAGCCCCGTCACGATCCGCAGCTGCTGGAGATCATCGGCTCGCTGACCGCGACGGCGTTCGCGGCGGAATCGATCGTGCGCGCCGCTGCAGAAGCGCAGGACGAGGCGACCGCCGCTGCGCGGACGACCGGGATCGACCCGGCCCTCGAGGCGCGGGCCTCGATCCTGGCAGCGAAGGCGAAGGTGGCGATCGAGGAACCGGCACTGCGCGCCGCGTCCCGTCTCTTCGATGTGGGCGGTGCCTCCGCCACGCGGCAGTCGGCACACCTCGATCGGCATTGGCGAAACCTGCGCACCCTGTTCGCCCACAATCCGACGGCATACAAGGCGAGGGTCCTCGGTGACCTGTTCGTCAACGACACTCCTCTGCCCGACACCGGGTTCTTCTGAGCCGGAAAGGACATCCGAGATGACTCACTCGAACCGTCGGCTGGTCCTCAACGTCAACGTCCTCGACGTCGGTATTTCCCCGGGTGCCTGGACACTCGGCGTCGCACCGAACGCTTTTCTCGACGCATCCCACTTCGTGCGCATCGCGCAGGCAGCCGAACGGGGAACCCTGGACGGGTTCTTCCTGGCCGACAGCCCGGGATTCTGGGAGAACCCGAAGGTCAAACCCACCCGGGCCCTCGAACCGACCGCGGTCCTGGCAACGGTCGCCGCACACACGACGAACCTCGGATTGATCGGCACGGCATCGACGACCTTCAACGAGCCCTACGAGCTCGCGGAAAGATTCCTCTCGCTGGACGTCGCGAGTGGTGGGCGGGTCGCCTGGAACGTCGTGACGACCTATTCGCCGGTGGTGGGAGCGAACTTCGGGTTGCAGGCGCTCCCGGACCGCGAGGAGCGGTACGCCCGCGCCGCCGAATTCGTCGATGTCGTGACCGAGTTGTGGGAATCGGCTCTGACCGGTGTTCCCGTGAATCACCGCGGTCCCCGATTCGAGGTGTCCGGGCGTCTCGCGGTCGCGCCGTCGGCGCAGGGTTACCCGGCGCTGATCCAGGCGGGCGGATCGCCGGCAGGACGTGAACTCGCCGGACGTACGGCGCACGGGGTCTTCACCGCGGAACTCACCCTGGCCGCCGGGATCGAGCACTACCGCTACGTCAAGGACGCGGCCGCCCGGGCGGGCCGGGACCCGGACCAGGTCAAGATCCTCCCGGGTCTGATCACCGTGATCGGGTCCACCGAGCGAGAAGCGATCGAACGTCACGAATCCCTGCGCGCGCACGTGCCCGCCGATTTCGGAGCCGAGCGGCTGAGCGGCACCTTGGGCGTCGACGTCACGACCCTGGACTGGGACGAGCCGATTCCGGCGCACGTTCTCGCGGTTCCCGAGGACCTCGACGCTTACCAGGGGTCGCTCGGGTTCCGGGAATCGGTGGTCGGACTCGCGCAGGAGGGCAATCTCTCGATCCGGCAGCTGCTGCGGTCCCTGAACGGCAGCGGAGGTCATCGCGCGATCATCGGCACCCCCGAACAGGTCGCGGACACCATCGAGGAATGGTTCCTCGCAGGAGCCGCAGACGGATTCAATCTGATGCCGGACGCGTTGCCGACCGGGCTGGACGAGTTCGTCGACCACGTCGTGCCGATCCTGCGCCGACGAGGGTTGTTCCGGCACGAGTACTCCGAGAAGACGCTCAGGGGTCGGTTCGGGGCGACGTTGCCGGCATTGCACGCCGTCGGGTAGCCCCGCGGAAGCATCAGGGGGACGACAGGTCCGTGTAGGAGCAGACCGCAGGTCCGCGTGGAAAGGGACCAGAGGTCCGTGCCGTTCGGGAACACCGACGGCACGGACCTGTCGTCGTTTCGGACTCGTTTCGAAAGTCTCACGCGGGGAATCCGTCACGGAGATCCGAACTCTACGGGTATGGGACGAAGGGCTCTAGCATTGACGATATTCGGACGGTCCGCCCCGCATGTCGGGTCCTGCGGCCGCCGATTCGTATGTACATCGTCGACCCCGAGATCGGTTGCGAATCAGCAGTAGTCGATCCTCGGAGAGCCGGTGGCCATTCGGAACATCCTTCGGACAGAAAAGGTGATCATGCGCGAGACGCAGGCCGGCGTGTTCGGCAAATTGTGCCGCGGAGCAGCAACATTCGTCGTCACCGGGGTGGTGGCGGCCACCCTTGCCGCATGCGGCGGAGGTGAATCGGCCGTGGTTCAGGACGTGGACGGAAGCGTCTCGGATCCGAATAATCCGGTGTACTTCAAGTGGTCCGAGAACCCGAACAGCCCGTCGCTCGTCAAGATCGCCGACGAGCTGGGATTCTGGGACGAGGCGGGTATCCGGCCGGAGTATCTCGGTCACGTGGACGCCGGTCAGGTTCCGGCCCTGCTCGGAACCGGCGACGTCACCTTCGCCTACTTCATGTTCAACCGGGCGCTCTCGGCTGTCGCCGCCGGAGTGGATCTGAAAGTGATTGCGTCACTGACCTATACCACCGAGGACGAGCCGCACATGGAGTACTTCGTGCGCAAGGACTCGGACCTGAACCAGACGAACCTGAGGCAGCTCGAAGGCAAGACGGTCGGCTTGGCCTCCCTGAAGGGCTGCGCCGAATTCATCCTCAAGGACTACCTCGTCAAGAACGGTGTCGATGTCGACAAGGTCAAGTTCCTGACCCAGTCGGAGAGCCTGCTGCCGCAGTCCCTCGAGCAGGGGCAGATCGACCTCGCGGTGATCCATCCTCCGCTCAACGGTGTCCTCCGGACCAATGATGCGGTGCGGGTCGCCTTCTCGGACTACGACAACTCCGGCAGTGACGGTGGTCTGGCGCCGATCAGCGCGAGTGGAGAGTTCATCCGTCGATACCCAGCCCAGACAAGGGAATTCGTCGAGATCCTCGCCAAGACGGCGAACTGGGTGAATGCGAACCCGGACAAGCAGCAGGAGTTGGTGGCGCGGCTCACGGGACTGTCCGAGGATCAGGTCACCAAGTACTACTACACGAACAATCTGATCCTGGACAAGGAACAGACCGGCTTCTGGTGGGATCTGTCCGAGCGACTCGGGATCCTCACACCGGAGGAGGCCGCTCTCACCCCGGAAGACGTGGCCACCAACGAGTTCAATCCGTACGCACCGTCCGCCGCATTGATCGATTCGCAGTCGAGCAACACCGAAGTGCTGACCGATACCGAGTTCTGACCGGCCCGGTGCCGGTGACGAACGAAGGCAACCAAACGATGAGGAGGCAGCGGTCATGACCCGATCGGTCGTCGATCACCCTGCTGTTGTTCCCGATGCGGCCCGGCCGGTCAAGATTTCGGCCAGGAACCTGCACAAGGAGTTCAAGAATGTCGGCAAGGGCGCCGGCAACGGCGTCACCGAAGTCCTCGACGACTTCGACCTCGAGATACGGGAAGGCGAATTCCTTTCCCTGCTGGGCCCGAGTGGGTGCGGAAAATCGACGTTTCTCAACATCCTCGCCGGACTGGAGACCTTCGAGGGCGGCGAGTTGCTCCTCGACGGCGCTCCCGTCCGCGGCGTGAGCAAGAACATCGGTGTCGTCTTCCAGAATTACGCACTGTTTCCGTGGTTGTCCGTGCGGAAGAACGTCGAAGCAGGTCTGAAGATCCGCGGCGTCCCGGCCGCGCGCAAGCGCGAAATCTCGGAACGGATCCTCACGACCGTCGGGTTGGAGAGCTTTGCCGACCACCTCCCGCATCGGCTCTCCGGTGGCATGCGCCAGCGAGTGGCCATCGCGCGTTCTCTCGCATACGACCCGGACGTTCTGGTTCTGGACGAGCCGTTCGCTGCGCTGGACGCGCAGACCCGCGAGTTCCTGCAAGGAGAACTGTTGCGGATCTGGGAGTCCGGGGCTCGGAAGAAGACCATCCTGTTCGTGACGCACTCGATCGACGAGGCGATCTTCCTGTCCGATCGGATCGCGGTGATGTCCAAGCGTCCCGGCAAGGTGAACGCACTGATCGAGGTCGACCTGCCGCGACCTCGCAACGACGACTCCCGCGCCGCGCCGGAGTTCGGCCGGATCCGTGCCCAGGTCGCGCAGATCCTCAAGGAGGAGGCCCACATTGGTGACCGTTGAGACGCGTCCACGAACCGACGAACGCACCGAGGCGCAGCCGGAGAAGCCGTCCCGTTCGTGGAGCGAGTGGGCCGCCGATTACGACAAGTACGTGTACGGGACGGTCGGAGTCGCACTGTTCCTGTTCGTGTGGTGGTTCGCCAACACGACCGGACTGCTGGATCCGAAGTTCCTCACGCCGCCCCAGAACATCGTCACCGCATTGGTCGACGGGTTCTCCGCGGACGGCAAGCTCGGCCGGCAGGTGCTGCCGAGTCTGCGCCGCGGACTCGCCGGGTTCCTCATCGCGACGGTCCTCGGCATCTTCCTCGGGATTCTCGTGGGTTCGGTCCGGACACTCGACAAGTTGTTCGAGCCGATCCTGAACTTCTTCCGGAATCTCTCGATCCTCGCGCTGTTTCCGGTGTTCTTGCTCTTCTTCGGGATCGGTGAGGAATCCAAGATCGCGATCGTCGCTTGGGCGGCGTTCTGGCCGATCTTCATCAACACCACGAATGCGGTCAAGGGCGTCGAGAAGATTCTCGTCAGCGCCGCGCGGACCCTCGGCGCGGGACGGGTCTACATCTTCACCCGGATCGTGCTTCCCGCTGCGTTCCCCAACATTTTCCCGGGTCTGAGACTGGGCGCATCGCACGCCTTCACCGCGCTGGTGGCCGCCGAATATCTCGGTGCTACCGAAGGTCTGGGCATCTACATCAGATCCGCGCAGGAGGGCTACCAGATCCCTGCGATGTATTCGGGGATCGTGGTGCTGGGCATCATCGGCGTCACCTTGAACCTCGTGCTGGCCGGAATCGAGAAGCGCGTGACCGGATGGCAACTCGGAATCACGAGCCGCTGACCGTGGCCGCTCGTCGGCCGATGACGAATCGACAGACCAGAAGTACGCAAGAACCAGAAGTACGCAGCAGAAGGATGACAGCTCGATGACCGACCTCTCCGACAACCCCGACGACGCAGCGCAGCGATCGCTCCACCTGCTCGGCTACGGTAACGGCGACGCGAACTGGATCGCGCCGCTGGACGATACGGATCACGACGTCGTCGTCGTGGGCGGCGGTCAGAGCGGAGTGGCGATCGCCTACGCGCTGCGCCGCGCCGGCGTGGCCAGGACCTCCGTCGTCGACGCCGGCCGGGACGAGTCCGACCTCGCGTGGCAGTCGCGTGCACGGAATCTCACATTGCGCACTCCCAAGACGGTGTCGGGCCCCGAACTGGGCAACCCGGCCCTGACGTTCCAGGTCTGGTTCGACGCGACCCACGGGGAAGGCGCGTTCGACGGAATCGACCGCATCGCCACGTCGGACTGGGCGGACTACCTCGAATGGTTCCGCCGGCAGGTCGGCATCGAGGTACGGCGCGGCGTCCGGCTGACGGACATCGAGCCTGTCGACGACGGACGGCTGCGTCTGCACCTGGAGAACGACGAGCGCACCTGGACCGAGGACACCCGAAAACTGGTTCTGGCCACCGGGGTCTCGGGAACCGGGGGCCCGTACATTCCCGCCGCAGTGGCGGCCCTGTCGGACCGCGTGTTCGCACATACCGCGGACGAAATCGATTTCGACGCACTGCGCGACAGGTCCGTTGCGGTCCTGGGCGCCGCGGCGTCCGCATACGATGCAGCGGCGACCGCACTCGAGGCCGGAGCGGGCGATGTGCACGTGTACACGCGCCGACCGGAGCTGGTTGTCGCCCCGCTCGGCGGAACACGACCGAACCCGCTGGCGCAGGACGTATTCCACCTGCTCGGCGACGAGGAACGGTGGCGTCAGCGGTGGCGGACCGCCGCGCAGGGGGCCAATGTTCCTCCGGAGTCCGTCGAGCGGGCAGCGGTGTTCGAGAACTACTACCTCCACCTCGACGCAGAGTGGTTGTCGGCGTCCGAGGAGGACGGCCGCGTGATCGTCCACGCCGCGGACGGAACTCGCACCTTCGACTTCGCCATCGCCGGCACCGGCTATCAGCAGGATCCGGCCACCCGGCCGGAGCTGTCGACGATCGCGCCCTATGTCGCGCGATGGGCGGATGCCTATCCGGCACCCGAAGGACTGGAATCGGAGTTGCTCGCGTCGGCGCCGTACCTCGGCAGCGGATACGAGCTGACCGAACGCGAACCGGGTGCGGCGCCGTGGCTGCGCGACATCCACGTCTTCAGCATCGGTGCGGCTGTCAGCTTCGGCCGGCCGGTCGGCGACATCCCGAGCCTGCGCGTCGGCGTGCCGCGGCTGGTGGAGGCGATCACGCGCGATCTGGTGCTCGCCGATCTGCGACGAGCACGCTCGGCTGCCGTCGGGGGACCGGTCGACGATGTTCGGTAGACGCACGAGGCAGTTTGTCGGTCGCCTCACCGTTGTCGCGCTGCTCGGGGGTCTCGGCCTGTCCGGTGCCGCGGGCACGGCTGCGGCGCACGTCCGGGTCGACGACGGCGACCGGCCCACGCAGGGCGGATACGGCCTGGTGCGGCTCATCGTCCCGACCGAGTCGGACACGGCCTCGACGGTGCGGCTGACGATCACCGTTCCCGACGGCGTCGACCTCGTGTCGGCGCGGACACTGCCGATTCCGGGGTGGACCGCGACGATCCTGCGGGAGCCGACCGCGGACGGCGAACGGGTGACGCGCATCGATTGGGAGACGAGCGATCCGGCGTACGGGCTGAAGGGTTCGGAGTTCGGTGTCTTCACCCTCTCCGCGGGACCGTGGCCGGACGACGTCGAATCGGTGGCGCTGCACAGCGAACAGGGATACAGCGACGGATCCGTGGTCCGGTGGGACGAGGTCGCTCTCGACGCGGACAGCGAACCCGAACACCCGGCGCCCGTCGTCACGCTGGCCGCCGCAGGAGCGGGGCACGGGCACGACGGACACGGAGACCGTGTCGATGCTTCGACGGACCCGGCGAGCACCGCGTCGGCGGCAACCGAGCCACAGCTGTGGTTATGGCGTTCGATCGCCGGTGCCGCGCTGGTGATCGCGGCGGGATCGTCGATCGGAGTGCTTGTGCTGGTGCGCCGGAGTCATGTCCCGAAGCCGTGACCGATCGATGCATCGCGCTGCATGCCTCGGCTTCCTCGTATGGCTCGTGGTGTCGGCATCGACCGTATGGGCAGCGCCGGCCTCCGCGCACGCGAGTGTCGTGTCCAGCTCACCGGGCGACGGATCCCGTGTGGAGGTTTCGCCGGCCTTGCTGTCCTTCGAGCTGAACGAGGTGGTCGGCGTCGTCGAGGGCTCGCCGCAGCTGATCGACCACGACGGTGTGCGGCACCCCTTCTCGGCGGTGCGACTGGAGAACAGCGGGCGTCGGCTCGTGCTGGTACCCGCGGACGGGCTCACCGACGGTGCCTACCTTGCGACGGCGCGTGTGCTGTCCGCCGACACGCATGTGGTGTCGCTGTCGATCCGGTTCACGGTGGGGTCGGTCACCGGGCTGGGGAACGTGCCCGACGATCCCGGGGCGGATGCGGGCACGGCACAGTTTCTCGGTATTCCGAGCAAGTGGGCGACGTATCTCGGGGTCGCGCTGTCGGCGGGCCTGTTCGTCGTCGCCCGCTGGGTGTGGCCGAACGTGCTCGGTGGCCGCCGGTTCCGATTCGTCTATCGGGTCGGTGCGACGCTTCTGGTTGCCGGCCTGGTGGGCAGGGTCGTTCTGCTGGCCGCGCAACAGTCGGGCGGACTGTCCGGCATCTCCGGATCGGCCGTCGCCGCAGTCGCGAGCAGCCGGCTGGGTATCGCGATCGCGGCCGCGGTGATGCTGAGTCTCGCGTGCGGGATTCGTCCGCCCGGCCGGGGCCGTGGGTCGGATGCGACCGGATACCTGCAGGCCGCGTCCGCGATCGTCGCGGTCACGCTCGGCGGTCACGGCGGTTCGACCGAGCGCTGGCCGGTGTCGTTCCTCGGAACAGGTGTGCACGTATACGCCGGGGCGATCTGGCTCGGAGGTGTCCTCCTGCTCGTGCTGGTGCAGGAGCAGGTGCCTCCGCTGCGGCGGTGGCACGGGTTCGCGGCCGGGCACGTGGCCCTGGTGGCGATCACCGGGATCCTGTTGGCGTTCATCCAGGTCGACCCGGTCGGAGCGCTGATCTCCACCGTCTACGGATCCACCCTGACCGTCAAGGTGTCGGTCGCTGTGCTCACGCTGATCGCCGGCTCTCTCGCGTACCGCAGGTTCAGCGTCGGTTCGGCCGGGGGAACCGAACCGCTGCCGGTCCGGCGGCGCCCGCGGATCCTCGTCGCCGAGGCAGCGCTCGCGATCGTGATTCTCGCCGCGACGTCCGTGCTGACATCTGTCGTGCCGGCCAAGGACAGTTACACCACGAACGTGCGCACTGCGCTGGACTTCGGCGCATCCGAGGTCCTCGACGTCGAGATCGACTCGGTCCGTCGTGGCGCACGGTCACTGACGGTTCGTTACCGACCCGAGGGCGCGACCGGCGGAGCGCCGATGCCGGATGTCGGCGTCGAACTCTCCTCGGCCGAGGCGAACATCGCACGCCTGCCGGTCGAGCTCCGCACGACGATGTCCGCTGACGGTGAACTCGTCTGGGACAGTGACGGTCTCATCGTTCCGGTCGCGGGGCAGTGGAAGGTCACCGTTCGGTTCGAGGGTGGTCGCGGGCCCAAGTTGGCGTCGTTCTACTACGAGGCGTTGTAGGAGGCGCACATGGGAAAATCGGATACCGGTCGCATTCGCGGAACGATTCTCGCGAGCATCACCGCGTTGCTGGTGCTGTCCGGGTGTTCGGACGAAGTGACCGTGACCTACGGCGACGGTACCGCGAGCGGGGACGCACTGACGATCCTGGTGGGCGACGAGGGTTACCGCGACGTCCTGGAGCACGTGTCCGCGCACGGGTTGGCGGACGGCGTCGAGATCGAACTCGTCGACGCCACCGACGACGCGAATCGGCAACTCGCCGAAGGACATGCGGACCTCGTGTATTTCCAGACGCAACCCGCGTTCCTGCAGGACCGGGCGACGAACTCGTTGGACACGTTGAGTGTCGTCTCCGAGGTCAATGTCGCGCCCTACGCGCTGTACTCGGCGAAATGGTCGGGTATCGAAGAGACCGACGACTGGGTGAACGCCGGACTCGTCGAGGACAGGGTCACCGGAACGAATCTGCCGCACGGGGCAACGGTCGCATTGGCCGATACCGTCACCGGATTCGCCCGCGGTCTCTACCTCCTGCAGGAGTCGAATCTGATCACACTGGATCGGGAGTTCGGCGGTCTCGCCGCGCGGGATCTCGCTGTCTCGGAGGCGAACATCCTCGAATCGCAACGTCATCTGTCGATCAGGCGGCTGGACCTGGCGAACTTCGCCGCGGATGCCTACCGCAACTACGACGCCGTTGTACTCGATCCCCGAACCGCGGCCTCGATCGGTCTGATTCCGGAACGGGACGCGCTGAAAGTGGAACCGGGACCGAACAATCCATACGCCCGCGTACTCGTCGCGCCGTCCCGGCTCGCCGGCGACCCGAGAGTATCGGCACTCGGCCGTGCGCTGGAAGGTGAGGAGGTGGCCGACTACCTCGAACAGAAGTACCGAGGAGCGTACGTCTCCGTACACGTTCCCCGGGACAAGTAGCCGAATCGATTTGTATACAAGAACATCCACCCGAACAACCTCAAGGAGAAACCGAAATGACGAGCACCCTCGATCCTGTGGAAACCCGCCCGGCACCGACCTTCGAACACCCCGTGACGGCCGGATCGCGCGAACTCGACGAACTTCTCGCCTACATCGACGCCGAGGTCGTCGACCGCGACGACGCCCACCGGCACCCGTTCGAGGAATTCGAGGTGATCCGGCAGTCACGGCTCGGCGCACTCCGGCTCCCGGCAGACCAGGGCGGCGGCGGGGCCACGCTCGTCGAACTCTTCCGGACGGTCATCGCTCTCGGCGAGGTGGATCCGAACGTGGCGCACAGCCTCCGCAACCACCTGAACTTCGTCGAGAGCACGCTGCGCCGGGCAGACGGGCCGGACGGGCGCTGGCTCGAAGAGGTCCGGGCCGGAAAGCTGTTCGGCCTGGCGTCGACGGAGCTGAGCCGCAAGCACGCCGGCCGGCGCAACCAGGATTTCGAAACCGCGGTGACCGAGACACCGGACGGGCTTCGGTTGAACGGCACCAAGTTCTACAGCACGGGTAACCTCTACGCGAACTATCTCGTCGTCGCAGCGCAGGGACCCGAGGATGAACCGATCCGTGTGGTGGTTCCCGCCGACCGCGAGGGCGTCGTCCTGGAACGGGACTGGGACGGCATCGGACAGCAGTTCACCGGCAGCGGCACCACCCGGTTCGAGAACGTCGCCGTGGACCGGGAAGACTTCCTCGGCACCGGGACGTACTACGGAGATCTGCCGTACTCGGCCACGTTCCCGCAGCTGTACCTCACCGCTGTGATCGCCGGGATCCTGCGGCGGGTCACCCGCGACGCCGCCGACCTCGTCCGGACCAAGCAGCGCACGTTCTATCACGCCGCTGCGGACAGCCCCGTCGAGGATCCGATCCTGCAGCAGACCGTCGGTGTGCTCGCCAGCCAGGCGTTCGCCGCCGAGGCGCTGGTCGTCGCGGCCGCCGAAGCCCTGTCCGAGGCATACGCCGCACACGGCACCGACGAGGAACAGGAACTTTCGCTGCGAGCCGCGGTCCGTGCAGCGAAGGCCAAGGTCGTGGTGGACGAGATCGCCCTGCGGGCTGCCGGTGACCTGTTCGATGTCGGCGGTGGCACCGCAGCCCGGCGAAGCTCGCACCTCGACCGGCACTGGCGCAACATCCGTACCCTGGCAGCACACAACCCGCGCACCTACAAGGCAAAGGCCATCGGGGCCCACGAACTGACGGGTGAGCCGTTGCCGACGGGCGCGTTCTTCTGACCGGTCGCCGGGACGCACGGCAGCCGTGCGTCCCGGCCGGAACGCCCGTGTCGAATTCCGCACTCGTGCGGTAGCCTGTCGACGCCCGAACATGCACGAGTGCAGGAGTAGTGCCGTGACGCCCATCGGTGACCCGCAGCCCCGCGTGCTGCGTCCCGTGTGGCACAGCTGGCGTCTGTACGTGGATCTGTGCCGGGTATCTGCGCTTCGCTGTCGTCGCTGACCTGCACCGGTCCACGTTCCCTCACTTCGAAGGTCTCGTCATGTCCATGTCGTTCCACTGGTTCCTGCCCACTTCCGGCGACAGCCGCTCGATCGTCGGTGGCGGTCACGGCGCCGACCTGCGCGTTTCGGCCGCCGACCGGCCGGCCACCCTCGACTATCTCGGCCAGGTCGCGAGGTCGGCCGAGCAACTCGGCTTCGAGGCTGCGCTGACCCCGACCGGCCTGCAGTGCGTCGATGCGTGGATCACCACGTCGATGCTGGTCCCGCTGACGCAGCGACTGAAGTTCCTCGTCGCTTTCCGTCCCGACGCACTCTCGCCCACACTGGCCGCGCAGATGGCCACTGCCTACCAGGATCATTCGAACGGACGACTGCTGATCAACATCGTCACCGGTGGCGAGAGCAGCGAACAGCGCGCGTACGGGGATTTCCTGAGCAAGGACGAGCGCTACCGGCGCACCGACGAATTCCTCACCGTCCTGCGCGGACTGTGGCGCGGCGACCTGGTGTCGCTCGACGGTGAGCACATCCACGTCGAAGGTGCGCGCCTGGACCGGACGCCCGATCCGGCGCCCACGGTGTACTTCGGCGGGTCGTCGCCCGCGGCGCTCCCGGTGGCGGGCCGGCACGCGGACGTGTACCTCACGTGGGGCGAGCCGCCGGGCGCGGTCGCGCGGAAGATCGAGAGGGTGAAGTCCGAGGCTGCCGTGTTCGGCCGGTCCCTGCGATTCGGAGTCCGGCTGCACGTGATCAGCCGCGACACGTCGGAAGAGGCGTGGGCGCAGGCACAGCGGCTGCTCGACGACATGGACCCGGACGAGATCGCGCTCGCCCAAGCCGGTTTGGCGGCGAGCGAGTCCGAGGGCCAGCGTCTGATGCGGGAACTGCACGGCAGCGCGACCCGCCACGACGGGGATGCCCGCACCCTCGAGATCCACCCGGGTCTGTGGAGTGGGGTCGGACTCGTGCGCGGCGGCGCGGGAACCTCGCTCGTCGGTAGTCACGAGGAGGTCGCCGCGCTGATCGAGGAGTATCACGCCGCCGGCGTCGACGAATTCGTGCTCTCGGGTGTCCCGCACCTCGAGGAGGCGTACTGGTTCGGTGAGGGTGTCCTGCCGTTGCTGGCGCGCCGTGGACTGTGGAAGCATCCTGCTGCGGCGCAGGGACTTTCACTGGTGCACTGACGGTCAGGCGTGGGCGCGGTAGATCTCGCTCGCGATCCGCTCCTTGTAGGCGGCGAACTCGGGGGTCGTGCGCACCGACGGTGATCGCGGTGCGTCGTCCTCGTCGCCGGGCAACGAGATCCTGACGTCCTCGACGATGCGGCCGGGTCGCGCGCTCATCACGAGTACCCGGGTGCCGAGGAAGACGGCCTCGTCGACACTGTGGGTGACGAACAGGACCGTGCGGTGCTCGGCGTTCCGGATCGCGAGCAGTTCGGTCTGGAGCTTCTCGCGGGTCAGGGCATCGAGCGCACCGAAGGGCTCGTCCATCAGGATGATTCGCGGTTCGTTCACCAGCACCCGCGCGATCTGCGCGCGCTGCTGCATACCGCCGGACAGCTCGTACGTGCGCCGGTCCCCGAACTCGGACAGGCCGACCGTCGTGAGGATCCGGTCGGCCCGCGCGCGGCGCTCGGCCCGGGGGACACCGCGCAGCTTCGGTCCGAGTTCGACGTTGGCGCGCACCGACTTCCACGGGAACAGGTTGGGTTTCTGGAAGACCACCCCGCGTTCGGGACCGGGGCCCGTCACCGGGACGCCGCCGATGTCGACGGTGCCGGTGGTGGGGGATTCGAATCCCGCGAGCATCTGCAGCAGGGTGGTCTTGCCGCATCCGGACGGGCCGACCAGGCACACGAACTCGCCCGGCTCGACGGTCAGATCGACGGTGCTCACCGCGGGCACCGCCGACGGACCGGTGCCGTACGACTTCGAGACCCCGGTGAAGGTGACCCGGTCGGTTCCCGTCCGGACGCCGGTCACGGCTGTGCGACCTTGCGTGCCGCGTCGACGTAGATGCCGTTCCGGTACACCTCCGGGTCGCTCACCGCGGTGATCTGACCCTGTTCGAGCAGGAACTGTGCGGTGGAGAGCAGATTGTCGGCGAAGGCGGCCCCGAGATACTCGTCCGACGCCTGATCCGACGCCCGCAGATAGGTCAGCCCGTCGAGCTGCGGACGCACCTCCTCCGGCGAGATGCCCAGCTGGACCGCGAGCGCGACCGATGCCTCGTCGGGGTTGGTGAGGAGCTGTTCGACGGCCCAGTCCTGGGCCCGCGTCCACACCGCGACGAACTCCGGGTTGGCGTCGACGAATGCGCGGGTCGCGCCGGCGAGGTCGAAGGTCGGCACGCCGGCGGCGGCGGTGTCGGCGCTGGTGAGCAGCACGTGGCCGTCGGTGAGTTCGGACAGGGTCGGCTCCCAGATCCAGGTGCCGTCGATCTCGCCGCTCTGCCACGCCGCGACCGTCGCGTCGGGTGCCAGGTTGACGAGGGTGACCTGGTCGGTGATGCCGGCGCGGTCCAGTGCGGCGAGCAGGCTGTAGTGCGCGGTCGAGGCGAACGGCGTCGCGATCGTCTTGCCCGCGAGCTGTTCGACCGACGTGATCGCCGGATCGCGCACCACGAGGGACTCGGCTGCGCCGATGACGTCGTGGATCCAGACGACCTGTACGTCGATGTTCAGCGGCGCCGACAGCGCCTTCGTCGCGGGGCTGGAACCGAGCAGGCCGAGGTCGGCGCTGCCGGAACCGAAGGCCTGCACCACGTCGCCACCCGACGCGAACCGGCTCCACGTGATCTCGGCGTTGGGCAGGCACGCCTCGAGGATGCCCGAATCCTTCACGAGGAGATCACCGTTCGGGATGTCCTGGTAGGCGATCCGGGCGGTGGTGGTGATCGATTCGTCGACCTCGAACGGGCAGGCGCTCGCTGCAGCGGAACCGTCGGGGGAACTGCTGCGGTCGGAGGACACGCAGCCGGCGACGAGCGTGGCCGTTGCCAGCGCGGTGACGGCAACGAGTGTGCGCTTCATGATTTTCCCTTCCAGGGCACGGCGAGGACGCCGATCCATTTGATGACTGCGTCCAGCACGAGGGCGGTGATCCCGACGACAACGATGCACGCGATCGTCAGCGGTGTATCGAGTTGTGTGCCGGACAGATACGCCAATCCGCCGATGCCGGGGATGCCGTTGTTGAGTTCGGCCGCGACGACCGTCGTCCACGCAAAACCCACGGCGATGCGGATGCCGGTGAGCACTTCGGGTGCGGTGGAGGGCAGGACGACTTCGGTGAGCACCTGGCGGCGGTTGGCGCCGAGTGAGCGCACGGCGTCGATGTGGTCGCGGGGCACCGAATGCACGCCGTTGATCGTGGCGATGGTGATCGCTGGGAACGCGGCGAGGAACAGCAGCCAGATCTTCGAGGTGTCGCCGATGCCGAACCACACGATGAGCAGGCCGATGTAGCCGAGCGGGGGGAGGGCCCGCAGGAAGTTCAGATACGGCTCGACGAGGGTGTTGAGCGGTCGCCACATGCCCATCGCGAAACCGAGGAGCGGGCCGACGACGATGGCGGCGCCGACACCCGCGGCGATCCGCTGGCAACTGGCCAGCAGGTGTTCCCACAGGAAATAGCCCTGGGCGCCCTGCACGAGCCGGTCGACACCCGGTGCGACCGGATGCCAGGTGTTGGCCAGCACGAACGCGTCCCACACCGCGCCCGGCGACGGCAGGAACAGCGGTTCGATCAGGCCGGCAGCGGTCACCGCCCACCAGAGCAGCAGGAACGCGCCCAGCGCGACGAGACGGCCTGCGACGCGGCGGAGGAACGGGTTGCCCGGTCGCGGGGTCGCCGGCGTGGCGGTGACCGCGATGGTCGGGTCGTCGAGGGTGTCGACGGGGGCGTTCACGGTTCCGGCACCTCCTGGCCGGAATTACCGGGCCCAAAACAGCTTTCGATTCTCAGAGTGGTGATCATGGGGCCGAGGTGACGCCCGCGTACAGGGTTCGGATCGTCGTGATCGAAACCCTTGCCTCGTGCGTGGTTTCGGTAGCGGCAACTACCGAAACCACGCACGGGGCGCGGGGGCTGTCGCTTTTACACATCTGACGCTGCCGCCG
>NZ_JALPTB010000052.1 GCF_023218075.1 Rhodococcus sp. HM1 | reverse complement strand
GCCCCCGCCGCCCGCCGTCACCCCCGATGAGCTGGCTCGCATCGTGCCGGGTGTCCAGCCCGAGAAGATCGAGCAGTACATCGCCCCGCTCAACGACGCGATGGTGCGCAACGGCATCGACACACCGGTCCGGCAGGCGGCGTTCATCGCCCAACTCGCCGTCGAGTCCGATTCCTTCCGCACCTTCGAGGAGTACGCCTCCGGGCGCGCCTACGAGGGCCGCCGCGATCTCGGCAATACCCAGCCGGGAGACGGCGTGCGCTACAAGGGTCGCGGCGCCATTCAGATCACGGGTCGTCACAACTACGAGAAGTTGAGCCAGGCCACCGGGGTGGACTTCGTCGCGAACCCCGAACTGCTGTCCGCGCCGGAGAATGCCTTCACCACGGCCGCCTGGTACTGGACGTCGCGCAACCTCAACCAGGTCGCGGACACCGCCGGGATCGTCCGGGTGTCGGAGATCGTCAACGGTGGCCACCACGCTCTCTCGCGGCGTGTCGCCGACTTCGAGCGGGGCCTGAATGTACTGATCCAGCCGTAATCCCGCCGGCAGCCTCGATCCGTCAGAGAACCTGCGACAGGAACTGTTGCAGCCGTTCGGTTTCAGGGCTGTCGAACAGTTGGTCCGGGGTGCCGGTCTCGACGACCGCGCCGTGATCCATGAACACGACGGTGTCCGACACCGACCGCGCGAAACCCATCTCGTGGGTGACGACGACCATCGTCATGCCGCCGGCACCGAGATCCGCCATCAGCGCCAGCACGCCCTTGACGAGTTCCGGGTCGAGCGCGGAGGTGGCTTCGTCGAAGAACATCACTTGCGGTTTCATCGCCAGTGCCCGCGCGATCGCCACGCGCTGCTGCTGCCCGCCGGACAGATTCGCCGGCCGCGACTCGGCCTTGTGGGCGAGACCCACCAGTTCGAGCTGCTCGAGGGCGAGTGCCCGGGCCTCGTCCTTCGACATGCCCTTGAGCTTGCGGGGCGCCAGCGCGATGTTCTCGATGACCGTCTTGTGCGGGAACAGATTGAAGTGCTGGAACACCATGCCGATGCGCTGACGCAGCGCGTCGGGGTTGTCCTTCAGCACCGACTTCCCGTCGAGCAGCACGTCGCCGGCGTCGGGTTCGTACAGGCGGTTGAGCACGCGCAGCAACGTCGACTTGCCGGATCCGGACGGCCCGATCACGGTGACGGTCTTCCCCGCGTCGACGTGCAGGTCGACGCCGCGCAGCACCTTGTTGGATCCGAACGCCAGGTGCAGCCCCGTGCCGGTCAGCGAGACACCCTCGAGAGTCGGAGCGGTCATGGTCGTTCTCAGCCTCTCTCCACGACGAGGTCCTGCTCGAGCGGGTCGAGCGTGACTTCCTTCCGGCCGACGCGCAGCCGATGGTCGATGTAGTTCACCAGGTGCGTCAGCGGCACCGTCAGAATCAGATAGAACAGACCGGCGGCGACGAGCGGTGACAGGTTGCCGGTCTGGGCGTTGAGGTCGCGGCCGACCGCGAACAGCTCACGTTGCGTCGCGAGCAGGCCGAGGAAGTAGATCAGCGACGAGTCCTTGATGAGGGCGATGAACTGATTCATGAGCGCGGGCAGCACGCGGCGGACGCCCTGCGGCACGACCACCAGCGACATCGACCGCCGGTAACTGAAGCCCAGTGCTCGCGCAGCTTCCATCTGCCCGGCCTCGACCGACTGGATGCCGGAGCGGAAGATCTCGCCGATGTATGCGGCGGCCAGCAGCGCCAGCGCCGCCGCGCCGAGCCAGTACGGATTGTTGCCGGTGAGGCCCTGCACGACCGGTCCCACCCCGAGGCCGACGAGCAGGATGATCACGACGGCGGGCAGTCCCCGGAAGATGTCGGTGTAGACGCGGGCAGGCCAGCGCAGCCAGCGGGTGCGGGAGATCCCGGCGACCGCCAGCAGCATGCCCAGGATCGTGCCGGCGATCCCGGAGGTCAGCGCCAGGATCAGGGTGTTCGGCAGGCCGGTCTTCAACAGATCCGGGAACGCTTTCTGATACAGCCCCCAGTCGAAGAAGGTCTCGCGCAGCTGCGTCAGCGTCGACTTCTGCTCGGCGGCGGGCGTGCCCGCGGGTTCGGTGCCCGTCTGGGCGGCGAGCGCCGCGAAGTCGGGCAGTTCCGGTTCGGGTGCGGCCTTGCTGCCGGGCTTCCAGCCCTCGGGCAGCTCGCGCGGCACCCATTCGGTGTACAGTTCGGCCCACGTGCCGTCGGCGATCACGGCGTCCAGACCGGAGTTCAGCGCGTCGATCAGCGGCTGGTTCTCCTTCGCGACCGCCCAGCCCACGAAGTTGTTGACACTGAACGTGTTCTCCACGATGGACGTGGGGTCACCCGGTGCGATGGCCCCTTCGGCCTGCTGCGACGGCGCGACCCACGCGTCGATCTGGCCGGTCTTCAGATTCGCGTACGCGGTGTTGTAGTCCGGGAACTTGACCGGATCGAGCTTCAGGGTGTTGACGACGTAGTCGTCCTGCACGGTCCCCTGGACGACGCCGATACGGGTGGAAGCGTTCAGATCCGAGAACCCGGTGATCGGGCTGCCGTTGGGCACCACGAGTGAGAAGTAGCCGAAGTCGTAGCCGTTGGTGAACCCGACGAGATTGCGGCGCTCGTCCGTCGTGGTGATCGACGACGAGCCGACGTCGAAGCGGTGCCCAGCGACCTGCGCGAGGAGCCCCGCGAACTCGGTGCCGACGAACTGCACCTCGAGTCCGAGCTTCTCCCCGATGGCCTTCAGAACCTCGTTGTCGTAGCCGGTGAACACGCCCTCGGAGTTCACGCAGATGCTCGGCGGGGCGTCGGACAGCGTGCCGACCGTCAGGACACCCGGGGTGATGAGCCCCAGCCGCGACGTGTCGATGCTCTCGAGCGGCACCACGTCCGGGGTGGTGTAGCGGTCCTCCGCTTCCGTCGCGCCCTGCGCCAGGTTCGTCGGCGCGGCCGACGCCGACTCGATTCCCGGGGGCGAACACAGGTCGCGGGTTCCGGAGGCGTCGTCGCCCGACGAGCTGCACGATGTCAGCACGAGCGCCAGCAGCATCGTCAGTAGTATCGCGAACGCGGTGCGGAGTTTCCTCGCCGATCCGACCATGTTCGGAGCCTAGACCGACGAGCACGGGTTGAACGGGAACATTCGACACTGTCGGACCGCGCGGCCCACGGACCCGCCGTGACCTCTCGCACGACCGGTCCGGAGAATGCGGAGCATGGGACGTACCGAACGCGGATATTTCACGGAGGTCGACGGCCGGTTCGTGCCGACCGAGTTGGCGATCAGTCCCTGGTCGTCGGACATGCTGCTCGGTCCGTGCGTGTGCGGCCTGTTCGCCCGGGAACTCGAGAACCGGCATGCGGTGGAGAACTGGGTGCCGTCGCGGCTCACCGTCGATCTGTTCAAACCGGTGCGCACCGATCCCGTGACGGTCGAGACGACCCTCGTGCGCGACGGCAACCGCATCCGGGTGGCCGATGCACAGATGCTGCAGAACGGTGACGTGGTCGCGCGCGCGACCGTCGTGTATCTCCGTCCGTCGGAGCAGCCGCCCGGAACGGTATGGACCCGCGACGAACATCCGGCGCCGCCGTCGAGTCGCACGGATGACCCGGAGACCGGATTCGTGCCGACCTGGTTCGGCAGCGACGACCACCCGGAGGGTTGGTCGCAGATACGGTCCGAGCATCAGAATTCGAGCCGTAAACGCATGTGGGCCAGACAATTTCCGGTGATCCTCGGCGAGAAGATGTCGCCGTTCGTGCGGACCGCGATCGTCGGCGAGGGCACGAGCCTGGTCACCAACTGGAGCGAGCAGGGCGTCGGATACATCAACGCCGACCTCACCCTGACCCTGTCGCGGCTGCCGGTCGGTGAGGAGGTCGGGGTCGAGGCCGATCACCACATCGGCGAGGACGGTGTCGCCGTCGGCACATCGGTGCTGTTCGACAGCCGCGGCCCGTTCGGCGCCGGCATGGTGGTGGCACTGGCGAACAAACACCGGCAGGTCGACTTCGGCTGAGCCGGCCCGCCGTCCTCGCGCACCCCCGTCTTTCTCCGAGCGAGCGGTACATTCGGTCGATTGAAGGAGACGAGCGATACATTCGCTCGGAAAAACGGGGCCGCGCGCTCGGAAAACGGGGGTCGGAAAACGGGAGCTGTCGGTCCCTACCCGTCCGCGTCGGGTACGTCCTCGATCGTGATGGTCGCCGCGTGCAGGGTGCCGTCGCACCGGTCGCAGACGAGTCTCGGCAGGAACGGCGCCCCGCATCCCAGGTGCACCGTTTCGAGCGCGGGGCCCTCGGGCGCGTGGAACCAGCGTTGTCCCCACGCGATCATGCACGCGATGACGGGGAAGAACGCCAGGCCCTTGTCGGTGAGGTGATAGGTCACCCAATCGGCCCGGCCGGGATGCGGGCGCGGCGCGAGCACGTCGAGTTCGGTGAACCGCCGGAGCCGATCGGTGACGACCGCCGGCGGTGCCCCCATCTGCTCCGCGAATTCCCCGAATCGGGTGGCGCCGCGGTGCGCGGAGCCCAGCAATGCCGCCGACCAGCGGTTGCCGACCAGTTCCATGGTGTGCGGGACGATGTCCGGGGTGCGGGCCGCACGCCCGGAGCGACGACGACCGGCCGCGGCGGGCACACACCGCGACCACTCGCCGCTCGGTCCGGTCCGCACGCTCACGTCGTGCGCGTCGGCCGGGGCCCCGCACGCGGCGCAGACGAGCCGCGGCACGAACAGCTGCCCGCACACGGTGTGGCGCCGACGCGGCAGACGCGCTTCCGCATCGGCCGACCAGCGCTGCTCCCACGCCCACATGCTCACGAGCACGGTCCACACGCTGCGTCCGCGCGCGGTGAGCACGTACTCGTGGCGTACCGGTTGCTGCTGGTAGGCGACCTTCTCGAACAGCCCGGCCTCGGTGAGCCGGCCCAGCCGCGCGGTCAGCACCGCGTGGGAGATGGGACCGCGTGCGATCCAGTCGCCGTACCGGCGTGCGCCGAGCAGTGCCGAGCGGAGGATCCACAGGTTCCATTCGTCGCCGAGGATCCCGAGGGTCACCGCGAGCGCGTTGTCGCCGCCCGGTTCGAGCGTGGTGAACGTGGTGGTGCCGGGCACCGGGGCAGCCTACAAGCCGATCGTGCTGCCCGGCCGGTCGTCCTCACGCCAGCCGGGGAGCGACGATCCGGCGGCCCATGTCGAATGCGTGCCGCTCGAGATCCGCTCGGGCAGCTGCATCCGCGCGACGGGACCGTCGGCGACGTTCTGCGCATCGAACACGAGGCATTCGGAGCGGTCCTCGTTCATGTCGGTGACGAGGGTGACGAGGTAGCCGTCGTCCTCGGACGTCGACCCGATACGGGGCGCCATCACGGTTTCGCTGCCGAACACGCCGTCGCCGAACGCGTAGTGCTCCTCGTTGCCGGTGAGCACGTCGTGCTTGACGAGGCCGTCGAACAGGAACCAGCCGGGCACGCCCGTCGCCGCGTAGGTGTAGCGGTGCTGTACTCCCGCGTGGTGCGGGTTGATCATTCCGAATTCGGTGATCGACTCGGAGAGCCGTTCCTCCTTCACCTGCCCGGTGCGCAGGTTCAGCCGCCACCGGTGCAGGTGGGTGCCCATGCGGTCGAGGGCGAGGGACCGGAACAGACGCTTGTAGATGTTGCCGTTTCCGTCGTCGGCCGGTTCGGGGTCGCTCTGGTGGAAGCCCTCGAGGACGATCTCGTCGCCGCTCTCGTAGGCATTGGTCCAGTGCAGGACGTAGGTGGGGTCGGCGTCGAACCACACGATCTCGTCGGATTTGCCGCGGCGCGGGATCACCCCGAGCCGCATCGGCATGTCCGGGTGGTACTTCGGGACGTACCGGCCGCGTTCGAGGAGTTGCGGCAGCCAGAACAGCGGGCAGTCGTTGAGGATCGCGTAGTTCTCGGTGAAGGCCATGTCGTGCGGAAGGCGCGGACCGGGCAGTTCCACGTCGACGTAGTGCACCAGGCGGTCCTGTGCGTCGACGACGCCGTAGTGCATGTAGGGCGCGTCGGTGGTGTAGTCGAAGAACAGCATCTCGCCGGTCCGCTCGTCGACCTTCGGGTGCGCGGAGACACCCGCGGACGGGAAATCGCCGTGCCACGTGGACTTTCCGAGCGTCTCGAGCGTGGTCGGATCCAGCCGGTACAGCTCACCGCACTGCCAGAAACTCGACAGCGCGACCCCGTTGTGCACGGTGATGTCGGTGCTCGAGCCGTCCTTCATGCGACCGCGCGCGCCCCAGCCGTCCTGCCGGATCGAGTTCTCGGGCCGCTCGGCGATGCCGGCCCACAGCGGGCCTCCGGCCTCCTGTTCGGCGAGAAAGCCGTCGGTACGGACGAATCGGTTGCGGTAGAACGCTTTTCCGTCGCGGAATCCGACGGCGTGGATCATGCCGTCGCCGTCGAACGGATGGTAGAGACCCTCGAGTGCGGGATGCGCCGGGTTCTCGGTGTTGCGCAGGTAGACGCCGTCGAGGTCGGACGGAAGTTTGCCGACGACGGTGAGGTCGTCGGCGCGCCACTCGGTGTGCTGCGGCCGCCACGGGCCGGTGCGGTACGGGTGGTCGTCGTTCTCCGGCAGCGTGGTCAGTACGCGTCCGAGTACTTCGATGTCCATGACGTCTCTTCCCTGGGTCGACGAGGCAGTCGTTCGGGGCGAACGGCGACCACAACTACAGTTAACAGAGTGACGGGTCAGGAGGCAAGGCTCCGCCCGTGTGCCTTTGTGGCGGCAGGGACCGCCGCAAAGGCACACCAGCTCCGCCTACATCAATGCCCCCGCCAGCTCCCGATACGCGGAACTCGCGAACGTGAACGGGTCGCCGGTGAGCACCTGGATCGCGACCTCGTCGGCCCCGGCCTCGTAGTGCTTTTCGATCCCAGCGACCACGGTGTCGAGATCACCCCACGGAATCAGCGCATCCAGGAGTCGGTCGCTGCCGACCCCGGCCAGGTCGTCGTCGCCGTAGCCGAGGCGACGAAGGTTGTTCGAGTAGTTCGGCAGCGCCAGGTAGCCGCGCATGTACTCGTGCGCGATCGCGCGGGCGGTGTCCTCGTCGCGCTCGAGCACCACCGCGACTTCCGGGGCCAGCAGGGGGCCGTCACCGAGGAGCTCCCGGGCCTGCGCGGTGTGCTCGGCAGGGACGAAGTAGGGGTGCGCACCCGCGGACCGCTCGGCGGACAGGGTGAGCATGCGCGGGCCGAGGGCGGCCAGCACCCGACGCTCCGCCGGCAACCCCTCGGCATCCAGGGCGTCGAGGTACTCGACCATCCGGCTGTACGGCTTGGCGTAGGTGTTCGCGCCCTTGGCCTCGACCACCGGCGCGTGGCTCGTGCCGAGGCCCAGCAGGAAACGGCCCGGATGGTTCTCCTCGAACCCGCGGACGGTTTCGGCGGTGGCCGCCGGCTCGGCGTGCCAGATGCTCAGGATGCCGCTGGCGACACCGAGACGTGTTGTCGCATCCAGTACTTCGCCGTAGATCGACGGAACGCCGTCCCCGAATCCGCCGGACGTCCACAGCCTCGAATACCCCAGTTCGTCGAGTTCGCGCGCCGCGTCCAGCGCCGCCTCCCGGGTCTTCCCGCTCAGCCAGAAATGTCCACCCCACACACTCACCTGTCGTGTCATGACCCCGACAGTAGCGGCGTGACGGGTCAGGCGAGACCGGACAGCAGCGGCGGCGAGTTCTCGTCACGCCACCCGATGGCCTCGATCAGCGGCGCCAGGTCGTAGTCGGGACCGCTGGCGCCGACGGTGAACAGCGTGACCCCCGCATCCGCGTACGCGGCGGCCTGGTCGACGCCGGGCCACGGCACAGACCGTTCGATCTCCGACGCGTGCCGGCCGATCTCGGCGCACCGCTTCTCGACGATTCCCCACTTCTCGACGTGGGTGCCGAGGTCACCGAAGCTGTGCCAGATGTTGCTGTACTTCGCGACGAGCGGCAGGGTCTTCCGCGGGCCACCACCGCCGATGAGGATCGGGATATGGCGCGTCGGGGCCGGATTCAGCTTGCCGAGCCGCGCGGTGATGCGCGGCAGATACTCGGCGAGCAGAGCCAGCCGCGAACCCTTGGTCCCGAAGTCGTAGCCGTACTCCGTGTAGTCCTTCTCGAACCAGCCCGCCCCGATGCCGAGGATCAGCCGCCCACCGCTGATGTGGTCGACGGTGCGGGCCATATCGGCCAGCAGATCCGGGTTGCGGTAACCACCACAGGTGACGAGCGCGCCGAACTCGACGCGTTCGGTCTGCTCGGCCCAGGCGCCGAGCATCGTCCAGCACTCGAAGTGAGCACCGTCGGGGTCGCCGGTGAGCGGATAGAAGTGGTCCCAGTTGAACACGATGTCGACGCCGGCGTCCTCGGCGCGCAGGACGGTGTCGCGGATGACGCCGTAGTCGGGCTGGTGCTGGGGCTGGAGTTGGAGTCCGATGCGGATGGGGCGCGTCATGGAAACCACGGTAGGACCACCGATCGCCTCCTGCATCCGAAACCGGATCAGCGGCTGCCGCCGAGCGCGGCGAACTGCGGCTCGAGTCCCACGAGGAACGTCTCGAGCGCGAGCTCGAAGCTGTCGTGATCGATCTCCGCGGCGCGCTCGGCGAGGCGGTGCGCGTCCGACAGATGCGGGTAGCGGTCGTCGTAGGTGTCGCGGTCGCCGCGGAATCCGCCGGCGAACGACGCGATCGCGGCGCCGAGCACGATGTACTTCACGGACGCGCCGATGAGGGTGGCGGTGCGGGGTGGCCAGCCCGCGCGGGTCAGACCGCCGTGCACGGCATCCGCCCGGTCGAGAGCACCCGGGCGTGTGCCGGGACTCGAGGCGAGGTACGGAACCATGTTGGGATGCGCGGCCAGCGCCGCCCGGTACGAGCGGGCCCACGTGCGCAGCGCCTCCCGCCAGTCCCCCGTTTCGAAACCCGAGACGTCGACGTCGTCGGCGATGAGGTTGCCGATGTCGTCGAGCAGCGCGTCCTTGGTCGGGTAGTGCGTGTAGAGCGAGGGCGCGCGGACTCCGAGTTCGGTGGCGATCCGGCGCATCGAGACGTCCCCGAGGCCGTGCTCGTCGATCATGCGCAGGGTGGTGTCGCGGATCAGCTGCCGGCTCAGCAGCGGTGTCCGGGGCCGGGCCATCGGCATCCTCCTCGAAGCGGGGACCTGGACGTCCTAACAGTGTACGGTTTATCGTCGGGGCGACGCGGAGCCGCCGCGTGTCCGCGTCCATCACCGGGACGGAAGGCCATCATGAATCTGACGCTCACCGACGAGGAACTCGCATTCCGCGACGAACTGCGCACGTTCTTCACCACCGAGATCCCCGCCGAGCTCCGCGAACGCGTGGCCGCAGGCCGCCCGCTCGGCCGCGACGACATCGTCACCAGCCAGCGGATCCTCAACGCGCACGGCCTCGCCGTGCCGCACTGGCCCGTCGAATGGGGCGGCAAGGACTGGACCTCGGTCCAGCGGCACCTGTGGCTCGACGAACTGCAACTCGCGTCCGTCCCCGACCCGCTGCCGTTCAACACCGCGATGGTAGGTCCCGTCATCGCCGAATTCGGCTCTCAGGAGCTCAAGGAACGTTTCCTCCCGGCGACCGCGAATCTCGACATCTGGTGGTGCCAGGGCTTCTCCGAACCCGAAGCCGGCTCCGACCTGGCGTCCCTCAAGACTCGCGCGGTCCGCGACGGCGACGACTACATCGTCAACGGGCAGAAGACCTGGACCACGCTCGCGCAGCACGCCGACTGGATCTTCGCGCTCGTCCGCACCGATCCGAACGCACCGAAACGGCAGGCCGGTATCTCGTTCCTGCTCATCGACATGAAGACGCCCGGCGTCACGGTGCGCCCCATCAAGCTGATCGACGGTGGCTACGAGGTCAACGAGGTGTTCTTCGAGGACGTGCGCGTCCCGGCCGAGAACCTCGTCGGCGAGGAGAACGCCGGCTGGAGCTACGCGAAGTTCCTGCTCGGCAACGAACGCACCGGGGTCGCGCGCGTCGGTGCCACCAAGGTTCGCATCGCACGCGCCAAGAAACTCGCCGCCCAGGTCCGCCTCGGATCCGGGTCGCTGCTCGACGACCCGCTGTTCGCCGCGCGCGTCGCCGAACTCGAAAACGAGCTGCTGGCACTGGAATTGACCCAGCTGCGCGTCGTCGCGAGTTCCGCCGACGGAAAGCCGAACCCGGCGTCGTCGCTGCTGAAGCTGCGCGGCTCGGAGTTGCAGCAGGCCGCGACCGAGTTGCTCACCGACATCGCCGGTCCCGATTCGCTGCCCGTCGGCGCCGACGACATCGACTCCCCCGACTGGGCACAACGTTCCGCGCCGGTCTACCTCAACAACCGCAAGGTCTCGATCTACAGCGGGTCGAGCGAGGTCCAGCGTCAGATCATCGCCTCCTCCATTCTCGGATTGTGAGCAGCCACCATGAATTTCGAACTCGACACCGAACAGGATCTGCTCCGCAAGACCACCCGCGACCTGCTGTCCGGGGTGTACGACGCGGAAACCCGTAACGCGATCACCGCCACCGACCGGGGTTGGAACCCGGAGGTGTGGCGGCAGTTCGCCGAACTCGGCCTCCTCGGGCTGCCTTTCCCCGAGGAACACGGCGGCATGGGTGCCGGACCGGTCGAGACGATGGCCGTAATGACCGAGATCGGGCGGGCACTCGCACCGGAACCCCTGCTCGACGCGGTGTACACGCCCGGCGGTCTCGTCGCCGAGGCCGGGAGCGACGAGCAGTGCGCCGCGATCCTGCCGCGCGTCGCCGAGGGAGAGCTGCTGCTCGCGTTCGCGCACGACGAGCCCGGTAGCCGCTGGCCGTTCACGGACGTGCAGACCACCGCGACCCGCACCGGTGACGTCTGGACCGTCACCGGACGCAAGAACCCTGTGCTGCACGGTGATTGCGCCGACACGTTCGTGGTGTCCGCAAGACTGCCCGAGGGCGGAACCGGACTGTTCCTCGTCGAGGCGTCCGCGGAGGGCCTGACCCGCACCGCGTACCGCACCCACGACGAACGCCGCGGCGCCCAGCTCGCCCTCGACGGCGTCACCGCCGAACCGCTCGGTGTCGACGTCACCGATGCGACCGACGCGATAGTCGCCGCGCAGGTGCGTGCGCAGGCCGCCCTGTGCGCCGAAGCGGTCGGCGCGATGCAGGAAACCCTGCGGCTGACGACCGAATATCTGAGGCAGCGCAAGCAGTTCGGCGCGCCCATCGCCCGCTTCCAGGCACTGACCCACCGCGCCGCCGACATGTACGTGCTGCTCGAACTCGCCACGAGCCTGAGCCTGTACGCGACGATGGCGCTGTCCGACGGCATCGTCGACCCGACCATCGCCTCCCGGGCCAAGCTGCAGGTCGGCAGGTCCGCCCGCAGCATCGGGCAGGAAGCGATCCAGATGCACGGTGGTATCGGCATGACCGCCGAATATCCGGTCGGGCACTACGTCAGCAGGCTGACCGCGATCGAACACACCCTCGGCAGCACCGAGGACCACCTGCGGGTCCTGGCCGGGGCGGTCGCCGAGCACGAGCGGGTCGACGTCACCGGAAACTGATCGAAGGTCAGGGTGGCGGCAGCAGGGGACCGAGCGGCCCGAGATCGATGTTGAGATCTTCGGGCGTCAGACCGAAATGCTCGCGCAGCTCGTCCATGCGCTGCTCGAGCAGCATCAGCGTGGTGCCGATGCGTTCGATCTGCTCGTCGCTGAGGTCGCCCTGGTCGACCCGTCGCAGTGCCTGCCGTTCCATCAACTGGCGGAGGAGCTCGACGAGGGTCAGCACCAGGGTGACCAGACCCCGCTCCACGGATTCGGGGTCGGAGTCGATACGCGGTGGCAGCCCGCCGAATTCGGTCACGGACCCTCGATCCCCTGCTGTTCGATTCCCTGCTGTTCGATCCCCTGGTCCTCGGCGATGGCACGGACCGACGAGATCAGGGTGCGCAACGAGATGCGGACCATGTCCACGTCGGCGACCGAGAGCACCACGTCGCCGACGATGACGACACCCCCGGCCAGCACCCGGTCGAGCAGGTCGACGAGCGCGATCCGACGCTCCTCGGGCACCTCGCTCACGGGTTCCCCCGGTCCACACCCGCGAAGGAGTACGGGGGCCACGGACCCGTGAGTTCCAGCTCGAGCCCGTCGAACTGGGTGCGCGCCGCCGCAACCGCTTCGGCGAACTCGTCGCTGCGCGCGTCGTCCACGAGGTAGGTGCCGTTGAGCACCATCCGGTCCCGCCGGCCGCTCAGCGTCGGGTCGGTCGGCGGTTGCCGGCGCCCCGCGGCCGAGTGCTGCAGCAGCAACGCATGGAGGGTGTCGGCGCGGTCCGCTGCGGCGCGTTCGGCGTCCTCCCGCGCGGACAGCTGCGCCTTACGCCGCAGCAGATAGGCTGTGCCGGTTCCCTTCTCGGCTCCGGATCCCGCAGTCTCCACCGCGCCGGCAGCGATCGCGTCCACGTCCGCGTACGCCTTCACACCCCATTCGGTACGTCCCGCGACGAGGGTGAGCGCCGCGTCGAAGTCCGCCCGGCGCGCCTCGAGCACGTCGCAGACGCGCGCGTCGTCGAGATACACGGTGGCCAGCCGCAAGGGAATCGCCGGAGCCCACCGCACCACGGCGGACACGACGGCATCGTGCGTGCGCGCCACCGTCTCGAGCCATTCGAGATTCTCCAGGTTGCTGCGCAACGCCTCTTCCCCGAACTCACCGAGCGGCACCGTGCCGACGACGGCGGTCAGTCCGGCGGCGGACACGGCGCGGACCGCCTCGCGAGCAACCCCCGTCACGTCGGAGACGGCTTCGTCCGGCAGGTCCGCACCCGTCACCGCGTACACCCACACGCCGTGATCAGCGGTCATCGTCCACCTCGTCGTCCTCGAATTCGGCATCCTCGACCTCGACCGGTTCGGCGACCGGTTCCCTCCGTGCGGCCTCGAGTTCCGCGATGCGGTCCCGCAGCTTCCGGTTCTCGACTTCGAGATCCTGTTGTGCGCCTTCGATTTCCGCTCGTTTGCCCTTGCTGCTGAGCCACGGGTCGGTCTCCCACCAGTCGATGCCCACGGCCTTCGCCGTCTCCAGCGACGCGATCACCAGGCGCAGCTTGATGGTGAGCAGTTCGATGTCGAGCAGATTCACCTGGATGTCCCCGGCGATCACCAGGCCCTTGTCCAGGACCCGCTCGAGGATGTCGCCGAGATTCGTCGACTGGTGCCCGCCGCCGTAGGGCTGCGGGGACGACGAGCCGCCACCCATCACGGTCATCTGCTACCTCCGAGGTCGGTGCTGCCGCGTCCGTAGCGTTTGGTTCTGCGGTAGGACAACAGTTCTCCATCCGGGTCCAGTCGCACCTCGTACAACGCGAGCATGTCCGCCGTGGACGGGATGCGCCGGTCCTCGATCACCTCGATCTCGACCGTCCACCCGTCGTCGCTGGGCGACACCGACGTGACGCCCTGCGGGTCCTTCGTCGTCAACTCGGTGAGATATTCGACCGCGAAACGGGCCACCTCCGCTGCGGACAAAGGGGGCAGAGGCTCAGGCTCGGAACTGCCGCTGTCCTTGCGGGTCGTACGTCCGGCCACCGTGGTCCCCTTCCTAGATCGGCGGGGCGCCGGTATCCGGCCGGATCATCCGGTTGAGGACGGCTTGCTGCGCCGCGGCCTTCTCTTCGTCGGTGAGGCGGCCGGCGGCGGCCGCCTCATCGATCTCCTCGAGTTCCCGGCGGATGGTGGCCGGGTCGTGCAGTTGCTGCTCGACCTGGTCCTGGATGAGTTCGCCGAGCCACAGCACCGCCCGGATCGGGGCAATCGGCAGTGTGAGAACGGACGAGATCAGTCCCACGGCTCAGTCCTCCGGTGCTCTTTTCATCACGAAGTCGTACGCGGCCATCGGCCCGAGCAGATCCATCTTCGCCCGGCCCTCCCATTCTTCCGCGAGGGAACGCACGATGTCCTCGAGATCGCCCTGCCGGGACAATTCGATGAGCACCGCCACGTGCGCAGCGTCCTCGTCGTGTGTCGGCTGGCGGACGTTGACCATCGGTTCGAGGTCCTCGAGCGCGTCGACGACCCGCTGGGTGTCCTCATTGCGCTTGGCTTCGATCGACTGGGTGATGATCTCGCCGAGCATCATTCGTGCGTCGCGGGTCGCGTCCTCAGGCTTGTCGCGGATCTCCTCGCGCAAGCGAGCCGCGTCGGCGTTCTCCTCGAGAATCTCACTGAGCACCGCTCTTTCGTCGTAGCGTGCTTTGACGACGAACTGCGCCCTGCCCTCGAGTTCGTTCAGCGCCGCTTCGAACTCGTCACGATGGGCGTCGAGCAGTTCCTCGGACACCGCGTCCTCGTCCGACAGCACCGCCCCGAACCGGAGCGGCAGCACCGGTGCCACCGCGGCGGTCCCGTCCAGCAGTTCCGCATGGGCCTTGAGGTCGTCGGGCGTGCCGAGGGGCCGGTCGACCGGAATCTCGCTGACCAGCGCAGCGATCTCGCCGCTCCGCACGACCGAGACGTTGCTCGGGGGGTCGCCCACACCGGTAGCATGCGATTCCGCTTCCACGTCCCCCGGGACGATGCCGTAGACGTAGATGCCCGTGCTGCCGGTGATGCCCTGCTCTTCCGGCGTGCGTTCGTCCGCCGACGTGTCGGTCATCGTTACTCCCCTCTCTTCGATCCGCGCGGGGCGCGCTGCCGCCTGTCGTCGACGTCTCCGAGGAACTCGGAGACCTTCTCGGTAGCTGCTTCCAGTGCTCCCTTGGTCTTGTGTTTCGAACCGCCCGAGGTGATGTCACCGACGAGATCGGGCAGACCCTTCGGTTCACTGTCGGAGATCTCCAGACGGTTCACCGCTTCGGCGAAACGCAGGTAGGTGTCGACGCTGGCGACTACCACGCGGGCGTCGATCGTCACGAGTTCGATACCGACGAGGGAGACCCGCACGAACGCGTCGATCACGAGACCCTTGTCGAGGATGGTGTCGATGACTTCGGCGAGACCGGACGAGTTCGGGCGTGCCATCCCGCCGCCACCGCCGCCACCGCCACCGGCGGGTTGGATGGTCATTTCCTGGCTCCTCGGTTCGTGCCGGCCGTGGACCGTGCCCTGCTTCGCGCGGGGGCCCTACGGCGAGCGGGCGGTTCTTCCTCTGCTTCGTCCTCTTCGGGCTCCTCTGCTTCGTCCTCTTCGGGCTCCTCTTCGTCGGGCTCTTCGTCGGGCTCTTCGTCCTCGAGCTCGTCGTCGTACTCGTCTTCGTCGTATTCGTCCTCGGGCTCCTCGTCCTCCGGCTCCTCCCCTTCTTCCTCTTCTTCGGGTTCTTCGGCAGATTCGTCCTGCTCCTCGTACCCTTCGTCCTCTTCTTGTTCCTCCTGCTCCTCGCGGCGAGCGGTCTCGTCGTCCTTGACCACCTTGCTTTCGTGGATCTCGCCGTGCCACCCCGCGATGTCGTCGGGATGCAGGATGCTCTCGGTCATGACGTGACGCTGGAAGTGCTTGAGTTCCAGTCTGGATCGCCGTCCCACGGCACGCCAGAGATTGGCGGTCTTCTCGAACAGGCCGCGGGGGTGGTACTCCAGTACCAGAACGATCCGGGTGAGGTTCTCGGTGATCTCGTGGAAGGTCACCGCGCCGTCGATGTAACCCTTGCCGCCCTTGGAACGCCACACGATCCGTTCGAACGGAACCTGTTCGAGAATCGTCGACTCCCAGTTCCGGCGCGACCAGAAGACCTTGCCGGTCCACTGCAATTTCTCGTCGGCGGCCTGCTCGACCTGCTCGACCTTCTTCATGAACTTCGGCCAGTCGGCGAACTGGGTCCACTGGTCGTAGGCGAGCCGGACGGGCACCCCGACGTCGATCTGCTCGACGATGTTGGTGAGCTTGATCTTCTTGCCGCCCGAGCCTTTCCGGCCACCGCCGCCGCCGAAGGACTCCTTCACGTCCTGGAACTTCTGTTTGGCCGTGCCCTTGACGCCCTCGAAACCGGCGCTCATGGCGGCCTTGAGCGGTGAAGCGCCCTCCGAGAGCTTGTCGACGCCGGTCAGCGCCGACAGCAGACCGGTGTTGCCGGTGCCTTCGGCATAGTCGTGCAGTCGCCCGGCCGTTCCGGTGATCTTGTCGGTGACGGTGTCCACGGCCCGCTCGGTGACGGTTCCGGCGAGGGTCTGCAGCGCGTTCTGCAGATGCCCGGTCGGCGAGGCCGCGCCGGCCGCCTTCTGCGCCGTCCCGGTCGCGGCCTTGCCGGCTCGGCCCGCGGCGCCGGTTGCGGTCCTGCCGGCTTTTCCTGCCGCGCCGGTCGCGGCCTTACCCACCTTCCGGGTGGTATCGGACAGTGCCTTGGTCATGGGACTCAGCTCCTCGTACGTCGCACGGGGGCGCGCCCGGATGCCGAACTCTCGGTCCGGGAGCTTCGGCGGCGTGGCTTGGGCGCTTGTTCGTCGTCCTCATCGGACTTCTTCCGGCGGGGAGCGGATCGTGATCGTGTCGACGAGGCGCTCTCGGATGTCCGGCGCCGGGCCGGGGGCCGCTTCTTCGCGGGCTTCCGCTCCTCCTCGGAATCGACGTCCTCCGTGTCCTCTTCGCCCGAGGCCTCTTCGCCCGTGCCTTCGTCGCCGGTGTCCTCGTCCGAGGTGTCCTCTTCGTCGGCGGTGTCGGTCGGCTCGTCCTCGTAGGCTCCCTGCTCGTCCTCGTCGTATTCGTCCTGGGGTTCCTCGTAGTCCTCGTCCTCCGACTTGGTACTCCTCTTGCTGCGTAGCAGACCCCCGCCCTGCTGGAGTCGCTCGTTGAGCGAGTCGATCTGGTTGCTCGCTGCGGTCACGGCCGCGGCCCGCGCCGCGCCGAGCAGTTCGCCCCGAACGGATTCGGTGATCTTGCTCAGTTCAGGTGAGGACCCCAGAGCGGATACACCGCGTTTCATCAATTCCTGAGGGGTACCGGGGAGGCGCCCGCTCAATCCCGCCCCCGCGAGCATCAGCGCGAGTCGCATCTTGTGGGTACGTCCCAGCATGTAGCCGATGCCGACCCCCGCGGCAATTCGTGCTCCACCCTTCATGGTCATCTCCTTCGGCTGCGACCCGTCCCGTGGGGAGAGTCGGCGATCGAAACTCTGCGGGCGTCCGCCTGCACGTGGGACTGGAGTAACCTGCGTCACACTTCGTGAAACATCAATCCGAAGTTGATCTTCAACCCTATAATGCGGACCGGTCGGTACGTTCGCGTCCGGTTTTCCTCCGAGTTGCGGGGGTATCCGAAATCGTCGAACGGCCGCACGTGGCCGGACAGGAGCACACCATGGCGCACCTCACGGACAGGATCAAACACAGCGCAGAGGCCGCCGCCGGCAAGGCGAAGCAGACGCTGGGCCGGTGGACCGGAAACCGGCGCGCCGAGGACAAGGGCAGTCGGCAGCGCTTCGTCGCCGAGTCGAAGAAGCTGGGAGACAAGGTTATTCACGCGGCCGAGCACGGACGCTCACGGGTGCGCCGGTGGTCGCACCGTCGCCCCGACATGCCCTGACCGCGCCCGGAAACTTCACCACCGTCATTCGCAGGCGGCGAAGCCGCACGCACGCAACGCGAACGCCGCTTCGGGTCCGATGATCTCGCCCACCAGCGTGAGGAAGCGGTCGACGAACGCCGCCCCGTGTGCCGGTTCGGCCGGATCGTCCGGATCCGACGGATCCAGATGGTGCGCGAGTTCGTGCAGGACCACCAGTTCCCGGAACGCCCACGCCGTGTTCGCCCGGTGCTCCGGCAGTGCGATGACCGCAGAATCACTTTCGTAGTGCGCTGCCGTGTTCCCGGCGCGCGCCCGCACCCGTACCCGCACTGCGGCGCGCGGCCAGCGCTCCCGCACCCAGTTCAGAGCCAGCACCGCATCCAGATACGCCTGCACCGACTCGATCGACGCGAACCGGCGCTCCACCGGCAGCGTCACACGAGACCCGGCGATCTCCACCTCCCGGATCCCCCGCTCGTCGGCGAGGTCGAACATGCGCCGCACCAGCGACTCCGCCTCGTACACCGCCGCCCGCTGCGTATCCCGAACGCGGGTCATCGGGTCAGCCTCCGGCCCCCGGACGGCAGCTCCGGCGCCGTCCCCAGCCGCGCCCGCCGCCCGGCCCGGTCCCCGGCCCGCTGCGCGTCCGACGAGTGCGCGGCCGTCGGACGGTTGCCGCGCCAGCTGCCCCGCGCCTGCGACGTGCTGGTGTAGAAATCGCGCAACTCGAGCTGCTTGTCGCGCAACACCAATTCCGTGCCCGGCACCGCGACCTCCGCTTCCTGCTCCGTCTGCTGCTTCGCCTCGGCCAGCCGTGCCCCGATCCGCGCCGCGAACGCCGACTGGAAGTTCAGGCGCGCGGTCACCCCGGCGACCGGCTTGCGCACCCGCGTGCGGACCCGCCGTCCCCCGCGCTGCTCGACGACCGTGCGCACCGTCGTCTCCTCCCGATAGCTGCCCGCGCGCAGGTACGCGTCCGACGCCCGCACCATCTGCACCAGCAGCGACGAGTACAACGCCTCGCACACGTCGATGTCGTCGCCGAATCCGTACGCATAGATGACGGTGGAGGTGGCGGTGATGTCGCACTGCACGTCGTTGGCGGCGGCGATCGCCAGGAACAACTGCGCGTACGTGCGCAGCCCCTTCTTCCCGCTCTCCCCGATCGTGATGAGCCGCTGCACCGGCGTGGCCCGGCGTTCCCGGGACGCGGTGTGGGCACGCGCGACCGCGAGATCCACGGACGACGCGGTCGCCAGACGTTGCGCAGCCGCCAGGAACGCGTCGGCTTCGTGCTGGTTGTCGGTCGATTCCGCCTGGCGGAGCAGGCCGCCGATACGGGTCAGCATCCGGTCGGAACTCACCGACAGAGAATAGGCGCGTTCGGCTTTGTCGCCTATTCTCTCGTGCCATGGCCTCAGTGACCTTCGACAAGGCGACCTGCCTCTTCCCCGGCTCGACCACGCCGGCGGTCGACGCATTGGATCTGAAGATCGAGGACGGGGAGTTCCTCGTGCTGGTCGGTCCGTCGGGTTGCGGCAAGTCCACGTCGCTGCGCATGCTCGCAGGTCTCGAGCAGGTTCACAGCGGCCGCATCCTCATCGGCGACACCGATGTCACAGGGCAGGACCCGAAGCAGCGGGACATCGCGATGGTGTTCCAGAACTACGCCCTGTACCCGCATATGTCGGTCGCCGAGAACATGGGCTTCGCGCTCAAGCTCGCGAAGACCCCGAAGGCAGAGATCCGCGCGCGGGTCGAGGAGGTCGCGAAGATGCTCGACCTCGAGCAGTACCTCGACCGCAAGCCCAAGGCACTGTCCGGTGGACAGCGTCAGCGCGTCGCCATGGGCCGCGCCATCGTCCGGCAGCCGCAGGTGTTCCTCATGGACGAGCCGCTGTCGAACCTCGACGCGAAGCTGCGGGTGCAGACCCGCACGCAGATCGCGCAGCTGCAGCGCCGCCTCGGCACGACCACCGTGTACGTCACCCACGACCAGGTCGAGGCCATGACCATGGGCGACCGGGTCGCGGTTCTCGAGAAGGGCATCCTGCAGCAGTGCGCGTCGCCGCGGGTCCTCTACAACAGGCCCGCGAACGTGTTCGTCGCCGGATTCATGGGCTCACCTGCGATGAACCTGTTCACGCTGCCGGTGTTCGACCGCGGCGCGATCCTCGGCGAGACGTACGTGCCGATCCCGCGTGACGTCGTCGGTGAGGTCCACGAGACCGAGGTCGTCGTCGGTATCCGTCCCGAGCACATCCAGATCACCGAGTACGGTCTCGCGATGGACGTCGACGTCGTCGAGGAGCTCGGCTCCGACGCCTATGTGTACGGCCGCGCGTACATCGCGGGTCGCTCGCAGGAGATCGTGGCGCGCGGCGACTGGCGGAATCCGCCGCAGAAGGGCGAGCGCATCTACCTGAACTTCGATCCGGAGCAGGTGCATGTGTTCTCGACGAAGGACGGTCGCCGGCTCGGCTGAGCACGGCCGACGACGAGGCCTGCGGGAACGGACATGACCGATTCAGGTTGGGAGCAATATCCCCTTTTCCCGGTCTCGCATGCCAGAGTAGGTGCCGGTGTCGGTGGCCATAGGCTGCCGACGAGGAGTTTTCCGAATCCGAACGGGAGTAATCCATGGTTCTGAACACGAAGGCGGTCCGCCGCGCAGCGATCGCTGCATCGGCGGCGTCGCTGCTGGTCCTGACGGCCTGCTCGTCCGACGACAGCTCGAGCAGCGACAGCAGCGGCTCGGCGTCCGCGGCAGGCGAAGGGCGCGGCCCGATCACCATCGTCGAGGGCCAGGACCCCCTGAATGCGGCGCTCGAGAACATCATCTCCGACTGGAATGCCGAGCATCCGGACGAGAAGGTGACCTTCAAGCCGCTGGCGAAGGAAGCCGACGACCAGTACGCCGACATCGCCCAGCGCATGCAGGCGAAGAGCGACGAGTACGACCTCGTGGCCGTCGACGTCACCAACACCGCCGAGTTCGCCGCCAACGGCTGGCTGCTGCCGCTCGAGGGCGACTACGCGATCTCGACCGACGGCCTGCTGCCCGCGACCGTCGAGTCGGGCACCTACAACGGCACCCTGTTCGCGGCCCCGAAGAACACCAACGCCGCGTTCCTGTACTACCGCACCGACCTCGTCGACAAGGCCCCGGCCACGTGGGCGGAACTGCAGGCGGAGTGCCCGAAGGCCGTCGAGGCGGGCATCGACTGCTACCTCGGCCAGTTCAAGGACTACGAGGGCCTGACGGTCAACGTCACCGAGATCGCCAACGCCTTCGGCGGCAGCTTCGTCTCGGAGGACGGCCTCACCCCGTCGATCGACGACAAGACGAGCGAGGGTCTGCAGTTCATCGTCGACCGCTTCGCGGACGGCACGATCCCGGCGGCCGCGCAGACCTACACCGAAGGTGAGTCGCAGACCGCGTTCGGCGACGGCAAGGCCCTGTTCCTGCGCACGTGGCCGGGCTTCTTCACCGACGGCGAGTCCTCCTCGATCGCCGGCAACTACGGCATCGCGGTGCTCCCCGGCGTCGACGGACCGGGCGTCTCCACCCTCGGTGGCTACAACGTCGGCATCAGCGCGTTCTCGGATGCGCCGGCGACCGCGCGTGACTTCCTCGAGTTCATGCAGACCCGCCAGTCGCAGACCTACTACGCCGAGGTCGGCGGCGCGCCGGTCCTCGCCGAGGTCTACGACGACCCGGCGATCCTCGAGCAGTACCCGTACTTCGCGACGCTGAAGCAGGCGCTCGAGAGCGCGAAGCCGCGTCCGTCCTCGCCGTACTACTCGAACGTGTCCAAGGCGATCGCCGACAACTCGTACGCGGCGATCCGGAACGAGAAGACGGTCGAGCAGGCGCTCGCCGACATCAAGGCCGGCATCGAAACCGCCGGCAACTGATCCACTAGGAGCAGTACCTATGGCAGAACCGCAGGTCCAAGCCGGTCACGAAGACCGCCGACCGGTTCCCGCGGATCCGCCACACGATTCCGCGGTCGGGACCGAGTACCTCGGTCCCGACCGCGACCGTGTGCACGGACGGCACCGGGTGACCGAACCTCCGGAGCCGAGCGCGCCCGCGATCAAGCAGGGCCGCCGGATCCCTCCGTGGATGTTCGTGGCGCCGTCCCTCGCCGTGCTCGCCGTCATCATCCTGTACCCGCTCGGGCGGGCGGTCTGGATGTCGCTGCACGGCGACGCGAAGAAACTCGATCCCGAAACCGGCCGGTTCGTCGAGGGCGGTTTCGTCGGTTTCGAGAACTACGTCCGGTGGATCACCCAGTCCTGCGGTACCGCCACCGGCAGCATTCCGTGCCCGCCGGGCACGCTGGGCTCCCAGTTCTGGGGCTCTATCTTCAACACGTTCTTCTTCACCGTCGTCACCGTCTCACTCGAGACCGTCATCGGTTTCGCGATGGCGGTCGTGATGGCGAAATCGTTCCGCGGTCGTGGGTTGCTCCGCGCGTCGGTGCTGGTGCCGTGGGCGATCCCGACCGCGGTCACCGCGAAGTTGTGGTTCTTCATCTTCGCCAACGACGGCATCGCCAACAAGATGCTCGGCACGGACATCCTGTGGACGGCGGATCCGTGGCCGGCCCGGTTCGCGATCATCGTCGCGGACGTGTGGAAGACCGCGCCGTTCATGGCGCTGCTGATCCTCGCCGGCCTGCAGATGATCCCGGCGGAGGTGTACGAGGCCGCGAAGGTCGACGGCGCGAACGCGTGGCAGCGTTTCAAGATGATCACCTTGCCGCTGGTCAAGCCGGCGCTGATGGTCGCGATCCTGTTCCGCACGATGGACGCGCTGCGCATGTACGACCTGCCGGCCATCATGATGGGCTCGAACCCCGCGACCTCCACGATCTCGGTGCTGGTGGTCGAGCAGATGCGTCAGGGCGCGAACTCGGCGTCCGCGCTGTCGACGATCACGTTCCTCCTCATCTTCGCGGTCGCGTTCGTGCTGGTGCGGTTCCTCGGTGCCAACGCCGTGCAGACGCAGGAGGCGCAGCGGAAGGGAGACGTCGGATGAGCAGTCCCGGTACCGGAGGCACGAAGGTGCGCTCGGCCGGCACGTATGCCGGGGTGATCCTCATCGTCCTGTGGGGCCTGGCGCCCTGCTACTGGATGATCGTCACGGCGCTGCGCGAGCCGTCCGAGACGTTCAGCACGTCGCTGTGGCCCGCGAACCCGACGCTGCAGAACTTCGCCGACGCCCTCGATCCCGACGCGAAGGTGAACTTCTCCCGCGCGCTGGTCAACAGCGTCATCATCGCCGGTGCGACCACCGCGGTCGCGCTGCTGCTCGGTGTGTTCACCGCCTACGCGCTGGCCCGGTTCGATTTCCGGGGCAAGTACTTCGTCACCGGCATCATCCTGGGCGCGTCGATGTTCCCGGTGGTGGCGCTGGTGACGCCGCTGTTCCAGTTGTTCACCGACATCGGCTGGATCGGCAGCTACCAGGCGCTGATCATCCCGAACATCTCGTTCGTGCTGCCGCTGACGGTGTACACGTTGACCTCGTTCTTCTCGGAACTGCCGTGGGAACTCGAGGAGGCGGCCCGGATGGACGGTGCGACGCGCGGGCAGGCGTTCCGGTTGGTGATGCTGCCGCTCGCCGCGCCGGCGATGTTCACCACCGCGATCCTGGCGTTCATCGCGACCGTGAACGAGTACCTGCTGATGTCGCAGCTGTCGAGCGAGAAGACCGCGCCGGTGACGGTCGCGATGGCACGGTTCACCGGCACCGACCCGTACGTGACGCCGTACGCCTCGATCATGGCCGGCGGCACGCTGGTGATGGTGCCGCTGGTGATCATGGTGCTGATCTTCCAGCGCCGCATCATCTCGGGTCTGACCGCGGGCGGCGTGAAGTCGTGAGACGGGTCCCCCGGCGGCAGCGGCTCGAGATGCTGCTGGGGTTCCTGACCGTGTTCACGGTCATGGCGCTGATCGCCGCGGTCGCCGAGTTGTGGTCCCCGGCGCCGGGCATCGTCCCGGGACTGGTGCTGCTCGGATTCGCGACCGCGTGGGGTTTCGCGTTCCGTGCCTGGCGGAGGGCGCCGTAGGCGCCGGTGTGCCTTTGTGGCGGTGGGAGGCGCCACATATAGACACGGGACACGGCCCGTGCGCCTTCGATCACAGTTGTCCCGGACTACGTACCATACGGATGACAGGGTGCGATGATCTGTCGAGCCCGGATTTCGCCAGAAAGTAGCCCGTGTGAGTTCTTCGTCGTCGTCGCCTTCCAGACCTGCCACCCCCGCCAAGTCACGGGGGTGGCGCCTTGTCCGTTACCTGGTGCTCGCCGTCGTGGCGCTCCTGGTGATCGTGCCCGGCATCGGTTTCGCGGTGGCATACATGTCGGTCGACGTACCGCGTCCGTCGGACATGAAGAACGATCAGGTGGCCACGATCTACGCGGCCGACGGCACCACGGTGCTCAGCACGGTCGTGCCGCCCGAGGGCAATCGCACCGAGGTGGACATCGAGGAAGTTCCCGAGCACGTCCGCAACGCGGTGCTGTCCGCGGAGGACCGCAACTTCTACAGCAATCCCGGCTTCTCGATCTCCGGGTTCGTGCGCGCGGCGCGCGACAACGTGATGGGCAAGGAAACCGCCGGTGGTGGTTCGACGATCACCCAGCAGTACGTGAAGAACGTGCTGGTCGGCGCGGACCGGACGATCACCCGCAAGATGCGGGAGCTGGTCGTCTCCACCAAGATGGCCCGGCAGTCGTCGAAGGACGAGATCCTGCAGGCCTACCTGAACACCATCTATTTCGGTCGCGGTGCGTACGGCATCGCGGCGGCGTCGGAGGCGTACTTCGGCAAGCCCGTCGGTGAGCTGTCGGTGTCCGAGGGGGCGGTGCTTGCCGGGGTGATCCAGAGCCCGTCGTCGCTGGACCCGGAGTTCAACCGGCCGGCGATCGAGGCGCGCTGGACGTACGTGCTCGACGGCATGGTCGAGATGGGCGTGCTGGACGCAGGCGAACGTGACGGGCAGCAGTTCCCGCCGACGGTGCCGTCGAATCAGCTTGCGCAGCAGAATGATTCGACCGGACCGGAAGGCCACGTCAAGACTCAGGTGCTGCGTGAACTGTCCGCCGCGGGCATCAGCGAGCAGACGCTGAACACCGAGGGGCTGCGGATCACGACGACCATCGATCCGGTCGCGCAGCAGGCGGCGATCGACAGTGCTCGCAGCACTCTCGACGGTGAGGACGAGAGCCTGCGGACCGCGGTGGTGTCGATCGACCCGCGCACCGGTGCCGTGCGCGCCTACTACGGCGGCGAGGAGGGCGCAGGCTTCGACTTCGCGCAGGCGCCGCTTCAGACCGGTTCGTCGTTCAAGGTGTTCGGTCTGGTCGCGGCTCTGCGGCAGGGCATCGGCCTGAACGCCCGCTTCGACAGCTCGCCGCTGAAGGTCGGCAACATCGAGATCGGCAACGTCGAGGGCGCCTCGTGCGGCAAGTGCACGATCGCCGAGGCCCTCAAGCGGTCGCTGAACACGAGCTTCTACCGGTTGATGATGTCGATGGACGACGGCCCGCAGGCGATCGCCGACGCCGCGCACGACGCCGGCATCCCCATGACCATTCCGGGCGTGGAGGGGACCACGCTGAGTCACGAGGGCGGTCCGCCGGAGGGCGGAATCGTTCTGGGCCAGTATCAGTCCCGCGTCATCGACATGGCCTCGGCCTATGCGACGCTCGCCGCGTCCGGAACCTTCCACGAGCCGTTCTTCGTCCAGCGGGTCGAGACGGCCGACGGCGACGTGCTGCTGGACCGGCCCGCCTCCCCCGGCGAATTCAGGCTCGATCCGGCGGTCGCCGACAACGTCACGCAGGCCATGCTGCCGATCGCTGCGTACTCGCGCGGTCACGCGCTGGCCGGGGGTCGTCCGTCGGCGGCGAAGACCGGCACGACCCAGCTCGGGGACACCGGCCTGAACAAGGACGCCTGGATGGTCGGGTACACGCCGTCGCTGTCGACGGCGGTGTGGGTCGGTACCCCGGACGGCGAGGCGATCGTCAACAGCTGGGGCGGATCCATCTACGGTTCGGGCCTGCCGTCGGACATCTGGAAGGGCACGATGGACGGTGCGCTCGAGGGCACCGACTTCGAGAGTTTCCCGTGGCCGGACCCGATCGACGGTCAGGCCGGCGTGCCCGCCGACGCGGGGATCAGCGAAACGACGACGACGACCGCTCCCCCGGTGCCGCAGCTGACGTTGCCGGAACTGCCGCCGATCACCCTGGAAGCGCCGCCGGTGGACATCCCGGACGTACCGATCGACCTGCCGCCGCAGATCGAGGTGTTCCCCGGTATCACGATCAGGATCCCCGGCTGACGCGGGCGCAGGTGCCGCGGCGCCGATAATCGGAGCATGGCCAATTCGCCGTCCGGTGACTCGATTCTCGACCGCGTCGTACGCATCCTCGAATCCTTCGACGACGCGCAACCGGCGTTGACCGTCAGCGCCCTGGCACGCCGGTCCGGTATCCCGCAGGCGACGATGTACCGGCTCGTCGGCGAGATGGTGCACCACGGCATCCTCGCGCGGGAACCGGACGGCACGGTGCGTCTGGGCATGCGTCTGTGGGAACTCGTCGCGCGCAGTTCCCCGGCGAAGGACCTGCGGGAGGCGGCGCTGCCGTTCCTGCAGGACGTGCAGTCGGTCGTGCACCAGCACACGCAACTGTCGGTGCTGCGCGACGGTGAGGTTCTCGTGCTCGATCGGCTTTCGTCGTCCGGGTCGGTGATCAACCAGGCTTCGGTGGCGGGCCGGATGTCGGCGCACGACACGTCGATGGGCATGGTCATGCTCGCGTTCTCCCCCGCCGACGTGCAGGAGGACTATCAACGACTCCACCCCGAGGTGAATCTCCGATCTCCCACCACCACAAGGGATTTCCGTCGCGATCTGGCGGAGATCCGGCGCCGCGGCTACGCGAGCTACGACGGGGTCCTCGACGTGGGCACCACGGGCATCTCGGTTCCGGTCGTCGGCCGGTCCGGGCACGCCCTCGCGGCGCTCGGCGTGGTGGTTCCCACCGGGATCGCGCAGAGGCAGGCGATCATCGCGGTGCTCATGGCCGCGGCGCGGGGCATCGCCCGCGCCGCCGGGGAACAGCCCCCGACCACCTCCGATTTTCTCGTTCAATGAGAAGAGCGGTTCGCTTCGGGTGAGGTGCGCACCACACTTGCGTTCATCCGAGCACCCCTGGAGGAATCCGATGACCGCACCCCGAACGACCGTCACCACGCAGGTCGGCATCGTCGGTGGCGGTCCGGCCGGGCTGATGCTCTCGCACCTGCTGGCGAAGGCCGGCATCGACAACATCGTCGTCGAGAAGCGCGACCGCGAGACCATCCGCACCACCCACCGCGCGGGCATTCTCGAGCATGGATCGGTGAAGCTGCTGACCGACAGCGGCGTCAACGGTCGCGTGCTGTCCGAAGGCCACCGGCACGACGGCATCGACCTGCGGTTCGACGGGCGCAGCCACCGCATCGACTTCCAGGACCTCGTCGGCGAGTCGGTGTGGCTGTACCCGCAGAACGAGGTCTTCGTGGACCTCGCCGCGGCGCGCGAGCGTGACGGCGGCGATGTCCGCTACGGCGTCCGCGACACCGAGGTTCTCGACGTCACCACCGACACGCCCAAGATCCGCGTCACCGAGGCCGACGGCACCGAGATCGAGATCCACTGCCGCATCCTCGTGGGCGCGGACGGATCACAGAGCATCTGCCGCAAGGCGATTCCGGCTGACGTGCGCACCGACCACTTCATCGAGTATCCGTTCGCCTGGTTCGGCATCCTCACCGAAGCGCCGCCGAGCGCACCCGAATTGATCTACGCCCGATCGGAATACGGCTTCGCGCTGATCAGTCAGCGCAGCGAGGCGGTGCAGCGCATGTACTTCCAGTGCGACCCGGCCGAGGACGCCTCGAGCTGGAGCGAGGAACGCATCTGGGACGAACTGCAGCGGCGCGTCGACGGCCCCGACGGTCTCGAGTTGAAGCGCGGCCGCATCTTCGAGCAGATGGTGCTGCCGTTCCGGTCCTACGTGTGTGAACCGATGCGCCACGGCAACCTCTTCCTGGCCGGCGACGCCGGGCACACCGTCCCGCCCACCGGTGCGAAGGGCCTGAACCTCGCGCTGGCGGACGTACGCGTGCTGTTCCGTGCCCTCGACTCCTTCTTCTCGACCGGTTCGGGTGCGCTGCTCGACGCCTACAGCGACACCGCGCTGCAGCGGGTGTGGAAGGCGCAGAACTTCTCCTATTGGATGACCTCCATGCTCCACACCCGTTCCGATGCAACATCGTTCGAACGCCGTCGCGCCCTCGGCGAGCTCGCTGCCGTCACCGGTTCCCGGTACGGCCGGCAGTACCTCGCCGAGGCGTACACCGGCGGCCCCGACAACTGACACCACGTCGCCCCCGTCCCTTCCCGATTCGACACGCGAGGTTCCTGTGCTTCATCTGCCACCACGATTCTTCCGCCCCGAGGGCGTGCACCCACCACTGGACTTCCCGGACTACCGGACCACCGCCCTGCGCCGCCCCGCCCAGCCCCTCACGCTGATCCCGCAGCGCCTCGGCGAGCTGACCGGCCCCGTCTTCGGTGAGGACCGGGTGCAGGACGGCGACGCCGACCTGACCCTCGCCAACGGCGGCGAAGCAGCCGGCCAGCGCATCATCGTCCACGGCCGCGTCCTCGACAGCGACGGCAAGCCCGTCCCGCACACCCTCGTCGAGGTGTGGCAGGCCAACGCCGCCGGCCGGTACCGCCACGTGAACGACAGCTGGCCCGCTCCCCTCGACCCGTACTTCAACGGCGTCGGCCGCTGCGTCACCGACGCGCAGGGCGGATACCGTTTCACCACCGTCAAACCCGGTGCCTACCCGTGGCGCAACCACCACAACGCGTGGCGGCCCGCGCACATCCACTTCTCCCTGTTCGGCACGGCGTTCACGCAGCGGCTCGTCACCCAGATGTACTTCCCGGACGACCCGCTGTTCTTCCAGGACCCGATCTACAACTCGGTGCCCGCCGAGGCGCGGCACCGCATGGTCAGCGTGTTCGACTACGACGCCACCGTCGACAACTGGGCCCTCGGGTTCCGCTTCGATATCGTGCTGCGCGGCCGCGAGGCCACCCCCTTCGAGAACGAGGAGGACGACGATGAGTGACTTCGCTCCCCGTTACCCCGTCACCCCCGGCGACCAGAGCACCGCCACCTTCGGCCCGACACCGTCGCAGACCGTCGGACCCTACTGGAAGATCGGTCTCGACTGGGGCACCGACGGCGAGAACGTCGTCCCCGCAGATACTCCCGGCCGCATCACGGTCCGCATCACGGTCCTCGACGGCCACCGCGAACCCATGGCCGACGCGATGCTCGAGACGTGGCAGGCCGACACCGACGGCCGTTACGGCGCACCGGGATTCCGGGGCTTCGCCCGCAGCGCCGCCGACGAGACGGGAACGGCCGTCGTGCACACCGTCAAGCCGGGTTCCGGCGACGGCCAGGCGCCGCACCTGCTGGTCGGGATCTTCGCCCGCGGCACGCTGGATCGCCTGTACACGCGCATGTATTTCCCCGAGGACCTCGCGGAGCACGCGACCGATCCGGTACTGACGGCCCTACCCGAGTCGCAGCGCGCCAAGCTCGTCGCCGACAAGACCGGCGACGGCTACGAGTGGACGGTGTACGTTCAGGACCTCGATCCGAACGGTGTCGAGACACCGTTCTTCTCGATCTAGACGGGAGCCTGCGTTGTCCGAGCCGGCACGGTCCGACCACACCCGCGGGAGCCTGTTCGACCCGGTCTTCGGGGCCGGGGATCTCGCGCCGATGCTGTCCGATCACGCATGGCTGACGGCCCTGCTCGACGTCGAGGTGGCGATCACCCGTGCCGCGGAACGTCACGGCCGGGCCACCGCCGCCGACGTCGCAGCGGTTGCCGCGGCGGCCGCGTCGATCGCCCGCGACCTGGACCCGGCCGAACTCGGCACGCTCTCCGCGGCCGGCGGCAATCCGGTGATCCCGCTGGTGAAGATCCTGCGGGAACGCGCCGATGCGCCGGCCGCCGCCGTGCACGTCGGGGCCACCAGCCAGGACGTGCTCGACACCGCGCTGATGTTATTGGCCCGCAAGGCCGGTCGACGCATCGTCGCCGACCTGCGGGCCGCAGCCGACGCCGCGGCACGGCTCGCGTCCACCTATCGCGACACCCCGATGGTCGCCCGCACGCTCGGCCAGCAGGCGTTGCCCACGACCTTCGGGGCGCTCGCGGCGACCTGGCTCGTCGCGCTCGACGACGGTGTCGCCGCGATCGAGCGGGCGCTGGACATGCTTCCGGTCCAGTACGGCGGTGCGGCAGGAACTCTCGCCGCGGTGTATCCCGAGGGTCTCGCGTTCGCCGACACGCTCGCGGACCTGCTCGGCCTCGCCCGGCCGATCGTGCCGTGGCACACCGTGCGCACCCCGGTCACGACTCTCGCCTCCGCGCTCGGTGTCGCCACCGGATCGGTGTCGAAGGCCGCCACCGACATCGTGCTCATGGCCGCAACCGAATTCGGCGAGGTCGGCGAGGACGCACCCGGCGGATCTTCCGCCATGCCGCACAAACGCAATCCGGTCGCGGCGATCACCGCGCGGGCCGCCGCGCGACGGGTGCCGGGTCTGGTCGCCACGGTGCTCGCCGCGGCGGACCACGAGTTCGCCCGCGCAGCCGGTGCCTGGCATGCCGAGTGGGAGACACTCACCGACCTGATCCGGCTGTCCGGTGGTGCGGCACACCAGCTTTCGGTGAGCCTCGGCGGGTTGCACGTGCACCCCGACGCGCTGGCCCGCAACCTCGGGCTCACCGGAGGCGCGATCCTCGCGGAGAAGGTCACCGCGGCGCTGGCCGAGCACACCGACAACGCCCGCGACATCGTCACCGCCGCGGCCCTGGCCGGGACCCCACTCGACCGCGACCCGGCGATCACCGGACCTCTCGGTGCCGACCGGGTGCGCGAGTTGCTCGACCCCACACACTATCTCGGTCACGCGGGCGATCTCGTCGACCGCGCGGTCGCCCGCCACCACACAACGGAAGGACCGGCATGACCGTCGCTCTCCACTACGAACAGCACGGCGACCCCTCCGCGCCCGCGGTGCTGCTGCTCGGGTCGCTCGGCTCCGACCTGTCGATGTGGGAGCCGCAGATCGCCGCGCTGTCACCGCTCGCGCACGTCGTCGCCGTGGACCACCGCGGGCACGGCAAGTCACCGGTCGTCGACGGCCCGTACACGATGGACGACCTCGGCGGCGACGTCGTCGCGCTGCTCGACGCACTCGCTCTCGACACCGTCCACGTCGTGGGGTTGTCCCTCGGCGGGGCCGTCGGACAGTGGCTCGCCGCGCATCATCCGGCACGTGTCCGCACGCTCACGCTGCTCTGCACCTCGACAGCCTTCCTCCCGGCCGAACCGTGGCGGGAACGGGCCGTGACCGTCCGCGCCGAGGGCGTGGCCTCGATCGCCGAGTCGATCGTCGGTCGCTGGTTCACCCCCGAGCTCGCCGCGCGCGACCGCGACCTGATCGACCGCCACGTCGCGATGGTGTCCGCGACGAGCGACGAGGGGTACGCCGGGTGCTGCGAGGCGCTCGCGACGTGGGACGGCCGCGCCGACCTGGCCCGGATCGTCGCGCCCACCCTCGTGATCGCGGGTGCCCAGGACCCGGCGACCCCGCCGGACGTGATGCGCCGGCTCGCCGACGGCATCGCCGGCGCCGGCTTCCACGTCGTCGACCCCGCAGCGCACCTGGCGAGCGTCGAGCAGGCCGGCCGGGTCACCGCCCTCGTCCGCGAACACCTCACCCGCGCGACTCCCGCCGGTGCCCAGCGCACCGCCGCGTTCGACCTGGGCATGCGGGTGCGGCGCTCGGTGCTCGGCGACGCCCACGTCGACCGCGCGATGGCGGCGGCCACCGAGATCACTGCGCCGTTCCAGGATTTCATCACCCGCACCGCGTGGGGCGACATCTGGGCGCGGCCCGGTCTGGACCACCACACCCGCCGGCTGCTGACCCTCGCCATCCTCACCGCGGTCGGCAACGAGCACGAACTCGACATGCACATCCGGGCGGCGTTGCGCGCCGGTGTGGACCCGGACGAGCTCGTCGAGGTTTTCCTGCACACCGCCGTCTACGCGGGGGTGCCCAACAGCAACCGGGCCTTTGCCCTCACCAAGGCCGCGGTCGAGGCCACCGAGGCCTAGTGTCCTGAGTCGGGCATTCTGTTCACAAGCGTATGAACAGGTGGATGGCACGTACTGGGCGGTCCGAGGCCGAACCGATCGTGTCCGACGATGAACGTGCCGCCCTGGAGGAGTGGGTACGCAGGATCCGGACGCTCGAGACGACCCCGAAGAATGCGAAGCACTGGTGCTCTCCAGTCCGATCACGGTCGCGGGGCCGCCGAACTCGAGCCGTGCCACTGCCACCGTTGCCTCTTTCCCCACATCGGCGGTTCTCGGTGTTCAGAATCTGAACAGTTACCGAATGTGGGATGGGCGAATATTACCTGGACCACACTCGGGTGAGTACGTTTGCAGATCGGCGCCGACAGGGACCTCCCGTAGGCACCGTGACCTGTGCCCGGAAAGGAGACGCGATGACGAATCGGCTGCGTCGCAACCCGGGTGCCGCACCGAGCGTTCCGCCGACCACAAGATCTCCCGGTCCGTGGGCCCGGTCGATGAGTTCCCGGTGACGGCAACCAGCAGGATCGTGACGTGGGCGATGTCGCTCCCCGCTGATCGCCGGGCACGATTGGAAGGGGAACGGTGATGCACGCCTTACGGCCGGAGATCGAACTGTCCTGGAAGCGCTCGCAGCTCAGTGGCATCGATCCGGCACAGGTTCCGGAACCGACCCTGCTCGCCCCGGCGGACTCGGCAGAACGGTTGCTGCAGGCCGCCCGACCTGTGCTCGATGAATTACGGGTACAGCTGGCAGGCACGGAATGTGGGATCCTGCTCGTCGATCGCAACTGCTGTGTCGTCTCGAGGGTGTTCGACTCGGACGCGATGAGGTCCGCTATGGAAGATGTCGGGGTGCTGCCCGGCGTCGCGCTGTCCGAGGAGACGTACGGGACGAACGCGCTCGGGACCCCCCTCGAGGTGCGTCAGGGTCTCGTCGTTCACGGCGACGAGCATTTCCTCGAGTCGTTCCGGCAGTTCAGTTGTTACGGTCACCCGATAGTGCATCCGGTCACGCGCAGAATCGAAGGCATCCTCGACATCACCGCGACCGAGAAGACGGCCAACCCCCTATTCGTGCCATTCCTCGCACGGGCAGTCCGCGATATCGAGGCGCGACTGCTCGAGGGGGCACGTGAATCGGATCGCCGCGTCATGGACGCGTTCCGGATCGCGGCCCGCCAACGTGGCGTGGCCGTGGCTGCAATGGGGCAGGACGTCATGCTCACCAACAAGGCCGCCGTCGAACTGCTCGAACCAAGTGATCACGTGGCGTTGCGCGCGCTCGTGGACGACGTGCCGCCCGGCGAGACACGGACGCTCGACTTCGCTCTCTCCGGGGGCGGGCACACCGAGCTTCACATCAACCGCGTGTCCGGCACTGAGAGCGGTGCGCTGTTCCTGCTCGGTGTCGATGAGAGCCGCCCGCCCGTGCGCCGGCGGGCCACGCCTCAGGATGCGACCTCCCGGATACGCGCCCGCATGGCCGAATTACGTTCCAGCACTGGTGCAATCGCCATCATCGGCGAGGTCGGCAGCGGTCGGAGCTGGGCCGCGCGAGAGTATGCAGCGGGACCGATCGTGGCCGTGGATGCCGCACACGTGATAGCCGAGGGCGAACGCAACTGGTCCGCCGGACTACTCAGGCACATCGCGACCGGACCCGCGCACGTCCTGATCGAACACGTCCACCTCGGCCCGAACTCGGTCCTCGCGCTGCTGGGATCGCTCGCCACGCGCGCCGACGGACCGAGACTCGTGTTCACCGCCGATCCCGTCGACACTATCCGACCTGCGGTGCGAGACCTGCTTGCCCGCTGCGGCGCACAGGTGGCAGTGCCCGCCCTACGGCAGCGAACCCGTGAACTGCCGGCGCTCGTCACCGCGCTTGCCACCGAGCTCGGCCGTTCTGATATCCGTTTGGGCCCCAGCGCCTTGGCTGCGCTGTCGGAACACACATGGCCTGGCAATCTCGTCGAACTGCGTGCGGTCCTTGCGGGACTTCCCGACAAGGGCGGCATCCCGATCCGGATCGAGGACCTGCCCGAGGCCTACCGTGCACCCGCTCGGGTGGCCCGCCTCGGCGGCCGCGAACGCGCCGAGCGGGAAGCGATCATAGATGCGTTGCAGGAAAGTTGCGGTAACAAGGTGCACGCAGCTGCCCGGCTCGGTATCAGCCGCACGACGTTGTATAGCCGGATCCGGGCGCTCGACATCACCGTGTGACCGATCGCTGTCCAAAGCTTGAACAGTTCCGCCGCTCTCCCACGCAGCACGATGATCGTGTTCCGCATCATATGCATCGCATCCAGGAGGTTTTGGCATGACTGTCGTTGCCGAGCAGTCGGTTTCAGCGCGAGTGCGCGAGTTCCTCGCCGGCACCAAGCTGCTGTACATCGACGGTGAGTTCGTCGATGCATCATCCGGCCGCACGTTCGTCACGTACGACCCCGCCACCGGCGAGCGCCTCACCGACGTGGCGCACGGTGAGGCCGCCGACATCGACCGGGCCGTCCGGGCCGCGCGTCGTGCGTTCGACGAGGGGCCGTGGGCCTCGATGAAGCCGAACGAGCGTGAGCGTCTCATCTGGCGGGTCGGCGACCTGCTCACCGAGCGGGCCGCCGAGTTCGGCCAACTCGAAGCTCTCGACAACGGCAAGTCCGCCGCGATCGCATCGGCCGTCGACACGGCCTGGGCGGCCGACGTCTTCCGGTACTACGCAGGCTGGGCCACCAAGATCGAGGGCAGCACGGTCAACGTCTCGATGCCGTTCGCACCGGGCGGTCAGTTCCACGCGTACACGCTGAGGGAGCCGATCGGAGTCTGCGGGCTGATCGTGCCGTGGAACTTCCCACTGCTCATGGCATCGTGGAAGCTCGCACCCGCTCTCGCAGCCGGCAACACGGTGATTCTCAAGCCGGCCGAGCAGACGCCGCTCACCGCATTGCTGCTCGCCGAGATCTTCGAGGAGGCCGGCTTCCCGCCCGGCGTGGTCAATGTCGTACCCGGTTTCGGTGACGCGGGTGCCGCGCTGTCAGCACACGACGACGTCGACAAGATCGCCTTCACCGGTTCCACCGAGGTCGGAAAGAAGATCGTCGACGCAGCCAAGGGCAACCTCAAGAAGGTCACTCTCGAGCTCGGCGGCAAGAGTCCCAACATCGTGTTCGCCGATGCCGATTTCGATGTGGCCGTTCAAGGTTCGCTCAATGCGTGGCTCTTCAACCACGGCCAGTGCTGTGTCGCCGGCACGCGCCTGTACGTCGAGAACAGCATCTTCGAGCGCTTCACCGAGGCGGTCGCAGAGGCCGCGAGCAGGGTCAAGATCGGTCCCGGGCTCGACCCCACGACCGAGCTGGGTCCGCTCGTCTCGCAGGAGCAGCTCGACCGGGTCACCGGCTATCTCCGCGACGGACTCGCGGACGGCGCGCGCGCTCTGACAGGTGGTAAGCGTTGGGGTGAGACCGGATACTTCGTCGAGCCGACCGTGTTGGTCGACGTGGAGCCGGAGTTCAGCGTCGTGCGGGAGGAGATCTTCGGTCCGGTCGTTGCCGCGATGCCGTTCGATGCCGACGACGGCATCGTCACCGCCGCCAACGACTCGATCTACGGACTGGCTGCCGGCATCTGGACTCGTGACATCTCGAAGGCGCACCGCACCGCACGCCTACTGAAGGCCGGATCGGTCTGGATCAACCAGTACAACGGCTTCGATACGGCCATGCCGTTCGGTGGCTACAAGCAGTCCGGGTGGGGCCGCGAACTCGGCGCCGCCGCCATCGACCTCTACACCCAGACCAAGGCCGTCAACGTCGCACTCTGACGTCTCCGGCCTCACCCCGAACTCATCAGGAGAACACATGAAGACCAAGGCTGCTGTTCTACTCGAAGCCGGAAAGCCGTTCGAGATCATGGAACTCGATCTGGACGGTCCCGGCCCCGGCGAGGTACTCATCAAGTACACCGCGGCGGGACTGTGCCACTCCGACCTGCACCTGACCGACGGTGACCTCCCGCCTCGCTATCCCATCGTCGGCGGACACGAAGGCTCGGGCATCATCGAGGAGGTCGGGCCCGGGGTCACCAAGGTCGAACCCGGCGATCACGTCGTGTGCAGCTTCATCCCCAACTGCGGAACCTGTCGCTACTGTGCCACCGGCCGACAGAACCTGTGCGACATGGGCGCGACGATCCTCGAAGGATCGATGCCTGATGGCAGTTTCCGGTTCCGTTCCGGCGGAACAGAATTCGGAGCCATGTGCATGCTGGGTACGTTCTCCGAACGGGCGACGATCTCGCAGCACTCGGTTGTCAAGGTGGACGACTGGCTGCCCCTCGAGACCGCGGTGCTCGTCGGCTGCGGTGTTCCTTCGGGATGGGGAACCGCGGTGTACGCCGGCGGCGTCCGGGCCGGGGACATCGTCGTCGTCTACGGCATCGGTGGCCTCGGCATCAACGCCGTGAAGGGTGCGGTGCAGGCCGGGGCACGGTACGTCGTCGTGGTCGATCCGCTTGCCTTCAAGCGGGAGACAGCATTGAAGTTCGGAGCCACACACGCCTTCGCGACTGCGGAAGAAGCGGCGGTGAAGGTCAATAAGTTGAGCTGGGGTCAGGGCGCGGATCAGGCACTTGTCCTGGTCGGCACGGTCGACGAGGAGGTGATCGCAGCGGCGACTGCCGTGATCGGTAAGGGTGGCACCGTCGTCATCACGGGTTTGGCCGATCCGAGCAAACTGACCGTGCATGTGTCGGGAGCCGATCTGACGCTCAACGAGAAGACGATCAAGGGGACTTTGTTCGGCTCGGCCAACCCGCAGTACGACATCGTTCGATTGCTGCGTATGTACGACCAGGGCGAACTGAAACTCGACGAACTCGTCACGACGCGTTATTCACTCGAGGAAGTCAACCAGGGGTACGAGGATCTGCGCAACGGCAAGAATATTCGCGGAGTGATCGTGCACGCTCGGTAACGGAACCGACCGCGCAGTGACCCACAAGATCTTCCGCACCTCCACCGTTCTTCGCGGAGGTGATGGCAGGTCCGCACGGTGTCGTGACGGCACACCCTCCTCGGCGAGGCGTGGCGCCCTTTTCGGATTTCCCGGATCCGAAAAGGGCGCCGTCCCGTCACCGCTCCGTTGCGCGCACGAGCAGGTGCAGTTCCGCACCGAGCGTGCATGCCTGCGCCAGATCGATCCGCCCGTCCCGGCACAGGTCGTCGGTCAGGCGTGTCACCCGAGCGATCGCATCCGGAACCCGCTGCTTCCATCGCGCCAGTATCGCGTCGACGTCCGTCAGGGTGTGTGGATCGCAGTCCCGGCGCAGGATTGCGGCGACGAGGCGGTGGTGGTCTTCGGTGAGTTCGTCCCACACGGTGGCGCGCGCCATGCTGTCCCACCAAGTGTGGGACCCGGTGGCCGGATCCAGTGACATCCTCTCGATTCCGAGCAACGGTCCCGTCGCCGCGTGCATCCGGGCAACGAGGTGTGCCGGACAGTCCAGCGTGTACGCGGTGTCCACCAACGCCGGGCACTGGGCGAGAAGTCGGAAGTCCGGTCCGTCACCGGCCACGCCGACCCCGACCAGATCTGCGACCCCGGCACTCAGTCGCTCGATTTCGGCGGTCACGTCGAGGGGCGACGGCCGCAGCCGCAGAATCCACAAGACCGCATGCTCGATGAACTCCTGGACCGCGGCGAGCCGCTCCCAGCGGTGTGCACCGGAAACGGAACGGTCCCGCGCTTCGGCCCACAACCGGTCGGTGTCGAACACCGCCCGGACCACTGCGTACGCTCGGGCAACCGCCGGCGTGCGCACCCCTAACCGTTCCTCGAGCTGGTAGATCATTCCCGGACCGACATGATCGACGAGATCGGAGGCCATACGGGTCGCGATGATCTCGCGACGTAGAGGGTGGTCTCGGATCTCGTCCCGCACCAGGTCACGCATGCGGGTGGGGAAGTACTCGAGGGCGACTGCGGCGAAGACGGGGTCGTCGGGCACGTCGGAGTCGAGCAGGTCCCGGCACACAACGTTCTTCGACCGGGCGAGCAGCACCGCGATCTCCGGTCTGGTCAACCCACGGCCGGCGCCGGCTCGGGCGGCCAACTCCTGCACGGTGGGCAGTACCTCGGTGCTGCGCCGCATACCGCTGGTCTCGAGGTGGATGATGAGCCGCTCGTGCCTGCCGAGTAGCCGGGCCGCACGTGAGACGGCAAGTCCGAGCGCCACTGATTGGTCCCGGTTCATGAGGAGCACCGTCCGGGCCACCTCGTCCCGGGCGTCGTCGAGCAGCCGGTCGCGTTTCTCGAGAGTCAGAGATCCCTTGCGCCGAGCGGATTCCAGGGCGATCTTCAGATTCACCTCGGCGTCGGAAGTGGCCACCCCGGCCGCGTTGTCGATGAAGTCCGCATTGATACGCCCGCCGACGGCCGCGAACTCGATACGGGCCCGCTGCGTGAAACCGAGGTTGCCGCCCTCTCCCACGACGCGACACCGCAGCTGCGACGCGTCGACACGGACGGTGTCGTTCGCCGGATCGGCTGCATCAGTGTGGTTCTCGGAAGAGGCCTTGACGTAGGTGCCGACACCACCGTTCCAGAGCAGGTCCACCGGTGCTGTCAGCAGCGCCTTGATCAACCCGTCCGGGGTGGTGGTCGGATGGGATAGTCCGAGCAGGCGGCGTGCCGGTTCCGGGACGGTGATGGACTTCGCGGAGCGTGGCCATACACCTCCTCCGGCGGATAGGACGTCACGATCGAAGTCGTCCCAGCTCGATCCGGGAAGCTCGAACAGTCGACGTCGCTCCGCGTAGGCGCGAGCCGGGTGGGGATCCGGGTCGAGGAAGATGTGCCGGTGATCGAAGGCGCCGACGAGGCGCAGATGCGGGGAGAGCAGCATTCCGTTGCCGAAGACGTCGCCGGACATGTCCCCGATCCCTACCGCCGTCAACTCGGTGGTGTCGGCGTCGATGTCGAGGTCGGCGAAGTGCTCGCGGACCGCGACCCACGCGCCGCGCGCGGTGATGCCCATCACCTTGTGGTCGTATCCGTTCGATCCGCCCGAGGCGAAGGCGTCACCGAGCCAGTAGTCGTACTCCGCGGCGATGGAGTTGGCCAGGTCCGAGAACCGGGCAGTGCCCTTGTCGGCGGCTACTACCAGATAGGCATCGTCCCCGCCATGGACGATGGTGCGGTCCGGGTGGACGATCTGCCCGTCGACGATGTTGTCGACGAGATCGAGCATTCCTCGGATGAAGGTCGAATATGCTTGGGCGGGAGTTACATCCGAGTTCGTCCGGATGAACGCGCCTTTGGCGCCGACGGGGACGATGGGCGCGTTCTTCACGATCTGGGTCTTCATCAGACCGAGGACCTCGGTGCGGTAGTCCTCAGGACGGTCCGAGAACCGCAGTCCACCGCGGGCGACAGTGCCGCTCCGCACGTGAATGCCCTCCACGTGGTCCGAGTGAACGAAGATCTCGCGGTGGGGCACGACAGGCCCGGGATCGGCCAGATGAACGGAATCGAGCATGAAGGCCCCGTACGGTTTCGGCGCGCCGTGTTCGTCGTGCTGGTACCAATTGGTGCGCACAGTGGCGGTGACGAACGATTCCAGGCTGCGCAGGATGCGGTCCTCGTCGAGGCTTTCCGCCGCGCCGCGCCGCTCGGCGAGCGTCCGTTCGGCGGCGTCGTCCCGATTGGGCCGGTCGGGGTCGAGGCGCGCGGCGAAGCAGGCGACCAGGGCTTCGACAAATCCGGAGTGCCGGCAGAGTGTGTCGACAACGTACCGTTCCGACATGATCAGACCCGCCTGGCGGGCGAAGCGGGCTGCGGCCCGGACCAGGGCGATATCCCGCACACCCACGTCGGCGACGACGGCGAGGCGGGAGTATCCGTCGACGACGGTGCGGCCCTGTGCGTGGGCGTCGAAGACCGCCGCCACCCGGTGCGGCGAACCGGATCGCCACTCCGGGGGCGTGACGAACGCGAACCGATGGACCCGGCAGTCCGCATCGTCGGTCGCCAGCAGTTCGTGATCGTCTATCCGCAGTCCGAAGTGCTCGAATGTGTGGACGGAGTCGGTCAGCAGCGGGTCTCGGCCCGGCCATTTCATGACTGCACAGGCGGTGCCGTCGGAGGCGGAGTCCTCCACGAACAGCAAGGCCGGTCCGGCATCCTGCGAGCACACGAGACGTCGCGCGGCCCCGGCGACGTCGGTGGGCGCCGGTTCGTACGGGTGCGTGGGGGCGGTGTCGGTGGTCATCTGCATGTCCTTTCGGTCACCCGGCGTCGGCCGTGGTGTGCCGTCAGTCTGCGGCGAACCGCCCGAGACAGACATGTACTTGTTGTCCACATTGACGGCAGAATTGTACTTGTAGTACATCAGCGACCCGAGTCTCCCCTCCTACAGTTCGAGGAAACCGACCGAGGGAGAAGGACATGACCGCAGTGGAACTCGTTCAGGGTGGGCCCGGACTCGAGCAGGCCCGCCGCATCGTGACGGAAATCCCGGGACCCCGGTCCCGCGAACTGGCGCAACGCCGCGCCGCCGCGTTGCCGGCGGGTCTGGCCAGTGGCGCCGAGATCTACGCGGCGGCGGGCGGCGGGGGTGTGCTCGTCGACGTGGACGGGAACTCCTTCATCGACCTCGGTTCCGGCATCGCCGTCACCACCGTCGGCAACTCCGCGCCGCGGGTCGTCGAGCGCGCCACCGCGCAGCTGCGGCAGTTCACCCACACGTGCTTCCTCGCCACGCCGTACGAGCCGTACATCGAGGTCGCCGAGATCCTCAACCGGCTGACCCCGGGAAGCCACGCCAAGCGCACGGCACTGTTCAACACAGGCAGCGAGGCAGTCGAGAACGCAGTGAAGTACGCCCGCGCGGCGACCGGTCGGTCTGCCGTGGTCACGTTCGACCATGCCTTCCACGGCCGGACACTGATGACGATGACCATGACGGCGAAGAACCAGCCCTACAAGCACTCCTTCGGTCCGTTCGCCCCGGAGGTCTATCGCGCGCCGATGGCCTACCCCTACCGGTGGCCCAGCGGGCCCGACCGTGCCGCGGAGGAGGCGTTCGAGCAGTTCCGTCTGCTCGTCGACGCCCAGATCGGTGCGGACCAGGTGGCTTGCGTCGTCGTCGAACCCATTCAGGGTGAAGGGGGCTTCATCGTTCCCGCCGACGGTTTCCTTCGGCGCATCGCCGACTTCTGCCGGGACCGCGGCATCCTCGTCGTCGCCGACGAGGTGCAGACCGGAATCGCCCGCACCGGAGCGTGGTTCGCGTGCGAGCACGAGGGACTCGTGCCGGATCTGATCGTCACGGCCAAGGGACTCGCCGGCGGGCTCCCGCTCGCCGCCGTCACCGGCCGGGCCGAGATCATGGACCGCGCTCACCCCGGCGGCATCGGCGGCACCTACAGCGGTAACCCCGCGGCGTGTGCTGCGGCGCTCGGCGTCTTCGAGACGATCGAAGCCCAGCATCTGCTCGATCGTGCCCAGGAGATCGGCGCACTGATGCTGAGGGAACTGCGCGACATCGGCACGCGTCACCCCGTCGTCGGCGAGGTCCGTGGCCGCGGCGCCATGATCGCTGTCGAACTCGTCGAGCCCGGTACGACCAACCCCAACCGCGAGGCCGTCGCGGAGATCACCCGGTACTGTCAGACCCACGGAGTCCTCACCCTGACGGCCGGAACCTTCGGGAACGTGCTCCGGTTCCTGCCGCCGCTGTCGATCTCCGATGCACTGCTCACCGAGGCTTTCTCGGTACTGCGCGACGCATTCGCGGCCCTCTGATCACCTCCATTTCCGGGTGGCGGGCCATGACCACCACCGCACTCGGCGCCGGCGACTTCACACCGAAGTACTCGCCACCACGGCACGACAACAACCTCGAGTCGGTGCTGGCCTACAAGGCATCAGTGAGATGCACCAACGCTCGATCGGTCGCGCGTCGACCGGTCAGGCCGCATTTTTCTGACCCGCACCATCGACACGTCGAAGGACACATCATGACGACACCTGTTCTGCTGCAACACTATATCGACGGCAAATGGTTCGACGGCGAGGGCGAGACCGTGACCAGCATCAGCCCCGCCGAGCCGGACGTCACCGTCGCCCACGGCCGGGCGGCCGCCGACGACGACGTCGACGCGGCCGTCGCCGCCGCGCGCGCCGCGGCGGGACACTGGGCGAAGACCCCCGCGCACGAACGCGGTGCCGTCCTCACCCGGGCAGCCTCCGTCGTCGAATCGTCCGCCGAACAGTGGGGTGTGGAACTCGCCCGCGAGGAAGGCAAGACGCGCGGCGAGGGTGTCGCCGAGGTGCTCCGCGCCGCCCAGATCCTGCGCTTCTACGGCGGGGAGGGCGATCGGGAAGCCGGTCAGGTATTCGCCTCCCCGCGGCGTGGGGAGCAGATCCTGGTCACGCGCAAGCCCGTCGGTGTAGTCGGGGTCATCACGCCCTTCAACTTCCCCATCGCCATCCCCGCCTGGAAGATCGCCCCGGCCCTGACCTACGGCAACACCGTGGTGTGGAAGCCGGCGGGCACCGTGCCGCTGCTGGCGATGCGGCTCATGCAGGCCCTCGCCGATGCGGGCCTGCCGCCTGGGGTGCTCAACCTCGTCATCGGCGGCCGCACGGTCGGCGCCGGGATCGCCGATCATCCGGGTATCGACGCGCTGACCTTCACCGGTTCGACTGCCGTCGGCCGGAGCCTCGCGGCGGCAGGAGCCGCGCGGGGCGTGCCGGTACAGGCCGAGATGGGAGGGAAGAACGCGGCCGTCGTGCTCGGCGACGCGGACCTCGCTCTCGCCGCCGAGCAGGTTCTGCTCGGTGCGTTCCGGTCGTCGGGGCAGAAGTGCACGGCAACCTCGCGGCTGATCGTCACCGACGACATCGCCGACGAGTTCGTCGGTGAACTCGTCGCGCGGATCGGGAAGTGGACCGTCGGCAATCCCTTGGACGAGCACGTGCACATGGGCCCCGTGGTCGACGGTGCGGCACGGATGTCGATCCGGACAGGTATCGACGAGGCGGTCCGGCAGGGTGCCCGAGTGCTGTGCGGCGGGCGACCGTACGAGGACGGTGATCTCGCGGCCGGGTTCTACGTGTCCCCCACCGTGCTCGAGCTACCCGGCGCCGGGCTCGACGTGTGGCGGGAGGAGTTGTTCGGACCCGTCCTGGCCGTGTGCCGCGCGGCGGACACCGAGGCGGCGTTCGCGCTCGCCGACGACAGCGATTATGGATTGTCGGCGGCAGTGTTCACCCAGGACCTCACCCGTGCGCTCGGGGCGCTCGAGGACCTGGACGTGGGCATCCTGCACATCAACTCCGAATCCGCCGGCGCCGACCCGCACGTCCCGTTCGGTGGCGCGAAGAAGAGCGGGTACGGCCCGAAGGAACAGGGCCGCGCCGCACGGGAATTCTTCACTCACACCACGACCGTCTACCTTCGCGGCGGGAGGCCGATCGCATGAGTCAGGGCGCACTCGACGGCATCGTCGTCGCCGATTTCACCCGGGTCCTCGCCGGTCCCTACGCCACGATGATGCTCGCGGACATGGGCGCCGAGGTCGTCAAGGTCGAACGTCCGGGCACCGGCGACGACACCCGGGCATGGGGACCGCCCTACGACGACGCGGGTTCGGCCACGTACTTCAATTCGGTGAACCGCAACAAGACATCCGTGGTCCTCGACCTCGCGTCGGAGCAGGGCCGGGCCGAAGCCCTGCGGCTCGTCGCACGCGCGGACATCGTGGTCGAGAACTTCCGTGCGGGCACCATGGAGCGGCTCGGCCTGGGCTACGACGACCTGCTCGACGTCAACCCGGGTCTGATCTACTGTTCCGTCACCGGATTCGGGAGCGGGGACGGAGCGGCCCTACCGGGCTACGATCTGCTCGTGCAGGCCGCCGGAGGGCTTATGAGCATCACCGGGCCCGAGGCCGGCACGCCGACGACGGTGGGCGTCGCGGTCGTCGACGTGCTCACGGGTCTGCACGCGCTCGCCGGGATCCTCGCTGCGCTGCATCACCGGGAGCGTACCGGCGAGGGGCAGCGTGTCGAAACCAATCTTCTTGCCGTGCTTCTGTCGTCACTCGTCAATCAGGGATCGGCGTATCTCGGCGCCGGGGTGGTGCCCGGTATCCTCGGAAACCGGCATCCGAGCATCGCCCCGTACGAGGTGCTCCCGACCAAGGACCGGCCGCTGGCGCTGGCAGTGGGAAACGACAAGCAGTTCACCCGGTTCGCCGAGACGATAGGCGCGCCGGAACTGGCCACCGACCCGCGGTTCAGCAGTAACCCGTCGCGCGTCGCACACCGCGAGGAACTGCGCGAAGAGATCACCTCGATCCTCACGACGGCCGGGTCGGACTACTGGTACGACGAGCTCTCTCGCGTGGGTGTCCCGGCCGGGCCCATCAACAACATTGCCGAGGCCTTCGAATTCGCTCGACGTCTCGGTCTCGACGCCGTCGTGTCCGTGCCGGGAAGCACGACACCTCAGGTCGGAAACCCGTTGAGCTTCTCCAGGACTCCGGTCCGGTATCGATCGGCTCCGCCACCCCTGGGCGGAACCGCGGACTGACCGGAGGGAATGGAGAAGGGCCCGTCCCGTCGCGTCCTGCCGTGACGGGACGGGCGTCGTACGGACGACAGAACATCTCCTGTCCGGCACAGCCAGCGGGCGGACCGTCCCAGGGCGGCGGGAATTCACCTGACCGTCGGCGCCTGCCCCCCTCGACCATCGAGCATCTCCCGAGCCTTGACGGCCAGCCACCACTCCACCCGGGTGTGGATCGAGTCGAGGTCGCGACCCGTCAGTTCGGTGATCCGGGCGAGCCGGTTCCGCAGGGTGTGCCGGTGGATGCCCAGCCTTACGGCGGTGCTCTCGGCCTGAGCATTGTGCTCGAGGTACGCGGCCAAAGTCTCGACCAGTCGCCCACTTCCCCCACGCTTCTCGTCGTAGGCGTCGAGTGCTTCGAGGCCGGCTCGGGAGATGGCCTGTAGGGCATCGCGATCCTGCATGCCCAGTAGCACGGAGAAGGTGCCCAGCTCGGCGAACACCACCGGTGCCGTTTCTCCGTCCCGCACCGCCCGTGCCGCCGAGAGAGCTTGATGCACGCTGGTGTTCGCATCCAGCACCACGCAAGGCCCGCCCAGTCCGCACCGGACCTTCCGGCCGAGCTGCGCCCGGACCCGGTCGTGGATCCGGGTCGCGATCTCTCGCGCACGGTCGGCCGGCAGCACCACCGCGACATCCGCATCGACCGAGGCCGCCAGATAAGGGACCGCCTCCGCGGCGAGGGCCGCGCCGATCTGCCGTTCCGCCGGCAGCAGCGGACCGATCTCGGTCAGCACGGCGACCGCGACCGTGTCGGTCGGTTCGAATCCGAAGTATCGGAGCAGGCCGGCGTCCATACGTTCGGGTGTGTCGAAGAGTGTCCGGGTGACGGCGGACCGCAGCCTCTGCTCCGCGCTCTGCACCTTCGCGGGCTTCCCGAGTTCGATGGAGATCAGCGACACCGCGTGGGCGAGGAGCAAGCGGTCGGCCGGCGGTAGCGGTTCCGCGGTGCCGACGGCAAGGTATCCGTAGACGTCCGGTGCGGCCGCGATGCTCTGAACGGTGTAGTGGTCCCCGTCGTCCACCAACACCTTGCTCATCTGCCGGCGCCGCGGCGCTCGGGAGGCCGATTCCGATACTGCGCGGGCGTGCCCGATCGCCCGCGTCGTGTCCGAACCGTATTCGGCGAGGACACGATCATCGGGGTCGACGACGGCGACGACGCCGGCGAGCGCCTGGCCGAGCGCGGTCACAACCGCGGGCACTCCCCCACGCAGGGTGGCACGGGCCAGTCGCTCCTGTTGGTCGACGACGCGCTGCACCGATCGAACCTGATCGGCTGTCAGTTCGTCGATGACTGCGCGGGTGATGGCAATGAAGGGGGTGGAGGCGGGCACGGCAAGTACCGGAAACCCGAGTGCGTCACCGGCCGCCCGAAGACCGTCCGGCACTCTGTCGAACCGGGTACCGGTGTCGAACGCCAGTGCCACGCACCCGGCAGCGACCAGGCCTTGAAGGTAGGTGAACTGGTCGTCGGCGTCGGCACCGATCTCCAACCCGGTGGTCATGACGAGTTCTCCCCCGGACAACCACGGGGTGGGATCGGGAAGCTCGATCGGATGCGCCCATTCGATGACTCGGTCGGCTCCCTCGCGGCCGGCTACGAGGGTGAGTCCCAGCTCCGGCAGCGCCGTGAGTCGACGCACGGTGATGGCCATGATGGTGTTCCTTAAGTTCGTAGGTGCAGTTACTTCGTGAGAGTTACGTTGTGCTGTAACCCGGGCGGGCCGGGCGAGGCTGATGATTGGTTGCCCAACTCTCGAGTGGGGCTTGAAAGGACTGGCCACCCGACC
>NZ_JALPTB010000051.1 GCF_023218075.1 Rhodococcus sp. HM1 | reverse complement strand
ACCACCACCACCGCCACCGCACCCCGAGACACCCACAAAACCACAGGTCAGAGCCCGAAAACGTGTGACCACCATCACCATAAAAGAACCATAAAAGAACCAATAAAACATCGAAAAATAATCAAAACGTATGTAATTTTGACGCGTGAACAACAACGCGAACGACCACCAGTCCACCGCTCTCCAACTCGACGTCTACCGAACCAACCGCGACGGCGACTGCACCCACGGTGGCATCAGCGCCGCCGCCGACACCCTTCTTCTGGTGGGTCTCATCGACGAGCGCTGCACCCGCACCGGACGCGTCGAACCCCTGCCCGCCGGATGCGCCCCCATGGAGCGCGCACCTGTGTTGGCGGGAGGGAGGAGGTCGGCCCCACCGTGGCCCTCAGGATTCGGTGCCACGGATTCATCGAAGGCAGCTACGCCGCCCTGGTCGGAGTCGAATGGAACGCCGAGCTCGGCCGGTACGAGCTCGGCCAAGCGGGTCGGGTGGTGATGTTCGGAGGCAACTACGCCGGAACCTCGGACTCGAGATTCAGCGAGCTGTCCGAGCAGTATCTAGGCCACCGGTCCGCGATCCTGCCCATCCACGACCGCATAGAGCGCTGACACCACGGCCCCGCCTCCGGCGGGGTCGACGTCTTCCGGAAGCAAAACCGCAGTTCAGAGACTGAGGCGTGTGATTCTCGTCACCGAGAAGTCATCAAAAAGAACTCAAATAAACATCGAAAAAACATCAAAACAGATGTAAACTTGAGTCGTGAACAACAACGGAAGCGCCGCCGAATTCGTCACCGTCAACCCTGCCGACCTGCTCGCCGACTCCAACATCCGCCACGACCTGCGCCTGACCAATGCCTTCCGCGAATCCATTGCCGAACAAGGGGTCCTGACCCCCATCACCCTCTGCCGCACCGCCGACGGAGCCCTGCGCGTGCTGACCGGACACCGCCGCACCGCCGCCGCACTCGAGGCCGGCCTGACCCAGATCCCCGCCCTCATCGTCGGCGACGAACGCGACGGCGCCGAGGCCACCGTCGATCGGCTCGTGACCCAGTGGAGCGAGAACGAACACCGTGCCGCCATCACCAACGGTGAGCGCCTGGCCCTGTTCGAGACCCTGGCCGACCACGGGCTCGACTCCGCCAAGATCGCCCGCCGCACCAAAGCGCCCCGCACCGAGGTCGAGGCAGCACTGACCCTCCGCGAGACCGAGCAGCGCGACGCCGTGCACCGAGGAGAGCTGACCATCGAGCAGGCCGCAGCCATCGCCGAATTCAGCGACGACCCCGCCGCCGTCGGCCGCATCGAATGGGCCATCCGTGGCGGACGACTCGACCACGCCCTCGCCGCCGAACGGCTGCGCCGCACCGAACGCAACGCCGCACTCGCCCGAGCCGGGGCATACCTCGCCGAACACGGCATCGACGCCGTAGCCCTCGGGGCCGTCAACGAGCGAGTAGGGGAGGGGACCAGCCATCTGATCGAACGCGTCACCGACGAAGGAGGCAACGCCCCCACCGTCGAAGAGGTTGCCGCCGCCGGACACCTCGGTCTCTACATCTCCGTCCGCACCTCATTCTTCGACAGCGAGACCGGCGACGAGATCGAGGAAGAGGACATCGTGGACGAGCTGCCCGAGGGTGACGCCCGCGAGGGCTGGATGATCCCCCGTGAGAACGTCGTCGAGGACACCGAGACCGCGCTGTACTGGCACGTCATCGGCTGCGAAGAAACCCCCTGGCGCACCTGGTGGGAACACCGCGCCCGCCCCACCCTGGCCGAACAGGACGCCGAGGAACGCGCCGCCCAGCGCCGCGAGGTGATCGAGAACAACCGCGAATGGCGAGCCGCGACCGAAGTCCGCCGCCAGTGGATCGACCAGCAGACCACCCGCAAGACCGCCCCCAAGGGCACCGCCTCATTCGTGGCAACCGTGCTGATGAAGTGGCCGCAGATCCCCTCCGCCTACCACGCCCGCACCCTCGCCGAGCAAATGCTTCCCACGTCCGACACCCTGGCCAAGCTCGCCACCGCGACCGACTCCCGCGCCTTGGTCCTGCTTCGCGCCCACATCCTGACCGCCCTCGAGTCTCAGGTCGGGGCCGAGCACTGGCGCAAGCCTTCCGACCTGTCGCAGTTCTACCTGCGCGCCATAGAAGCCCAGGGCTACACCCTCGCCGACATCGAGCGTCGCGCAGCCGCACTCGCACCCGTGGCTGCCGAGCAGTAACCCCCTCCCGGTGGGGCGGCCGCACCGGTCGCCCCACCGGGACCCCAGCCCCCGGCGCGCATGGCCGCCGACCGGGGCATCGAGCCCCGGTCGACGACTCCGGCGCGCCATCACCTAGTCATCGAACATGAATCAAAAAAGAATCAAAAAAACATAGAAAAAACATCGGAAAGTCTTCACAAAATATGTCTATCAAGCAACAATGGACCAGCACCTGGGAAAATCCCGCCAATCCGAAGGAGCGCCGCCATGATCGTCTGGACCGCCACGCTGACCGCTCCCACCGTCACGCACTCCGATTCCGGCTGCGCCTTCACACACTCCACCGCCGCATCCGACGCCGCCGAGGCAGCGCGCACGCTCGCGCTCGCCTACGGTGCGCCCGCCGGTAGCGAAGTCACCATCACCATCGACGGTCGCACCGTCACCCGTGCCACCATCGCCACCTCGCCCATCGGCCACCCCGACCCGACCCCGGTACTCGACGCCGCCGACGATCTCGACGAACGGATCAGCGCATGACCCTCACCGACCAGGCCGACCTCGACCGCTACATCAGCGCCGCCGAGTTCGCGCCCCAGGATGCCGACACGGAAACCCTGCTGTTGTGTGCGTTGCTGTTCGCCGGCCGGGATGCCGCCGCCGACATCGTGGACCTGCTCACCACCGCCGACTTCCAGCAGTCGCTCCACGCCGAACTGTTCGACGCCATCGCAGCCCTGGTGACCACCGGCCAGCCCCACGACGCGGCAATGGTCCTGGCCCACCTCGAGCGCCACGGCCAACTCGCCGGACACCACGGCCGCCGCCTGGCCTACGCCTTGACCACCGCCACCACCGCACGAGCCGACCCCATCGCCGCCCCTTACTACGCCCACGCCGTCATCAGCGCCGCATACCGCCGCAGCTTCCGCACTGCCGGAGCCGCCATCACCGAGGCCGCGGAAAACCTGCCCGAACACGAACTGTTCGAGTACATGGTCACCATCGGCTGCGCCCAACGTGCCGCCACCCGCCGACTCGAGCACGTTCGCGCCCGCGTCGGCACCGCGCCTACCGTCGGAGCCATCAAGTAGACATACCGGTGGGGGAGAGGAGCGGCAGTCGCGCCTGCCTCACGCACCGACCGACACCACAAGGGGGACACCATGACAGAGAACGACAACACCACCGAGCGACAGTCGCTACGGGAACGGCTCGCCCCATTCGGCGAGGAGGTGGTGCGCGAGACCGTCGCACAACACATCCGCGCCGCCTGCGCGATGGCAGGGGAGTTCGGGGGTGAAGATCCCCGAGCAATCATCGACGAGCTCGAAGATGGTCTGACCCGCGAGGACATCCTCAACGCACACCGTCGCGTGGAACGGCCCGCGGAGTGACCACAGCATCGTCTTCGCTCGAGGGCTACATTCCCGGAACCGATACGCGAGTGAACCTGCTCGGCATCACCGACGCGCAGGAACTCGCCGCAGTCGAGAAACGACTGTTCGCCGAAGCGATGTGGCAGTTCGCCGGCATCCCCACCCCGGACACGTTCACCGGAGAGTTCCTGCGAGAGATACATCATCGAGGGTTCGATGGTCTGTACTCATGGGCTGGCCAGTACAAGACCGTCCCCACCACGCAGGGCAACCTTCCGATCACGCACTCGAGCCCCGAGGACACCGCCGCCGACGTCGAGGAACTGTTCGCCGACCTCGCCGCCGAGAACAACCTGATCGGACTCGACCACCACACCTTCGTCACCCGCCTTGCCGACTATTGGGCACGCATGACGGAGATCCACCCCTTCCCGGACGGAAATTCTCGTAGCCAGTACGAACTGTTCCGGCGCATCGCAGATAACGCCGGATGGCAAATCGACACAGCCCGTGTCGATCTCGCCGCTTTGTCCGCGGCCCGCTACATCACCGCCGAGACCGGAGACCCCCGCCTGCTCGCCGATGTCCTCGCCCCCGCCGTCGTACCGAACGCGGGATACGTACCCGAACGGCCCGCGCCCGGACGCCCCGTCCTGTCCCTGGTCAGCCACCTGGCGATGATGCGCGACTACGACCGCGACCGCAGCGGCCCCTACACCGCTGGGGAGACATTCCGCCAGGTTCCCCGCGAACGAGTCCTACGCGGAGCCGAACTCGACAGCGCGCACGCCCTGGTCCGTCTCGGTCTGGCACTGGCCGAGCGCGCCGACTACGGCCCCGAACACGATGCCGCCGTGCGCCGAATCCTCGAGGGCACCTCGACCCTCGCCGCCGAGCGCACCGCCGCCGCACTGCCCGCGCCGAACGACCGCTACAAGGATCTGTTCGACCCCACCGCGGACAAACGGACCATTTCCTACGACACCGGAGCCCCGGTCAACGCGTTCGACGAACGCGACCCCGCCCGGCTACGCCGCCTCATCACCTGGGAGCTGGCCCTGCGAACCGCCGACTATCTCGCCCACCGCGAGGTCACCGGCGACGGCAGCGAACTACACGCGAGCGTCATCCACCGCGAGCTGCACACCGACTTCATGCCGATCATCAGCGACACCCCCGCCTACACCAGCCCGGTGATCGCTGGCCCCCTCGCGCACACCCTCGCCGACCCGCACCGGCTCGGCCGCCACATCGCCGCCATCCAGGAGGAAACCGAAGGCGTCCAGTCGGTCGCGGTCCTGCTCATGGCCGACCAGCTCGCCCACAGTAGCCCTGACCGCGCAATCGACTGGCGCGTCATCGACCCCGAAGCGCTCCGCGCCGCCAACCACGCAGCGAACTACCACGACGATCCACCCGAGGACGCCGAGGCCGACCTGCCGCTCGAGGCCGCAATCCGGACCGCCGGCCGAGAAGCCTTCGCCGCCGAACTCGAGCGGGCCTTCACCACAGAACTCCCCAGCACACCAACGGGATTAGGCACCGCTGACGCCTCGCAACGGTACGACAGGCACTGGGATGTACTGACCTATCGCAGCTATGCCCTGCTGGAAAACTCCCCGGACCGCAACGAGATCTACGAGCCACTGACCACCCCCACCCTGGCGCCAGAGGAACCCATCGAGGTCGAGCACGACGAAGAGCTTTCCCTCGAGCTCGCACACGAGAAGTTCCAGCGCGACACCACATCGGTGATCGACCAGATGAACGCCGATCGCTGGGCCGAGCCGACCGCGGACATCGACGCCCCCGAACCGGAGAAGCAGACGCACATCGACCACGAACCGCAGAACGAACTCTCTCCCGAGACCGAGGCAGGGAAGCAGCTGAGCCAACACCCCACAGCGGAGGAAACGCACAAGCCGCCGCAGGTACACCACACACCGCCGCAACCGAACGGCCGACCCCCTGCCACGCACGACCATCAGCCACCCATACACGGCCCGCACCTAGGGCCGGAACTGTAAGGAGCGTCGCTAGCGCGCCGCCGAACCCCATGGGCTACCGCCGGGGGAGCGGCGTCGTGCACCAAATCCTCCCGCTCGGGTAGGTAGCGAATACCGGGGCGTGCGGAAACGAAGGAAAAACCGAACTTGCAGGCGGGATCGCCGATCAGCGATGCCGCGGTGACTGAGGCCGCATGGATCCGGTCCGGCAACCGCACGACCGAATGACGTGCGGGCCGCGCTGTCTCACCGATAGAACCATCAAACCGTCGAAAGGCATGTCATGACGACTGACCCGATCACCGTGCACACCGACTTCGGATCGATCACGATCGGAAACGAGTTGCCCGACACGGTGACTCTCGCCGTGGACGACCGGATCGGTGCGCAGCGCGCACTCGTGCTGCAGATCGACGAGGCGTACCAGGTGATCGACGCCGTGCAGCAGGCGATCCGCTGTGCGCTCACCAATCCATCCCCGCCATGCCCGGCCGAGTGACGCCGGTATGCAGGAGCGTCGTCGGTGTCGCTCCGGCACCCGGAGAGGCGGGGGCCGGAACGACACCGGTACCGCGGCGGTACGGGGCAGCGCGGTCACGACCATCGAACCCCCGGTCGCGGCGGCCCCACATGTGGCGGCACTGCGATCACCGCCCCACAGATGCACTGGAAGGTTCGGTGACCCTTCGCGCCTGCCGACGCCGCGGCCGCGGGACAGTCACACGGCGACCATCCCACCAAGACCCGGTTCGGCCCGAGCCGGTGACCGGCCGGACAGACCTTCGGTGACCGCTCGAACATCCTCACCACCGCATTCTCTCACGAAGTCGAACGCATGTTCGAGCATGTTGCTGGTGCGGTAGGCCGGTGGAACACGAGAACACCGTGTTCGGGAAGCGTCGTCCTGCCGCACTGGCGTGAGCCACAGACGCCTACCTGGATCCCGACCACCGTTCAGGTAATCCCTCGGACGCCCACCCCCCGCCGGGCTCGCCCCGGTGCCCCGGGCCGGGCCCGCTCACGCGTGTGATGTCGGGGGCGGTGGTCACGTTGTGCTCCGTTCTCGGCGTGCGCGCATCTCGGTACAGACGGCGAGGAGCTAGTGATGAGCGACGACAACATCAACCCCCGCGGCGACTTCGACGACTTCGGCAAGCACGATGGGCGCCGTCCCACGCCAGGGAATGGTTGGCCCTAGCGACAGCTGTCATCACGGCAAACCCCGGAACTCGTCAATGGCCTCACCAGGCTGATTGAGGCATGGAACCGCTGGTACTGACCGCGCAGGCCTTCCGTGTGGGGCGCTCGGAGCGCTGCGTTTCATCGGCGACGTCCCGGCTGTGTTCGGGCGACTCCTCATCGCGCTCCAGTTGGCTGACCGAACACGTCGCCGCGCTCGACTATCCTGTGATCAGCTTCGCCGCAGGTGCAGGAGGTCCTGCTTCCAATCCCGCGCGGGCGTGAGCGGCCCTCATGATCATGGCCCCTCCGAAACGTCGCAAAACGCGACGTGGGGGTCAGGTGATTGGAGGTTGACCCATGGCCCCTGTGCCGAAGCCGGTACCCCCGACGGGGGATCCACAACTGAATAAAATCATGGCAATCATCGCCAACGCGATCGTCCTCTGCGACGGGATCGTTGCGATCTGCATCATGACAAACGGCAACGTCGCCCTAGCCGCTGGGGCTAAGACGACGTCCGTGGTCCTTCAGGTGATCATGAACCTTGTCCGGGGTCGGATCTCCTAAGGGCTCTCTCCACTCAGGTGGTCTTGGTGTTGGCGCACTGAGACCACCTGTTTGGCTCTCTGGACTATCTCTCAAGCTTCGTACGTAGTGTCAAACACTTCACGTGTCAGAGCTCTGTACTTCAGCATTGCTAGATCTGGTCCGCAACCAAACTATAGCGCTACTGGCTCTTCGCTCATCTAGAAGCTCATCTAGAAGTTCATCTAGAAGTTCATCCAGAAGCTCAGATACTCAGATGCATCAGAGATGCGTTCGTCCTGTTCGCGCTTGTCTTTGGCTTAAGACGAAGTCTTGCACTCGACACTGACAAGGTTCTTGGGGAAGTTCTCACGGTTCTAGCCGTACTTCGGATCAGCTTCTCATCTGCTGCTAGGTGCCGGGGATGTAGGTGGTGGGGCACGCGAGAGACTACGGGCGCACTGGACTTGGACCCGCACCGGACACACCTCGAACAGACCGCCAACGAGAATTTCGAGTTCGACCGGCAAGAGGGGCGCGTACACGGGGGGCTCGGGTTCCGCGGACAACCTACCCCCGGATGCGGGGTCTTCGAGCAACAGAAAGAAGCCGTTCATTGCGGAAAGGACCGCACCAGCCATGAAGCGCCCCCCGACGCCGACCCGTCCACTCCGCACGAGGTGGACTTCCAGCACATCCCCACCGGCGGATTCTTCGCCGAATGCACCCAGCCGAACCGCTCCGGCTACACCGCCGCCGACGCCCGCACCTACGCCGTCCGCATCTATCCGACCTGTACGTAGACGCGGGCAGGGCGCAGAGGCCACCGCCCCCCGAACCCCGATGTGACCACTGGTCCACCGAGTCCGCGCCGAGAACGGCCACAAGCCCCCCCACGTGGATCCGACCACCGTTCAGGTAACCCCCTCGGACCCCCGCCCCGCCGGGCTCGTCCCGATGCCCCAGGGGCGGGGGCCGCTCACACGTTTGATGCCGGGCCCCGATGTGAGGAACGAGCCTTCCGGACGGGGGCCGCACCCCCGCCGGGCTTACCGGCGGGCGACCAACCGCAGGCCTGGAATCGCCCGTCCGCATCGCCCCCGGTCACCGCGGTTCCGACGACCAGGCCACCGCCTCCGGCCCTGAAGACCCCAGCGCCGTCGCTCCCCCGCCAGCCGGCTTGGGTCGACGGGCGGATCTCCCGGCGGTCATGGGCCGTGCCTCGTTGTAACGTTCGTAACGTACGTATCATGATACGTACGTTACGAAACATGTTACGATGCGGGGAAACGCAGCAGAATCGGGTCGGGAGGGCGGGGTCATGACCGAGGCGGCCAAAGGGGGACGGCGGCGCGAGTACGCCACGGACGCCGACCGGGTGCGGGCGTGGCGGCAGCGGCAGAAGGATAAGGCCCGCGCCCTGCAGCAACAGGACGCGTTGCCGACCGATCCGGCCGAGGCGATCACCACGCTCGCCGACGCGGTTCCGCTGCTGCGCCGTGAAACGCAGGCGGTGCTCGAGACGTTGACGTCGGTCGCGTCCTCGATCACCGCCGCGACCGATCTACTCGCCGACCCGGCGGCGATCGATGCGCATCTGCGGCGGGTACGGGCCGATGCCGACAAGGTCCGCGCCGACGCCGCCGCCGAGATCGCGGCGCTGCGTGAACAACTCGATCTCGCCCGCGAGGAACGCGCCGACGCCGATGCGGCCGCGGCCGCCTCCGAGACCGAGGCCACCGAGGCACTCGCCCGGCTCACCGCGGTCAGATCCGAGCACGCCGCGGCGGAGGCCCGCTGGCAGCACCAGCTCAAGCAGGCCGCCGAGACACATCGGGAGCAGATCGCCGCCCTCGAGAACCGGGTCGAGGTCCTCACCGGGCAGGTCGAGGAACTGCGGGAACGGCTGACCCGGGTGCAGGCCGAGAAGGACACCGCAGCCGAAGCGGCGGCCGAGAACGCCCGGCGGCTGGAAGCGGAGATCGCCGCGGCCCGCAGCGCGGCGGCCGCCGAACGGGACCGCGCCGAGACGGTGCGCGCCGACCTCGAGGCCGCTCGCACCGAGGCCGCGACCGCGCAGGCCCAGGCCGACGCCGCCCGGGAACGCGCCGAGGAACTCCGTGCCGAACTGCGGGAACTGCGCACGCGTCCGTCCGGTACGTGACCGAACCCCGGAGGAAGTCCTGTTGGAGTCCAGCGGGCGTCCGAGGTCCGTGGCGGGGGCATTGTTTCCCTGCCGGGACGGAATGTGGCGATTCACCCTTCGGTCCCGGTGACGGTCCATCGGATCCGGACCACCGATGTCGTGCTGGGGCGGGAACTTTCGCGGTCGACGCCGCATCCAACGTTGTGACACCGGATGGAAGCAAAGGGAGACACGACATGAAGCGTTCGATCATCACGCGAGACCTGGTGGCTGCGGCGGCAGTGTGCACCTTCGGGATCGCCGGTGCCGGGCTGGCCCAGGCCGCGACCGGAGACTACTTCGCCAGCGGCTGGACCGAGTCCGGCATCGATCTCGGGGTCGAGGGCCAGGTCATCATGGTCCAGACCGGCAGGTAGTCCGGTCGCCTCACCGGCGGATGAAGCGCCTTGCCCCGAAGGCTGTGGTCTTCGGGGCAAGACACTTTCGCATTGGTGCTGCGGCCACACAGGGGGGTGGACGAGGGTGCGTGGGGAGATGCATCGTCACCGGATCGCGGCCGGCGAAAGTCGGGTGCCCCGGAGCGAACCGGGGGGAAGCTCCGGGGCAGGGGACCCACCCGATCCGGGGGGATATGGGTAGGGCACGCGAGAGACTACGGCAGCGCCGGACTCGGACCCGAATCGGGCACGCCGGATGCGGCCTTGTCGCGACGCCCGCCCACGCGGTGATTCTTGCTCATCGAGTTCACGGTCGTGATATACCGGCGATTCACGCAGATCAGATCCCCCGCACCTTGGCAGCTGCGTCGATGTCTTTCGGACACACAGCGGCGAGGGGACACCGACCGCACAGCGGTGTCCCGGAGCGACATCAGGTGCGACCGATCTGCCAGGCGGGAAGATCGATCTGTCCGGGCCGATCGGGGTGGGCGGTACGCGCGACCTCGACCATGTGGTCGAGCTCGTCGGCGTCCGCCAGCCCGGTCCGCAGGAACACTCGCCGCACGTGGACGTCGTACGCAATGTCCGAACCGTGCATGTCCGTGATCGGCACACCGAGATCGCGTTCGAGGATCTCGACGGCCATCGCCGCCTTCTTCTGCCCGATTCCCGGGAATGCCGTCAGCCTCCGGCGCAGCATCTTCGCGGCCGGAGTATCGGCCCAGATCCGCCCGGCGTCCCCGTCGTACCGGTCGGTGACGATCCGGGCGGCGGCCACGACCCAGGCCGGCATCTTCTCGACGAACCGATGCAGCTTCGGCGAGACGCCGATCGCCTGCCGCACCGCGATCGGGTCCTCGGCCATGCGAGCAGGGTCGAGGTGGCCCAGGCGCACACGAAGGTCATAGGGTGCCCGCCATGCCCGTTCGGCGGGAATGCCCTGATCGAACAGCACGCCGAGCAGGAAGGCGAACGGGTCGTCGAGGAGCAGCTGGTTCGCCGCCGGATCCGGGGTGAAACTCGGCGGACCGACCCGGTCGGCACCCTCGGCTCCGGATTGGGCGAAATCGAGCAGCGTGGACACCACCGCGGCACCCGATCCGGAGTCGCGGCCACGATCTCGTCGCGTCACCTCCGTCAGCGGTGGCGGAGTACTCGGATCACCGGCGAGGTGATCGGCGTGCCACAGGGCGCTCGCGAACGGTTCGGCCGCATCGTTCAGAGCCGACTGAATGCCGGCGAGGCTGTCGATCACCTCCATACGGGCCGCACGGTCCGCCTCACCCAGCTCGTCGTCGGAAAACTCGTCGTAGGCGGCAGCGAGATCGGAGAGAGCGCGACCGAGCGCGAACAATTCCTCGTGGGCCTGCCGCAGCGAGCGGGCGAGATCCTCCATCTTACCCGGCGCCCGGGACGTCTCGTGGGCGGTCATCGGGTCGACTCTTCTGTGCGGGTGAGCATCCGACGGCCGACGGCCTCGCCACGCTGCGCGATAGGGGAGCGCGGCGGCAGAACCATTGTGCGTTCGCTCCACTGCCGCTTGCGCCTTTGCCGATCGCCGCGTTCGAGGTCTCTCATCATGGGTGCCGCCCTTCGCCGGTTTCCCTCGCACCGTCGTCCCTCACCGTTGGACCCGGGTACGACGACTTCGAGAACGTTCCTGTCCTAGCCGGATCCGGATCCGGCTAGGAGCGGCTCACACAGTCCTGGCAGCGCGATAGTGCGGGGCGGCCCAGGACGGCGCCGGCGTTGGTCTCGAGTGGTTCCCCGTTGCCGATCCGGGCCCACGCCCGCGGAACCCCGCGGATCTCACCCCACTCGGACAGCTCGCTCTCGTCGTTGTGGCCACAGCCGGGCAGGTGCGCCATCCGCCGCGGGCTGACCAGAATCCGCCCCTGCTCGGTGGCCGCCGGGCCGGACACGGTCCGGGTGTGCTCACACTGGCCGATCACCAGGTCACATCGCTCGCAGCGCTCACCGTTCACATCGAGCACATCGGCGCCGCGAGGCGATTCGTTTCCGGGGGTAACAGCTGTTCCGATGGGGCACGGAGCAAGCCCCGCGACGACGCCCGCGATGCGCGGTGACGCGTTGCTTCTCTGCCGGGTCGGTGCCGATCGCTACGCTCCGAAGATCAACAACCCGACAGAGACGATCGGAGCGGTGCGGTGGAAATCGACGGCAAACAGGCGGCGGCCGCGGTGTTCCGCTTCCTCGGGAAACGCGCACCGCAGGGCCGCACTCGCACCCACCGCACCGAGTTCCCCGGTCAGCTCGACTTCAGCACCAACATCTCCCGTGGCTGCATCATCCACCACGATGCCGCACCGACCCGGGACGAGATTCACGCGATCGTCCAGCGGCATCATGCCGACAACGACACAGGTAAGGCGCTGATGGTGTTCACCACCACAGAACCCAGAATCGGCACCCGTGCGTTTCCCTGGGTGCCGATCTTTCATCTCGCACCGGACGGCACCGTCACACCCTGGAACCGGCGGGCGCGCATTCTCACGCCGCGTACCCCGCAGCAGCAGGCGCGTCGGCGCGTGATTGCTCAGGTGGTTTTCGGAGTGATTGCCGTTGCGCTCGTGCTGGTGGCGGTGTCGACCGTGCTGGGGGCGACCAGCGGGACCATCCGCACGGTGGGTATCGCGGTTCTGGTGGTGTGTGCGCTCGCGGTACTCGGCGTGGTCGGTTCGATCCTCGAAGCCACAGGATGGATCACCCGCCGCAAGTGAACAACCTCCGGTTCGCGACGCCCGGCAGATCGACCTGAGGCGTTGCAGATCAGGTGGTCCAGCGCTGGAGGGGCCACGACGGTGGGTCCCCGACGCCGCTCCACCGAGTCGGCGGGCTCATCGCTTCCCAGAAGGTGGCAGCCTGTGCCGGGTCGAACTCCAGCATCTGCGGGAGTGAGAGGTGAGCGCCGATGTCGCCACCAGGATGTTCGTACACGAACCGTAGACAGTGCGCCGCGATCTCGACGTTGACCGCATCGGCTTCAGCCGAGGTGAGAGCGAACGGCGCGGTCAAGACCTGATCGGCCGGGGTGCCGACGAGAAGACGATGGGGACCGATCGGATACAGCAGGAGCGGAGAATCGAACCGGGCGACACGGGTGCGGGGCCACCCGGGTGCCTGAACCGGAACGACCGGCTCGTCACAGGTGATCAGCGCGGTCTGCGAGCTCACCAGCCACCAGCGACGCCGGAAGGCGAACATCGGGACGATGTGGTTGCGCCAGACTTTGATGCTGTTGTCGATCGCCTTCGCGGTGGGATCGGAACTGAAGTCGGGACGAGCAAGGATCTGTTCGACGATCTCGGAATGTTGCTGTGGACTGTAGGGAATCCCGAGTGTTCGACAGATCAACGGAAGAGCCAGCCGATCGTCGATCACAGTCCGGGGGCCGAACCGCTGGATCGCGGCATCGAGGTCGAGTTCGAAGGCGCGACTGCGCGGCGTGCGCTGACTCTGCAACGCGATGAACACCGCCAGGTTGTGCAGCAGGTTCGGATCCTTCACGCGGCCGTCGGGGTGCCCATCGAGAGCACGCAACCATTCGGCGGCCTTGCCCTCGATACGACCCATGTGGGTTTCGAACCACAGGTCCGGATGCTCGTCGGGATCGATGTCTTCGCCTGCGATCCGATAGAAGAACTCCTCGTGGGCGATCGCCTCCGGGAGGTCGATATCGCCGCAGCCCGTCACGGTGTCGGTGAACCGCACCAGCTCGTGTTCGTCGCTCCAGCGCTTCAGATACATCTGGGGCACGAAGTGGTGCCGACGGGTGCGCTGGGCATTGCCGCGGGTGTGCTGTTTGGACCGTTCGATCTCGATGTCGGTGATCCACTTGCTGGTGACCTGCACGGTGCGCACCATAGCGCCGGCATCCGACACGAGAATGGGGGCCGGGCATTCTCGGCGGGCCGGGTCCGCGCCGTGACGGGGATGCTCGGTCGAGCCCCGGTAACGTCAACGCCCGAACAACAGCGGCCCGTGAGTGGGGCCGGGCGGAAGTGAAAGCAGGCAGTAGTGGCGACATCGGTGCACGAAGTGATCGACGCGTTCCGGAAGGCACCGTCCAATTCCGAACGAGGCACCCGCTTCGAGCAGCTGATGGTCCGCTACTTCCAGCTCGACCCGATGCTCGCCCAGCAGTACGAGCAGGTGTGGCGATGGACGGATTGGCCCGGCCGGGACGGCAAACCCGACACCGGCATCGACCTGGTCGCCGTGGCCCGCGACACCGGGGAGCACACCGCGATCCAGTGCAAGTTCTACGAACCGACCCACACCCTCGCCAAGGGCGACATCGACTCGTTCTTCACCGCCTCGGGCAAGAAGCCGTTCACCAACCGGGTGATCATCTCCACCACCGACCGGTGGTCCAAGCACGCCGAGGACGCCCTCGAGGACCAGTCGATCCCGGTGCAGCGGATCGGGCTGACCGAGATCGCCGAATCCCCGATCGCCTGGAACATCGAGGACTGGACCGACGGCGTGCCGCAGGTCCGGCTCACCGAAGCGGAGCGGCACGACCCGCGCCCGCACCAGGCCGAGGCGATCGAGAAGGTCTTCGCCGGGTTCGCCGCCGGCCACGACCGCGGCAAACTCGTCATGGCCTGCGGTACCGGCAAGACCTTCACCGCCTTGAAGATCGCCGAACGCACCGCCGCCGAGAACGGCGGCCACGCGAAGATCCTGTTCGCGGTCCCGTCGATCTCGCTGCTCTCGCAGACCCTGCGCGAGTGGACCGCCCAGACCCGCCTGGACCTGCGGGCGTTCGCGGTGTGCTCGGACCGCAAGGTCTCCCGCGCCGCCGAGGACATCGGTGCCCACGACGTCGCGATCCCCGTCACCACCGACGCGGAGACTCTGACCGCGGAGATGGCACACCGCAAGCGCGCCAAGGGCCTGACCGTGGTGTTCACCACCTACCAGTCGCTGCCCGTGGTCGCCGAGGCCCAGAAGAACGGCGTCGACGCGTTCGACCTGGTCATTTGCGACGAGGCGCACCGCACCACGGGTTTCACCGTCGCCGACGGCGACGACTCGAACTTCGTGCGGGTGCACGACGGCGACTACCTCAAGGCCGATCGGCGCCTGTACATGACCGCGACCCCGCGGATCTTCGACGACGCCGTCAAGGACAAGGCCGACGAGCACTCCGCCGAGCTGTTCTCGATGGACGACGAGACCCTGTTCGGTCCCGAATTCCACCGCCTCTCCTTCGGGGAAGCGGTCGGGCGGGGTCTGCTCACCGACTACAAGGTGATCGTGCTGACCGTCGACGAGGAGCTGATCGCCGCCCCGATGCAGGCCCAGCTCGCCGGCGATCACACCGAGCTGACCCTCGATGACGCCTCGAAGATCGTCGGCTGCTGGAACGGGCTGGCCAAACGCGCCGGCCGCACCCCCGACGGCACCGGCTTTGCCCCCGGCGAGCCGCCGATGCGGCGCGCCGTCGCGTTCGCCAAGGACATCGCCGCCTCCAAACAGGTCGCCGAGGTGTTCCCCACCGTCGTCGACGCCTACCTGGATCTGCTCGACGACCAGGAGAACGACGGCCGCACCGTCGACGACACCAACCGGGACCTGCGCTGCGTGGTCCACCACGTCGACGGCACCTTCAACGCCCTCGAACGCAACAAGGAACTGGCGTGGCTCAAAGCCCCCGTTCCCGAGGGCGAGTGCCGCATCCTGTCCAACGCACGCTGCCTCTCCGAGGGCGTGGACGTGCCGGCGCTGGATGCGGTGCTGTTCCTGCACCCGCGCAACAGCGTCGTCGACGTCGTCCAGTCCGTCGGTAGGGTGATGCGCCTGAACGAGGGTAAGGACTACGGCTACATCATCCTGCCCGTCGCCGTTCCCGCCGGGATCGCGCCGTCACAGGCGTTGTCGGACAATCGTCGGTTCAAGGTGGTCTGGCAGGTCCTCAACGCCCTACGCGCCCACGATGACCGGTTCAACGCGATGGTCAACTCAATCGTCCTCAACGCCAGTACCGCCGACGCGAAGATCGGTAAGGGCACCGACCGCCTCCTCGGCGGGCACATCGGCCCCACCGCCGACAGCGACGAATCGGTTTCCACCAGCACCGAGGGCGCGAGCGGTGGTAGCGGGACGGGCGACGTCGATCCCGGTAGCGGGGCGGACGGCGAGCAGATGGCCACGCAGATGGCGTTGTTTGCGCTGTCCGAATGGCAGGAGGCGATCTACGCCAAGATCGTCGACAAGGTCGGCACCCGAGCCTACTGGGAAGACTGGGCCACCGATGTCGCCGACATCGCCGCCGCCCAGATCACCCGCATCCGGGCTTTGCTCGCCGGCGCCGATCCGGCCGTGGCCACCGCGTTCGAGCAGTTCCTGCAAGGGCTGCGCGACAACCTCAACGACTCGATCACGGAGACCGACGCGATCAGCATGCTGTCCCAGCACCTGATCACCAAACCGGTCTTCGATGCGTTGTTCGCCGAACACGACTTCGCCTCCCACAACCCGGTCTCTCGGGTGATGCAGGCAATGGTCGACCGGCTCGGCGACTCCGGGCTGGAGGCCGAAACCGCGAAGCTCGAGGGCTTCTACGATTCGGTGCGGATCCGGGCCGCCGAGGTCACCACCGCCGACGGCAAGCAGAAGGTCATCGCCGAGCTGTACGAGAAGTTCTTCCGCATCGGCTTCAAGAAGCAGTCCGACGCCCTCGGCATCGTCTACACCCCCGTCGAGGTCGTCGACTTCATCCTCCGCGCCGCCGACCAGGCATCCCGAGACGCGTTCGGCCGCGGCCTGACCGACGAGGGTGTGCACATCCTCGACCCGTTCACCGGCACCGGAACCTTCCTGACCCGGCTGCTGCAATCCGGGCTCATCCGCCCCGAGGATCTGGCCCGCAAGTACGCAGGTGAGCTGCACGCCAACGAGATCATGCTGCTCGCCTATTACATCGCCGCGGTCAACATTGAAACCACTTACCACGCTCTGGCAAGCGACGAATCAGCCTCCGAGTACACGCCGTTCGAGGGCATCGTGCTCGCCGACACCTTCCAGATCACCGAGGGCGGGGACAGTCTCGATGCGGTGATGTTTCCGCAGAACAACGACCGCATCGTCCGTCAGAACAAGATCCCCATCAATGTGGTGATCGGCAACCCGCCCTACAGCGTGGGGCAGACCTCGGCGAACGACCTGAACGCGAACGTCTCCTACCCGACCCTTGACACGCGGATCGCCGACACCTACGCCAAACGGTCCACTGCGCAGCTGAAGAACAGCCTCTACGACTCCTACCTACGGGCCTTCCGATGGGCCACCGACCGCATCGGCGACGCCGGCATCGTCGCCTTCGTATCCAACGGTGGCTGGATCGACGGCAACACCGCTGACGGCATCCGCCTCTCCCTCGCCGACGAATATTCCCGCATCTACGTCTACAACCTGCGCGGAAACCAGCGCACCGCCGGCGAACTCTCCCGCAAGGAAGGCGGCAAGATCTTCGGATCCGGCAGCCGCAACACCGTCGCCATCTTTATCGGCGTGAAGAACCCCGCCCACACCGGTGACTGCGAGATCTACTACCGCGACATCGGCGACTACCTCAGCCGCGAAGACAAACTCCGCATCGTAGAGAAAAACACCCTGGCCAACATCGACTGGCAGGCCGTCACCTCCAACAGCCACGGCGACTGGGTGAACCAGCGCAACGACGAGTTCAAGATCTGGCCTGCGATCGGAGACAAGAAGGCGAGCCCTGGCCAGTGCACCGTGTTCAGCACCTATTCCGGTGGCCTGAAGACGAACCGCGATGCTTGGTGCTACAACTTCTCACGCACCGAGGTAGAAGCCAACATCGATCGTGCAGTCGAGTTTTACAACTCTGAGGTTGACCGCATCGACTCCGTACGGGCCTCGACAACTGTCCTTCCTCCTGTCGACGCACTGATCTCCACTGACCCCAAGTTGTTCAGTTGGGACCGAGTCAACAAGAGGCAAGTCGCTCAGGGCGTTCGGCTTGCGGTGCAGCAGTCAGGATTCCGCATCGGCAGCTACAGGCCATTCACCAAACAGCACGCCTACTTCGACGAGAAACAGCAACTCAACAACTGCACCTACCAGCTTCCGTCGATATTCCCGACATCAGATCACCCGAACATCGGAATCGTTCTGACGGGACCCGCATCGCACTTCGAGTTCACGCCGTTCATCACCGATCTACTTCCGAACCTCCATGTCCTGGATACCGGACAGTTTTTCCCGCGGTGGACCTACGTCAAGGCACAGCCCACAGATGGGGAGCTTGACTTCACGTCGTCGAGTGACACCCCTGATGTTGATGAGTACGGATTTCGGCGGGTCGACAACATCACCGACGGCATCCTCGCGCTCTACCGAGGAGCGGTTGGTGACCAGGTCACCAAGGACGACATCTTCTACTACGTCTACGGGCTCCTCCACGACCCTGCCTACCGCGAAAACTACGCCGCGGACTTGAAGAAGATGCTTCCGCACATCCCGACCCCGGTAACACAGGAGCGGTTCGAGCAACTCGCCGCCGTCGGCCGGCGCCTCGCGGACCTGCACGTGAACTACGAGACCGTCGAGCCCTACGACCTCGACGTGCAATTGAAGAAGGGCGCCGATCCGAACGATCGTGAGACGTGGCGGGTGTCGAAGCTCAAGTGGGGCAAGAAGAAGGATCTCGAGACGGGCAAGAATGTCGACGATCGCACCACCATCGTCTACAACCCGAAGGTCACAATCGCGGGCATTCCCGAGGAGGCCGATCGGTACATGCTCGGATCCCGGTCTGCGTTGGCGTGGATCCTCGACCGCTACCAGGTCAAAACCGACAAGGCATCGGGGATCGTCAATGACCCGAACGATTGGTGCGACGAGCACGACGACCCGACCTACATCGTCGACCTGATCAAACGCGTCACCACCGTTGCGGTCGAGACGATGAAGATTGTCGACTCGCTCGCATGAGTTCGTCGGCTTACCAGAGGCTCTCAGCCGACGACAGGAGGGACATGATGGCGGCTCGCAAAGGGCGTGCGCAAAAGAAAGAATCACAGGTTGAGCGGCTCGCTCGCAGCATCATCGAGCACAACTCGCCCGTGAGGCTGGAACCGCACGATGACGGTAGTGAGAACGGGATGGTCGACTACCAAGTCTTCGGCAAGTCCGAGAGCGCCCGCGAGTCCCATCTGCGTATCGGCGTCCTGGAGGTTGGGTCGATCACTAATTCCGACTTTCGGAGTTCCTACAACCAGTACACCAAGCGGTTCAAGGGGTTTGACACTTCCTCCCTCTCTGAGTGCTGGGCGGTGATGTGCGAATTTGGTGTGGTCTTCCGTGGCTTGGAGGGGCGCTTGATTCCGCTGCTCCGCAAGATGGAGGTACGGGGGCTGAAGTCTCTCGCCCGAGATAGACCTGACGCCGGCACGACAGAGCTTGAACAGGAGCTTGCTGCCATCGCAGGAGTCGTCCAAGTGCTGCAGATTCCTGCAGGACAGCGGACTACGCGAGTTGCTATCGATTTCATGTGGCACACCACGGGGGTCACGAATCCCGACAGCACGCTCGAGGTGGTTGAGGCGTTCCTGTCCAGCAACGAAAAGGATCCTGTCGGTATCCGTAGGAAAGTCATGTCCGATCCGGCGCTTCCCTATCATGGTGTGTGTCTTCACCTCGATGGCGCTCCGGAGTCCGTACCGAATTCGGGGTTCACTGAGTACCGGCAGTTCGCGACGCCACTCGAATGCGACGTGATGCCCACGAGACCGCCTAACCTGCCCCCTGGATTCACGGACTTGTGGCTCATCGGGAAGTTCAGGCGAGGGTGGCACTGGAACAGTGACTCGTGTTGGACTTTCGTCGTCGCTCCCAGCTCCGTCGGCAGGAGCGACCCTGATTCGCCGAGCGTGCGCAGTGGATCGATCGGGTCCGACTTGTCTGACTCAGTTCCTTGATGAGGGGAGATCGAGCAAGCGAGACGGGGCAAGTCCCCTGAGCGGTAGATGGTGGTACCGTTTGGGGTGCCCAAGGCAGTAGCCGAGGGAAGTGGTTCGTGTAGGAGGTCTCCGGAGCGTAAGTACCCCTAGGGCAGCTCCACTCAGTGGTTTCCAGCCTTGCGCGCCCATCGCACTTGAGAAGAACCCCATCCCACCGGTGGGGTTCTTCTCCTTGTCAGAGCGTGAACACCTCGATCCGGTGTGCGATCTTCGCTCTCATTTGGCCCCCGCGGCCCCAGGCCCATGCGTGGATATCGGGAAGCCACAGCAGTGGATCGCTCGGGGAAGCATGGTGGTAGACGAACGGTGCATCGGCGCCCACGGCGTCGCGGATCGTACGATTGTCCTCTCGATCCTGATTGCAGGATTCGATAAGGACCCGGCTCACCGAGAGCGTCGCCAAATCCCGAACAGCTGCCCCAAGGGTGAGATCGCGGGCGCTTCGTTCGGGCATCTTTCCTGACTTCACAACGTAGAGGCGACTGGCCGCGTCGAGCTTCGCTACCTCAGTGACCAGCTTCGGCGCCTCCTTCTTGCTGACAGACTTCATGTGAATCCGTGCGCTGCCTCGTGGACGCAGCGCTTCCACCTGCTTACGCAGGGCTGCGACATCTCCGCCGGCGACGGTGACAGCGCAAAGCATGTAGCCGTCACGCTTGGACTCGTCAATGAATGCATGCACAAGCGGGGATCTTGTCAGTGGAGGGTGCAAAAGTGAGTCCGGGCGCCGAACCAGGTAGTCGCTGCGTCGGCGACGACAGCTCCTGACCTGGTGGTTTCCGACCTACACTCGCAGTTGCGGATTCTGTGCAGATCCGCGTCATCGGAAGCTGACCTCCGCCAACTCGATAAGCTCTTCGAGGTCGAGACGGTAGGCATCGAGAGAATATCCCCGGCTCTTGGCGCGGGCGGTGATGATCGGCCGGTAGGTGTCCAGCAGAAGTCGGTAGAAGGGTAAACAGCGGTGATGAGAGTTGCCGTCGTCGCCGATCTCCTCCAGTCGGGGGCCGACTTCCGACCATCTCCTTCCGCGCACCAGGTACTGCACATATGACAGCAGTCGACCTTCTAGCTGGTCGCTGATGTCGAATCCCTGGAACCGCAGCCGGTCGATGCGTTCTTCGCCGAGGACGGCTCGATCAGCGGGGCTGAGCGCCTCGATGCTTGCGCTCAGGACGCGGAACATATCGAGCAAGTCCCAGACCAAAGCGCATTCGGTGCGGGTGAGTTCTGGACCGACCGCAGCGAACACGTCGCCGTACTCGCCGGCGTACCCTTCCTCGAGAGTTTCGCTTCGTCGTGCGTAGTAGTCGGCCTCATCCGGATCGAGAGCGGCCAGGATCCTCGACTGGTTCGCGAGCAGCAGCCGTTCGGTCATCGTCAGTGACTGAGGAACATCGCCGCGACGCATCTCCACGTCGCGACCGAGCAACTGATCGATCTGGTCCCGCAGCAATGCGCTGACGGTCGTGCCCTTGGATTGGGCCAACGCCTCAAGCTCTTCTCGAGTCTCGTCGCTGACGCGGAGCGTGAGGGTGGCCATCGGATCCTCCATGTAGTCTGAACTGCAGATAAGAATACAGTATGTATTGTTGTAATACTGAATTACATCTCGCGTGCGTGGCGCCTCTGGACGGTTGTGCTGTTTACCGATCCTCAAACAGGACAGAATTGAGAAGTGCTCGCGGGTTCCCACAGCGGTTCGGAGAGGATCCGGAAATCGAGCCCGCCCGAAGGTGTTCGTCTGTCCGTATCCAACTCCGGAGCTGTGGCAAGGCACGGTTCTCTGAACCGGACGTGCGTCTTTGACGGTGCGGGCTCGCCGGGCAGCAAATCTTCCCGAACTACCGGGACAGGCTAGGGAGAATAACCCGGTGGTGCTCAGGAATCGGCAAGGTGCGAGATCGCGTACGACGTGGCCGACAACGGTCTTCTGGATCCTCACGTTCTTGTTCGTCTACGCATTGCTCGGGCTCTTCGGCTGGTGGCTCTGGCTGGCGTACCTCGGTGCAGGATCCGCACTCACCTGTCTCTGGTGGACGCAACGCCGTCACAGTCGTTACGCGATCGTGTTCGGCTCGACCTGCACGGCGTCGGCAGTCGTGGCGCTGGCAATGATCGGGTGGGCACTGTGTGCGACGGTCTCGATCCCGGTCGACAGCGTCGGTCCCCGGACGGTGGTGTGCGGATCCGTCCTCAGTCCGGTGCCGGCCGACGAACTGACCGTCACGATCGGCGGGGTGGACGAGCCCGGGGCGCAGTCTCGTTCAATCCCGCAAGATGGGCTCGAGCGCAGGTGTTCGAACAGGCTCGACGATCGCAGCAGTCGGGCAGCAGGCCTGACCTTGATAGCTCTGTTTGTCGCCGTCCGTGCCGCCGGACACTTCGTTTCCCCGAGAAAACTCCCGACCGCTTGATGCTGCGCACGTCCGGTCCCAGAACACGGAGTTGTTTCGGCCCAAGTGCTGCGGCGTGCCCTGGCACTTCCCACCGCGCTTTCGCGGGTACCGGAGTTCGGTGACCGCCGCTGTCCCACGGCTCGGCCACATACGCTCGGGACATGGTGCGCAAAGCGGTATTCGACCCAACAGACAAGGACGCGTTCATCGAGCAACGACAACGCTTCGACTGGACGCTGCTGCAGAACGGCACCGTCTTCCGGTACGAGACTGCCTTTCATCTCGACAGCGCCTGCGATCGGCTGGCCGCACTCGGCTACCTCGTGCACCGGATCGACGGCCACGACTGGACCTCGACCGATGACATGTACGACGCGTTCGCCCGGGCGATGTCGTACGACCCCGACTACGGCCGCGGCCCGGATGCCTTCGTCGACACCCTCCGGGATGTCGCGGCCTTCACCTTCGGCAGTGACCCGTCGTCGACCGGCACGGTCCTGGCTGTTGCCGGGTTCGACACCGTGGTGCACCTGGACCGCTACATCGCCCACGTGACTCTCGATGGGTTCGCCTGCCAGGCCCGGCTCGCGGGCCTGTTCGGCCATCCGATGTTGTGCTTGGTCCAGTCGACCTGCCCGGATCTCGGGCCCGTCGGCGGTGTCGAGGTGTATCGGGAGAGCGTCTGGGAAGATCCGCCGCCGGATTCTTGGCCGATCCACGCCGGGGAGATCGTCGAGTTCCGGATCGAGACCCTCGGCAGGGACGCCGCCGCGTTCATCGAGGTGATCGAGTCGGTTCTGTTCGAGCTGCTCGGTGATCGGGTGCGGTGGCAGGTGCTTGCGCCTACGCCACTGGACGGTGCCGATACCACCGGTCGGGAAGCAGACGGCCGGCTCGAGTGCTGCGATGTGGTGGTGTCCTTCGGTGTCCGCGGCGAGGGCGACATCGGTGGTGTCGAAGACGCCCTCTACGCGGCCCTACGCACGGCGGGTATTCGAGCGGGAGCGATGTGGGACACCGGCTATTCCTTCGGTGCTGAGCGTGAGCGGATTTTCGCCAAGTACAGCGCACTGGGTCAATCGTGACGGTCATCGAGTGCTGTGCCGTGTGACAGGCTCGGTTCGTGAACAGCGATCAGTGGCCGGACGACTATCGCCCGCAGCCGAATGAAGGTCCCTTCACTCTCACCGTCGACGGTGAGGTCTTCACCCTGCGCATGCGCCCCGACGGAGGTGACGAGTGCACCTGGGAATCCGGGCCCAATGAGGGGTACGGCTTCGGTGGCGGCCCGGTACGAACGCTGGGCCACCCGGACGCGGAACCGTACCTGAAGACGATCGAGGAGCACCGGGAGTCGATCAGGAACTTCCTCGGCATGATTGACCCGGAGACCGGCTACATCGGTTGGTTCCCGGCGCGAGTGCCCGCCCTGGATCACGCGGCGCTGACCGGAGCCCTGGTGGAACGACCCGACGCGGTGGTCCCTGTCCACCCCGTTGCCGGTGGTGGACCTGATGGAGAAACACCTGTCCGCTGACCGAGGACGCAACGGAGCCGTTTGCGGCCAGCCGGGTATGAAGCCCGGGAGGACAAGCGTGGGCACCGTGGCAGTTGCCGGCATCATCGCGACGTCGCCGACCAGGACGGAGGCCACGAGTGTTGTGACGAGGAGCGCCCGGCTGTCGCCCGCGCCGTGCTGCGCTTGGGGACGAGGGCGGGAACCGTGCACAGCAGGGCCGGCAGCACCATCGCCGTGACGTACCCGGCTCCGCGCCGGTGGATCAGCGACTCGGTGCACGTGACCGGGTCGTACCCGGGGTCGACTTCACAGCTGGTGAATGCGGACTGGGGCCAGGAGGCCACGTACAACGCGATCACCGAGAACCCGCCCACCGCGAGTGCCGGAAACGACCACGCGACTCGGATGTTCCTCACGCCACGAGCGTGCCGGTGTCCTCGGGGGAGAACCGAGGCCGGCACGCTGAGCGCGGAAACCGTGGCATGGTCATCGTCATGGGACGGACAACGGGAACGGTGCGGGAATGGCACGGCGAGCTGGGGTGGGGAGTGCTCGATTCTCCCGACACCCCGGGCGGGTGCTGGGCACATTTCAGCCACATCGACGGCACCGGGTTCCGTGCCCTGACCTTGGGCGCGGCCGTCCAGTTCGACTGGGAACACGCGCAGCAGGACGGATATTCGTTCCGGGCCATCCGCATCCAACAGTTGGATGAGTGACCCGCGATGACCCCGAACGATGAGGGCCAGGAGCTGGTGTGGCAGGCCCCCGATGTCCTCGGCGATGTGTCTGCCGGTGACTGGGTCACGGCCGCGCTGACCTGCTTCGATTCCACCGTCGGGTCGCTGGTGCCGCCGATCTACCCGGCCTACACGCGGATCCTGCATCCGGCGATGCGCGTCGAGCGTGACTCCGGGGAGCAGGTGCCGGTGCGGTGGGCCGAGGTCGCGGCCGCGACCGGCGGGGTGATCCATCCGACCGTCGAATGGTTCTCCCTGCTGCACGCCGGGACCAGCCGCGGTGCCGGGGACGGTGCGGGCACCGTGTGGGACGAGGCACCCGAGATCGGGGACATGCCCGAAGACCAGTTCGCGGCGCTGGCCGCGGTGCTCACCGGGCACACCGCCACCCCGGACGACTGCTGGTTCGGGTTCTGGGACGGTCGCGGCGCCGGACAGAGTCTGGGACTGCCGAGATTCGGGCCGCGGCTGAGCATCCCCGGGCGCGAGAACCACCTGGTCCACGGCACCGTGCACGACGCGGTGCGCACCCTGGATTCGTGGGGGCCGAACCTGTGGTGGCCGCAGGACCGGGCGTGGTTCGTCGCCACCGACATCGATCTGATGTCGACCTACATCGGCTCATCGATCGACTGCGCCCACGAGCTGCGAGCCTGCCCCTGGCTCGAGGCCAGCGACACGGAAGCGACGAATCGCGTCACCTGGGACAGCGACCACCGCAACCCGCTACCGCCGAACCCGTACCAGCCGTGACGGAGGCCAGGCACCGACATCGAATGGCAGCCGTCGCGGACATGTGTCGGTGCCGGCGGGCATCCTCACAGTCATGAGGTCGCGACAGTACGAGTTCCTCGAGCACTACCCGTTCGCCGAGCTGCACCTGCTGGGCTGGCGCCTCAAAGAGCTGGCACCGCCGAAACGCCGTCCCGGCGCCGAGGATTTCATCCGCAGGGCCATGTTCGTCGACCCTCACGGCCGGGTGCTGGTCTTCGACGTCGACCGGCACGGGCAGATGCGTGATTTCGCCACCTACACCGCGGACGAGGAGTCGAGCTGGATCGCCGAGACCGCCGTCGCCGCCCTGCACCTGGCCGCCAGTGACCCCGACGCCGGGGCGGGCGAGCTGGCCCGGATCGATCAGGTCACGCAGATCCACTTCTGATCCGGGTTCGTGTTGCCCGCCCGCGCCGCGGCCGCCGAGGTTATTCGACGTAGGCGCCGGTGGCCGGGGTCCAGACGATCGCGCCGCCGGTGAAGGTCTGCCGCAGCCCGTCGACCCCGAGCGGCTGCTGCGCCGAGGTGGGGAAACCCAACGCGCCGGCGGGTCCGCCGAGCGAGGCGTACAGGTCCTTGATCTCGTCACACACCTGATACGGCGAGGGCCAGTAGGACTGGCAGCTCGCCGCCGGCTGCGCCCCGGCCACGCTGGTGCCGCCGCCGACCAGGCACAGCACCGCCAGCCCGGCCGCGGCCACACCGCCGGCGATCCGCCGCCGTGCCGCGCTGCCGGATGCGGGAAGGGTAGTCACGTTCATCGTTGCTCCTTCAGGGGTGGGGGACACCGCGATGCGGTGCGGAAGACGCGGCGCCGCAGCAGGGGACAGGCGCGGGCCGCGCCTTGTGTGTATCACCGGAAAGTCCGGTTTGCCCTTCGAATCAAAAACAAACCGGACGAATGGTTTTTGTGACGAAAGTGTTATCTGGTGCGTTTGTGGTTCTTGGGAAAAGGTTTAAGTTCCTACATAGCGATGGCGCCACCGCTACCCCTGTCCGCATGAAAGACAGTAGGTACCAGATGAATTCGCAAACCAAGCGGGGTTCTGTCGTGCCCCGCAGCAGATGGTGGCGTCAGTGCGTGGTCGCCGGCACGACCGTGGTGATGGTTGCCGTCGGAGGGTCGGCAGCACTCGCCCAGCCTGCCTCGACCACACCCACGCCGTCCCCGGCGCCGGTGACCACGACCGCGCCCGTCACCTCGGATGCCGTGCCGGCGCCGGTGCTGACGGAGGACCCCGCCGATCCGTGTGCGGTCCCCACGACGACCCCGGTAACAACGACCACCGCGCCGCCGGCCACCACGACCACTACGGCACCGGCGTTGCCGTGTGACCTCACTACGACGCCGGTGGCACCGGAACCCGTCGGTCCCGAGACGGCCGCGGCCTCCGAATCCGCTCCGGCATCGGCGGCACCCCCGGCAACGCCGGCGCAGGACACGGTCTCCCCACCGGCCGAGGCTGTCGCGCCGCTCCCAGCCGAGTTGATCCCCGCCGCTCCGGCCGCGGATCAACCGGTCGCCCCGGACGATCCGGAGTTGTCGTCGAAGACCGCCGAACCGGATCTGGACTGGCGGCCGACCGAGAACCCGAAGTCGACAATCGTGCCGGGTCAGATGCGTTCGGACCGGGAAGAGATCCCCGCGCCGTTCACCAAGGAAGACGCCGACAACGCCGAGATCGGCGAAGCACGCCTGCGGTCCTCGCGCAATCTCCTGGCTTCCGGCTGCCAGTACTACTGGCCGTCCCCGTTCCAGGTGTGCGACGACATCCGCGACAAGTACAACAGCCTCGGTGGGCCAGCGAGCTTCCTGTCGTATCCGACCAGCGGAAACATCATCAACCCTGGAAGCACCGGCCAGCGCGTCACCTTCTAGTTGACTGAACTACGACACGAGTTTTAGCTGGTAGCAGACGTTTTCTGCGGTTGAGGTCTATGGTCTCGACTGTGCCGATTGACGAGGATTTCCCGCGAGATCTCGCCGAGCTGACCGTCCCGTTGAGGGGATCACTTCGCGCGACCGACAATCGATGGCAGCCCTTGGATCTGATCGATCCGACTGGAGCGCCAGTCGAGGCAGTGGTCGTCTACTTTCAGGACCTCCAGGCGCGAGGCTGCTCCGATGCGACGGTCCGCTCGTACGGGATGGATCTGCTTCGCTGGTTCCGGTTCCTGTGGGCGATCGACGTGCCGTGGAACCGGGCTACGCAGGTCGAGGCAAGAGATTTCTGCCGCTGGTTGCTGTTGGCGGGCAAGCCAATTCGCCCCCACTGGCGCGCACCCTCGAACGAGGTGCCCTCGCCGCCGAGCGGCAAGCCCTACGCGGCCTCGGTCAGGGCGCACTCCGAAACGGTGCTGCGATGCTTCTACGAGTTTCATCTCGAATCCGGGCGGGGCCCGATTGTGAATCCGTTTCCGTCAGGTCGATCTGCGCATGGTCGGCGGGCACACGCACACCACAATCCGATGGACCCCTATGCGAACACCCGCAGTGGTGTGTATCGCCCGACGGTGCCGTCCCGGGTACCGAGGGCGGTGCCGGACGAGGAGTTCAACGAGATCTTCGCCCGTCTGCCCTCGCATCGTGACCGTGCCCTGGTGGCGTTCTATGTCTCCACCGGCGCCCGGGCATCGGAGTTGCTGTCAGCCACGCAGGGCAGAGTGGATCCCGGTCGCCAATTGATCACAGTGGTGCGCAAGGGCACTCGTGAACTTCAGGAGCTCCCCGCATCGAGTGACGCGTTCGTGTGGTTGCGTCTGTATCAGCTCGAATCCGAGGCCCTGGTTCCGAAGTCGCCGAGGGAGCCGTTGTGGTGGACGCTGCGCGCCCCGCCGCGGCCGCTGACCTACCATGCGGTGCACCGGATGTTCGAACGCGCCAGCGCACGAGCGAGCAGCTCGGCGACGTTGCACGCGCTGCGCCACACCGCCGCCTACCGTATGGCCGAAGACCCGAACGTGCCGTTGACCGACGTCCAGTACATCCTCGGGCATTCGCAGCTGACGACCACCCAGCTCTACCTCACCCCGCGGAAGGAGGAGATGATCCGCAGGATCCTGGCCCACCACACCGAGCAGACCCGACGAGCCGAGCAACGCACACCCCCAACTCCCGCGCCGGAGTATCGACCCGAATCGTTGGAAGTGCTGTTCGGAAGGCCGATCTCATGACCCTCACCACCTCCATTGTCGTGCGGGCCGAGGACACGTCCGGCAACGACGTCGATGAGAAGGTGCAGCAGGCGCGGTGGCCGGCGAGATCGACCCCGCCGGTCTGGGACCAGACCTGCAGTGGCCGTGACCGGACGTGGGCGCGGTTGACGACGCCGCCGTTCGTGTTGGACGACTACAACAAGCAGAATGCCCGCACACAGGGCCTGAAACTGTTGCTCGACTGGCTCGGCACGTTCCCGGGTGAGACCTGGCAGGACAGGTGGATGGCCAGCGGCGCCGACACCGCCGGATGGCAGTGGCGGTCAGTGCCCGGGTCATGGATCCACTCCACCTGCCACACCGACTACCACCACGAGATCCTCCTGCGAGCGGTGACAACCGCGATCGGCGCCGACATGCTCCGCCCCTCCCCGGCCTGGTTCGTCACCTGCCGAATCCCACGCGCCACCCTCGTCAGCGATCTCACCGCCGCCGGACGCGGCGACGGCTTCGCGGAACTGGCCGCCACGTTCGACGCCGATCTGATGGTCTCGACCACCGCCTCGAACCGCTGCCTCTCGCGCACCGCGTCGATCGTCGGCGCCAAGGGTGGGACGATCGCCGACATCGTCCCTGGTGACGTGCTCGAGTTCCTCGACGTCGAGGCAGCGATCCGCGGCAACGGGATCGGGGCAACACGCTTGTTCTACCGTTCCCTGCACTCACTCGGTGTCTTCGGCACCCAGGTGCCTGCAACCCTGCCCGAGCTGCGCAGTCCCGGCCAGAAGTCCCCGGAACAGCTGATCGACCGATACTCGATCGCCTGCCGCTCCATTCGGGATCTGTTAGTCGAGTACCTGTGCGAGCGGCAACCCGCGGTGGACTACTCGACCCTCGTTCGACTGGCCGGACTTCTCGGGAAGCTGTTCTGGTCCGACCTCGAACACCACAATCCCGGAATCGCCTCGCTGCGACTGTCACCCGAGGTCACCGACGCCTGGAAGCAACGGCTGCGGACCGTGACCACCCGAACCCGCACGCCGGGCGGTGAGATCGTCGAGACGACCAGCCCACGGCTGGACTACTTCGGGGTTCTGGTGGCAGTGCGAGCGCTCTACCTCGATCTCGCCCAGTGGGCGTTGGAAGACCCGGCCCGGTGGGGACCGTGGGTGGCACCGTGCCCGATCTCCGGAAGCGAGATCGACAGGCGAAAAGAAAAGCGCCACCGCAAATCACGGATGGACACCCGAACCCGAGAACGCCTCCCCGTGCTCCCGGTCCTCGTCCGTTCCGTCGCCAAGCGCCGCACTGAAGCAGCGGCACTGCTCGCCGCCGCCCAGCAGACACCGCTCGGTGACCAGTTCACCGTCGACGGTCAGACCCTGATCCGCTCACGCACCAAGGAGAAGACACCCGGCAAACTCTGGGCCCACGATCCCGACACCGGCCAGCGTCGCGACCTCGCCCGCGAGGAGGCCCACGCGTTCTGGGCTTTCGCCGCAGTCGAGGTTCTGCGCGCCACCGGCATCCGCATCGAAGAACTCAGCGAACTCTCGCATCACAGTCTGATCCAGTATCGGCTGCCCACCACCGGTGAAGTGGTTCCCCTGTTGCAGATCGCGCCGTCGAAGACCGATGCCGAGCGGCTCCTGCTGGTCAGCCCCGAACTCGCGGACGTGCTGTCGCTGATCATCCGACGCATCCGCGGAGCCGATGGCGCCGTCCCACAGGTCGCGGTCCTCGACCTGCACGAACGCACCTGGTCAAACCCGGCGCCGCTGCTGTTCCAACGATGTCTCGGCAGCGAAAACCAGGCCATCGGACCGAGAGCGATCCGCGAGATGCTCACCGCCGCATTGTCTGCCACCGGCCTGACCGAACCCTCGACGGGCCGGCCACTGCGCTGCACCCCGCACGACTTCCGGCGGATGTTCATCACCGACGCCATCCTCAACGGCCTACCACCCCACATCGCCCAAGTCATCGCAGGTCACCGCGATATCAACGTCACCATGGGCTACAAGGCTGTCTACCCAGACGAGGCCATCCAAGCTCACCACGCGTTCCTGGCGCGCCGTCGAGCCTTGCGGCCAACCGACGAATACCGTGTCCCAACAGACGCCGAATGGGGAGAGTTTCTTGGTCATTTCGAACGACGCAAGGTCTCGACCGGAACCTGCGGGCGGTCCTTCGGCACGCCCTGTCTTCACGAACACGCCTGCATCCGATGCCCGATGCTCTGGCCCGACCCGAACCAACGTGAGCGCCTGGTCGAGATCCGCGACAACCTCCACGCCCGCATCATCGAGGCCGAACGCGAAGGCTGGCTCGGCGAAGTCGAAGGCCTGCAGATCAGCCTCGCCGCCGCGGAGAACAAACTCGCCCAGATCGACAGGCGCATCCACGACCAGACCACGGCCGATCTCGGCATTCCCTTGCCGCCGAAACCCCCACCGCGGACGCAGAACTGACTTCATCAGCCGCATGTCGGGCCAGTTCAGAGAATTCCTCAACGGACCGATCTACTGGTCCGCCGCCGGCGGTGCACACCCGGTGGTCAACAGCTTCCTGCACCGCTGGGGCATCCACAGCTACGAGGCCGGCTGGCTGAAGTACCCGACCACCGACGAGATCGTTCTCCCTGACGGTGGCCGGCGTCAGGAGTTCCAGGACGGTGCGATCTATGTTTCCTTCCAGAACGCGATCGGTTCCGCGATCCGCAACGGGCCGCTGCGCGACAAGTACAACTCGGTCGGCGGCATGGCACCAGGCGGCACGCTTCTCGGCTATCCCATCCAGGACCAGGTCGGGTTGCCTGATGGTCAAGGTCAGATGGACCGGTTCGAACGTGGTGTCGTTTACTGGCACCCCACTCACGGCGCTCATCCCGTCACAGGGCGGATTCTGGAGATTTGGTCCAGTGCGGGGTACGAAGGAAGCGAATATGGATATCCGACAACCGATCCCGCCCCGGCGCCCGGTGAGCCTGGAAGTGAGCAACAGAACTTTCAGTTCGGCTCAATGCATATCAAAGCAAACCACTCCTTTCTGGGAACTCTTGTACCCATCGCCGACGAGCTGAGCTTCGCAAGTTACGACACGGGTCTTCACCCGCCATATGGGCCTGTTGATCTCAGTGAGTACGGCGTCGAGGACGATCCCACCGGAGGGAAGACTCAGCAAAATACCAACGGGTACGTTGAAGTAAAGGCGTACTTCCAACTGCAGGGAGAGCCGGTATCTGAAGCGCTATGGGACCACTTCTACGAAAACAATGGTCTCGACTATGCGGTGTCGTCGTCGGTCATCGACGGATGGTCCACGGAGACGACTACTGGTTACGCGAACGACAATCCGCCTGCATCACCGCCCGCTACCACCCATGCTGCGAACCGAGAGGATGCTATCGCACAGGCTATTGCCGCAGCTGATGCAGCAGGCGAGCCCAGGAAGGTAATCGTTGGAACCCCGTGGGTGCTTACCGGAGGGTCCCTCGGAGACCATGTCCATGCACTAGGCAAGTACAGCCTTGCCTCAACCACATCGGTCATCGCTCACCCTGGGAGCGCCGGCAATCATCAGGTGGATCTTCGCCAACAGATCCATGTCTTCGATATCTACGACTTCGAACACTGGACTGAGTCGACGAACGTGGCTCGGTATGGATCCGAGGTGGGGTATCGAGGAATGAGGCTTGGTATCGCCAAGCCGTTCGTTACCTATGGTAGCGGATCGGACCAATCCTGGTCTGGTGTACGGTAGCCGGAAATGAAAGCAACGGACGCTGACCTGAAGAAACCCAAGCAGTGGAATGCGCTAGGGTCCTTCTACCCTGCTTTCTTCTTGGCTGTGTTCGTGTTCATACCGGGAACCATCTACGCACGTCGTATCCTGGATTTACCTACGCCGGACGCGGTCCCCCGAGAGCTTCGCGCAGACCCCAATTTCACCCCTCGATACTGGGTCATTTGGGTGATCTCCTGGGCGATACTTATCTCGCCAGCGCTGTTTCTGTGCATTTTTCACCGAAGCCGGAAATTTGGGTTGGGGTACCTGTTAATTGCAGGTTCTTTGGGGGCGATTGCTGCCATTGCTGTCAGCCTGTTTGAGTATCAGGGGTTCGCGCCCAGCTAAATCCGGTGCGGAATAGTCGGAAAATATCGAACTCTGGCGCAGTTATTGTTTCAGGGTTCGATATTTTTCCGAATTAAACTCTCGCGGTTATCTTGGCGCTTAAAACTGACAGAAAGGCATCCCCCCGGTGAATCACGAACGGCGCAGCTGCATGAAGGTGCTGGTTGCTGGGATGGTGATAGCTGCTGCAATGAGTGCGTGTAGTGACAGTAGTGATGTTCGTTCCTTGGATGCGAAGACAGCGGACCAAGTCGTCCAACGGCGGTCGGTAACGATCCCGGATGCCTTCTCGTTCGGTCAGATGACGGAGTACGGGACGTTTCAAGGAAGGCCCTCATACTCCGGACGTTATGACGGGCCAGCAATTGCATTTGAGGATGCTGCGTCACTAAATAGCAAGAATCCAGAATTCCCACCAATGCGACCAGTTCTTTGTGAGGATCCGATTCTTGCCTCTCCAGGCTGGGGCTCTGTTGGATTCTCTTGCACCAAGCATATGCTTGTAACGCAGCATCCTCTCTATGGAGTTATTGACACAGTGACCCTTTTGTTGACCAGTGATGGCGTGCGTGCACATCTGTTTATTCGCGCAGTCGGTAACTGATCCAATCATGGATTACCTGGTCACGAATAAATTTCGGGGTCGTACCTCTATAGTCGATCCCCTCGTGATTGCAGTCCTGCAAGGCGACCGAATTGAAAGACGGATACCTAAGGAGGGCCGTTCTCCTACTGAAATTCGAGTTCGACGTTGCGGAATCCGAAGATATCCACGAGCCAGTCGAACGCTGTCGGATCCTCGGCGGCAATCGCGCGGTCCAGCTCTCCGCGCACCCTCGCCTTGTTGTCGGGATGGCAGTGCTCGAACCGGACCTCAAGCTGGCGAACGGTCTCTGCGTACCCAAGGGCTGAGCGTGGCTCGCTGCTGTGCTGCCAGATGAAGCGAAACTTCCCGTCAGCGGGTGTGACATATCCGCCGGTCAGACAGTCAGCGAATGCATCCAGGTTGCGGCCGAAATATCCGCCTGGCCCCGACACTGCTCCACCCACAGCGGAGAAAAAATCCTCGAGCGACAGAATTCGACGGCCGTCTGTGGAGTACACGGCATCTCTCGTCGGCATTCCGGCTCCATCCTTCCCGATCCGTGGGGCTCATCTAGTAGGCGAGGCACGATGTTCCGGTGTCGGGCTGACCTGGTAGAAGATGACCGTCTATGTCTTCGCGGGTAGATGACGATAGATGGTGGGGCGGGTGACGCCGAATTCGGCGGCGATCTGCGCGACGGTGTACTTACGTTTGCCGTCGTCGCCGGTTTCGTCGTACATCGCCCGCGCCATCGCTATCTGCCGTGCACCGAGTTTCGGCTTCCGCCCGCCAGTGCGGCCGCGGGCACGGGCCGCTGCGAGACCTTCGGCTGTTCGCTCGGACATCAGGGCGTGCTCGAACTCGGCGATCGCGCCGAGGATGGAGAAGAACATGCGTCCGACCGCGGTGGAGGTGTCCACGCCCTGGTCTAGGACGATGAGGTCCACGCCGCGTTCTTGCAGGGTCTTCGACAGGTCGATCAGGTTCGTCAGCGACCGGCCGAGGCGGTCGAGTTTGGTGACCACGATCTGATCGCCGGCGCGCGCCATCAGCAGTGCCTTGTCCAGACCCGGCCGCTTCGCGAGGACACCCGAGGCGTGGTCGATGAACACCTCGTCGCACCCGGCGGCGCGGAGCGCGTCTTCCTGAGCGTGGGGATGCTGGTCCCGAGTCGAGACGCGGGCGAGTCCGATCTTCATGAAAATGAGCGTAATGGAAACGATGGTTTTCGGACACTTTCACACGATTTGAGTCCGCCCAGGTCAAAATTGTAAAGAAACTCGTGTCCGAATCTATGTCACGCGCACCCCCGTTTACGTAACAGTTATTGGGAATGGTTTTCATTACTGATGGCGATCCTCAAACAGCACACCGCGAAACGGTCCGGCACTCGATCGTGTCCTGGGGAAGACGGCCGTCCAACCGTCCTGTTTACCCGTCCTGCATGTCGGTCTCGTATAGCCGACACAAACAGCACTACGGTCGTCTCATGGACGGAATCCTGATCGGCTATGCCCGATGCAGCACCGCGGGCCAAGATCTGCGAGCGCAGCGCTCAGCCCTCAAACGCCTCGGAGTTCCCGAGGACCGGATCTACACCGACAAGGGCTACACCGGACGCAATCGACAACGGCCCGGTCTACGCGAAGCTCTCGCCGCCTGTCGTGAAGGCGACACCCTCGTCGTCGCCAAACTCGATCGCCTCGGCCGCTCCGCCGTCGACCTCCGGGCCATTGCCGACGAACTCGAGGCCAGGGGCACCCGATTGAGTATCGGCGGCTCCGTCCACGACCCGACCGATCCCACCGGAAAGCTCTTCTTCGGCATGTTGTCGCTGATGGCCGAGTTCGAATCCGACCTCATCCGTGCCCGCACCCGCGAAGGCATGGCCGAAGCGAAGAAGGCCGGCCGACTCAAAGGCAAGCAACCCAAGCTGTCGGCTTTGCAGCGCAAACGCCTGCTCGCCGACTACGAATCCGGCAATTACACCGCCGCCCAGCTCTGTGAGATCAGCGGACTCTCGCGTTCCGCGATGTACGCAACCTTGCGGCGAGTTCGAGAGGAAGCGCAGCCCGTTCGCGCCTGAAACTCATCCGGCCAGCCGTGGAGGAATGCTGACCTGCGAAGATGGCCTCGATCCCCGACTAGGCGCGTGCTCGGGCTCAGTCACGAGTCCCGAGCACGCGCCAGAAGGGAAGGAAAATCACAGCTCAAGAACGGATGCGTGCGATGATCACAGCTCGGAGCTGTCCGATCCGTGCCTCTCATCGTCACTACCCGGTGGGGTGCTAAGAATCCGGACTGTTGTCTTGACTGCCTCCCATACTCCAAAGATCCCGACTAGGTACTGTGCGACGTAGATCAACATGCGACGCAATATGAAGTACGGGTTCTCCAACCTGCCCTGACCAGCATTTACGCCTGCGAAGACAGCAAGATGTCAGGCCGAAGTCATCGCCGATGCGAAGGCCGGCCGACTCAAAGGCAAGCAGCCGAGGCCTTCCGCCTTACAGCGCAAAACGTCTGCTCGCCAACTACGAATCCGGCGAGTACCCCATCGCCCGGCTCTGCGAGATCAGCGGACTGTCGCGTTCCGCGATGTACGCCACCCTCCGCCGCGCCCGAGCAGAGATCACCGCATAACGGCGAGCTTTCTTGAGAAGATGACTATCTCTATGTCTTTCGGAGCAGGCCGGTGACGCCGGCAAGAAGGATCGCGGTGAAGATCCAGGCGAGGATCCGTAGTCCGGGAAGCCCGAAGGCCAGGACGGCAGGTGCAGTTGAGCTGATTGTCCAGTCGGCTTTCAACGCTCCGGTCGCAGGGGGAACGACGCCGGCGAGGGCGTAGTTGAACGAGTTGAAGCATGGATAGTCGGGATAGAGCATGCACGAGTCCGCTGCGGTGATCGGATCTGGTGCAAGCGCCTGGTTTTCGTCGGCATGCGTGGTGGCCGCTTCGGCCGCGGCGGTCATGTCGGCCGGAATGAAGTGTTCGAGATTGTTCTCGACAATGAGGAATCCGAGAGCAAGTACCCCGACGAGCCATAGTGCCGCCAAGAGTGGGTAGTAGCCGTGCCCGGCGACCACCAGATAGATCCAGCGAAGCGGTTTCGAGTACCAGGGGACATGTGTAGTGGTTTTGTTGGCAGCGGTGAACCGAAGCCGTCGTGCGTCTGCGGGTTGGCCATTGCGGTCATAGACGGCCGCCAGTGCATGCCATGGCTGGGCAGTGAACCCGTCTCGCCGAAAGCGCTGTTCCCCTTGTGCATCGGCGTTCTTGGGGCATGTCTCCCGTCCGGGAAGCGAGGACCCCAGCCATCGTGTCGCGGCCCGGGGACTGCTGCGTATCAGGCCATGCACGTCGGCAACCTGCCAGCCCGTGGCAACCAATCGCCCTTGAGGCGGAGTTTTCTCCGGGGTTCGTAGGTCGGTGATGGTGGTGCGGGTCAGATTGAGTGTTCCGTCAACTCGATCCGGCCTCAGCTTCAGCGTGGTGATGGTGCTCGACTCGAGATCAAGATTCTGCCCGTCACTGTCCCCGTGGAGGAGTCTGGCACTGGTGAGATCGAGGAGACCGATGGTCGCATTCCGGGCGCTGATTTGTCCGGTGGCGTAGAAGGAGCTGCCGCCCTCGTCGCCCCGGGCGTACAAGCCGCCTGAAAGAGAGGCGCGCTCAAGATCCAGGACAGTGCCGCCGTGGTTGACAAGTATGGCACCGGTGAGATCGAGCAGACCGATCATCGCGGCCTCGGCGATGATCTTGCCGGTGGCGATGAACTCGGTGCTGATTCTGCCGGTCTCGGTGCGTTCGGTGTTGGCGTACAAGGTGCCGGTGACAGTTGCCCCGTCGAGGATGAGGGCGTTGCCCTTGGGGTTGGTGAGGGTGGCCCCATTCAGCTGGATCTCGCCGATGTTCGCACCGGCGGCGCGGACCGTGCCTTCGGCGATGAGGCGGTCGGCGAACAGGCCGCCGGCGATGGTCGCGCCGTCGAGGTGGAGGGCGTGGCCGTCGGGGTTGGTGAGGGTGGCGCCGCTCAGCTGGATCTCGCCGATGTTCGCACCGGCGGCGCGGACCGTGCCTTCGGCGATGAGGCGGTCGGCACACAGGCCGTTGGTGACGGTCGCGCCGTCGAGGTGGAGGGCGTGGCCGTCGGGGTTGGTGAGTCTGGTGCCGCGGAGACTGCCCGCGCCGATGTTCGCACCGACGGCGCGGACCGTGCCTTCGGCGATGAGGCGGTCGGCGAGCAGGCCGCCGGTGACGGTCGCGCCGTCGAGGATGAGGGCGTTGCCCTTGGGGTTGGTGAGGGTGGCCCCATTCAGCTGGATCTCGCCGATGTTCGCACCGGCGGCGCGGACCGTGCCTTCGGCGATGAGGCGGTCGGCGAGCAGGCCGCCGGTGACGGTCGCGCGGTCGAGGCTGAGAGTGGTGAGGCGAGAACCGGTGAGGTCCAGTTCCTTCAATGTCGAGTCGGTCAGGACGATGTAATGGTCGATGCGGCATGTCGTGAGGTGGAGAGGGCGGTCGAACTGCACGTGCTTGAGATCGACTGGCCCGGTGATACGGGCACCGTTGATCCGTAGCCCGCGGGGATCGACTACCAAGTCACGGTTGATAAGCACTGCGCGGAGCGCGGCAGCGGGTATCTGCCTGTCCGTTCCCCAGCCTTCGGCCCGGTCCGGGTCCCGGGCGTCCGAACCAAAGACAAATCCTTCTGCGAGATCGAGCAGCTCGCCACATTCCGCTTTTCTACTGAGCCGCTCTACCCACGACGCAATGTCATCAGGCTCCGCTGCCGCCGACATGAACAGATCGTCTCGCAGATCTGGATCGACCGGCACTAAATTCCCCTATGGATCGGGACATTTGCCCAGTTCGTGGTGGCAACGGCTACGGTGGTCGGTCCGATTCGAGGGTGGTGGGACGAATCTGCCATTGGTGGGGCATGGACGAGGAGACACGCCTCCACGCCGATGCCTGCCCGCTGCAGATCTAATGGTTCTTCGGGTACTTGAGCCCGACCACCAGCTCGGGATGCTGGTCGAGGAAGCCGTACAAATCCTGTGAGAACCGATCGTTTTTCTGAATCTGGTCAACCAGGTGACAGAGCATCACAATCCATCCCCATGGGGTTTGGGTGTAGATGCTGGAATCGCCCTTCGCTTTCAGGGGATTCAAGACGGGACAAGGGATGTCCGGTACACGGTTCCATATCCGCCCGTGATGGGCGCAGGTGTTCCGCAGCGTGACAAAGGATCGAACGATCGACCTCATCGTGGCGTAGCTCGAGATACCAAAGGTCTTTGCCACATCTGCACGAATTTTGGCATCGGCAAGAAGCGAGTACAACTTCGAGACGGTCCCGAACGACACCGCTTCCATCGCCGCCCAGATCGGAATCGGTTCTCCGGCTCTTACGTGGTGCTGAATGAATCGTTCCTTCGAATCCGCCAGTTGGCGGTCGATGTCGTCAAGTAGCTTGTCACGCAGAACGCTCCCGTCCTTGTCTTTACGGTCGCCGTAGGTGTCTTCTTCGAGGTAGGCGAGGGGCCCAAGGACGGTCGCCACATAGTAGGCAAGCCGCGATCTGAAGGTGACCTCCAGTACGGCAAGCCCCTCGCTCAGATACGAACGAAGGCCGGCATCGAAGTCGTAGGCTGCCTGAACTTCCGCGACCGATCCAGCGATAAACCAGTTCTCCCCGTTGCGAGGATCCTTCTGGTGGTAGCGCCAATAACCGGACAAGCGATAGTAGCCATTGTTCATCAGCCAGTGCATCAGCTGGCGGTACTCATCAGACCCTGGATCGACGCTTACACCCGCGAGACCGCGCTCTTTCAGCAGTGCGATCTGATCAGGGTTGCGGGTTAATGGCCAGAATGTGTGTACAGAACCCCCGATTTCTGAGCCCTGACCTCGGATGATAGCGACCCGAACATGCTCTGAAAGCATGTTCGGTGTCAGCTACCCGGAATTCCCCGCTCTGTGGTGTATGCGGAGCCAAGTTGGTCAAGAACGGCACCACCACAGCCGGCCGCACCCGCTGGCGCTGCAAAACCTGCGGCGCATCGACGACCCAGTCACGTCCGGACATCACCCGCAAAGCACAACTGAACGCATTCCGGGCATGGCTTCTCGACGGCCACACACCCACCCAGGTGGCCTCCAGCGCCCGCACCTTCCGCCGCGACACCTCCTGGTGCTGGAACATCGAAATCCCACCACCGACCCCGGCCCCGACACCGGCCGATCTGGTGATCCTCGACGGCACCTACTTCCAATCCTGGTGCCTGCTCATCGCCACCGACGGCCACCATGTCATCGACTGGCAATGGTGCGACCGCGAGAAGAAGATCGCCTGGCTGCAGATCCTCGAGCGCCACCGCGCCCCGACCGTCGCCGTCATCGACGGCGGCACCGGCCTGCACGCCGCGATCGCCGAGCAGTGGCCCACCACCCGCATCCAACGCTGCTACTTCCACATCTTCCAGGTCGTGCGCCGCCATCACACCCTCAAACCCCGACTCGAAGCCGCCCGCGAAATCCTCACTCTCACGCGAGCTTTGATGAATGTCCAGGGCATCGACCAGGCCGTGCTGTGGTTGCAGGCGTACGCGGCGTGGGAGGCCCGCTGGGACGGTTTCCTGCGTCACCGCACATACGCGAAAGCACATGTGGCCCGCCCGAGCGGGGTCTCGGACGACCAGCAGTGGTGGTACACCCACCGGGACCTGCGCAAGACCCGTGGCCTGTTCCGCCGCTTGATCGCCGGCAACCACCTGTTCACCTGGATCGCCCCGGAGCTGACCGACGACGAACACCCACTGCAGCGGACCACCTCACCGCTCGAAGGTGGCCCGAACAAGGCGATCAAGGACCTGTTCCGCACACACCGTGGGCTGCCGGTCGAGCACGCTCGCCGGGCCGCGGAATGGAAACTCAACAGTCTGACCGCCGAGCCCCGCGATCTGTGGACTCTGGTCCGGCCCGAGCACCACACGCCGTCCCGGACGACGCGACGCGACACCACCGAGGACGAACCGATCGGCCCGACCATGGGCACCGACTTCAGCTGGGAGGACGGAAACGGTCGTCAACAGGGTTGGGCGGGCAGATCACGCCGGTGAACCGAGCCGACACACCGGTAGCCGTACACACATTTTGGCCTATAACCCCCAAAAGCTAGCAAAAGAAAAGCCCCGCCTGGTTTGGGGAAGCTTTCGCTCTAGCCCTGGCGGGGTCTGTTGTGAACTAAGTTAGCATCCCCGCAGAACAACCGGCAAGTTCTGTCCAGCAAGTGTTCTCCTGTTAACACCATGAGCCCCAACGGCGCGCTGAGCAGCGGTAACGGGACGGCACCTCGCAGGTTGCTACACGTATCCCAGGTGGTGCCCCCGGATTGAGCCTCGGCCTACTTCCGGATGGTGGTCCCCTCCCCTGAAAGGGGGTGAGGTCGAAGTCGAGCCAGTTGATGCATCACGTTGAGCACCCCACTGGTGACGCCGACCCCTACGGTCCAGTCGAACATCCAGGTCGAGACGACGCCAGCCGCCGCGGCCGAAACAGCAACAGCCCAGGCATGCCATCGACCAGGAACAAGGGAATCTCGGTGACGGGGAACTTCGGGGGGACATACGCTCATAGGTGATCCCTTTCGTAGACGTGCTCGTGCGGAGCATCCAGCGAGGGTCGGATAACTGCCCCGAGTCGTGGCCGCGACTGCGGGGCAGTGCCTGTTTTCCGGGCCAACCTCACTGTCCCAAGCAGAACCTCCAACGACGAGGACAAATGCAACACTTAAAAAGAATGTGGCGTTAACCTGCATCTATGTCACGAGGCCCGGGGGTCCGCCAACGGCAGATCCAGGATGCGATCGCTCGGAAGCAGCGCGAGAGATTTCACGGCTATGTGCATCCGTCACGGTGGTTCACGCTCAACATGTGTGGGTTAGAACCCGTCGTCACGGCGCGGTCCGAACGCGTATCGATGGCAAGGGCAGTGCACCGCATGGCCGAAGCGGAGATCTTCGAGACCACCGCAACGAACCCGTATGACTGGCGCTGGATGCCGACACTGGCGCGAAGCATTGCATCCCAAAGCGGGGTGCCTGGACGGAAACTGTGGTTTCGCCCGATCCCGAACCGGGACACTCGCGCTGTCGAAGAAGCGCTACAAGTCAGCGACCCGCATCATCTGGGGCAAGGGTGGGATGAAACCAGCATCGACAGACTCCCGGCCAACGACGTACTACGTGTCCTGATCAGCTGGCGATATCAGGATCACCATCGAAATGACCTGGAAAGATGGCTCATTCGCGCCCACCGTGCGTATGCACAGGTGGAGAACGCGCTGCCTCCTGCGCTGCTGCGCTGGATCGTCCTTGGAGTCCAGGGGCCCGTGTACGACGTACACAACGACAAATCATCGCCTAGCTACATACTTCAACGAAAGAAGCGTCCGCGGAATCTGCGTTCTGACCAGTGCGAACTACCTCACCTTCCGCGAGGCGTAAGGCATGTGAACGCACCCGAGGGACGCAAGCTGCCTCCTGACCAAACGTGAGCGTCTGTGTTACCCAGGGGCGATCCGCCCCGTCGGGTCGTGTCGGGTGTTGACGAGCGGTGTACTCGGGGTCGGTGTGGCAGTCGGATGATGGCCCCCTCGGTACCGGGGCCGGGAAACGTAGGCTCCCGCGGCCGGCGGACGGTGCCCCCTCACCCTGGCCAGGAGCGTGCCCGGCCCGTCTGCCGTGAGCATCCGGTCCACCGATCCCAGGGGCTCCGCCCCCGGACCCCCGACCTCCCTCCCAAGGTTTCCCGCCGCTGGACCGCGTGCACCCCGCCCGGTCGCCACCCACGGCCCTACCGGACCCGCCGACCACCGCGCAAGGGAAAACCCGCCCTTGCCCGGCGGCCCCCGCGCCCGGTTCACCAGGCCGCGCCGACCGACCGAGGTACCCGATCCCACCACCGCCTCGCGACACCCCGCGACACCCACAAAATCGCAGGTCAGACCCCGAAAATGTGTGACCACAGTCACCATAAAATCATCAAAAAATACGCAACTAGACATCGAAAAAGCATCAAAACAGATGTAAACTTGAGTCATGAACAAAGAAGAGATCACCTCCAAGCTCCTCGACCTCGGCCGCGACGTCGAGGACCTGCTCGAGAACGTCTCGACCGGCAAGGACATCTCGGTACTCCTCGCCGAGTCCCGCGAGATCAAGGCCGCCGCCCGCGCCGCAGGCATGACCGAAGACGAAATCAGCGAAGCCTTCCAGGCCGGTCTGAGCTGACCACCGACGACACAGGGAAACACGCGATGAACAACACAACCCGGCCGACGCTCAAGCTTCCCGACCCCTACTGCGACTACAACGGCTGCCTCACCGAAGCCACCCACACCGACGGCGAATGGGTGATGTGCCCCCACCACGAAGAAACCGCCTACAGGACCAGCACCTACTGGCGCCCCATCACCCGATGGATCCCAGTTCCCGGCCCCGATTGGCCCTACTACCTCGCCGAGTACTGACCGCACGAAAACACCAGGTGGGGAGCCGCCCCGGCTCCCCACCCCACCACCGACCGGGACAGGACACCGCACATGCTCACCATCACGCACACCCCCACAGACGGAACGATCATCGACGGCACCGCCAAGGGCGACGGCACCGCCCCGATCCTCAAGGCCGCCGGCTGGAAGTGGGGACGCAGCATCACCGCCTGGTACCTGCCGTTCAGCCGCGACCGCGCACCCCAGCTCGCCCGCATCGACCGCACCGCCGAGGCCCTGCGCGCCGCCGGGTTCGAGGTCGAAACCGACATCGACACCACCTTCCGCGCCGCCGCCGACGCCCACCGCGACCGAGACACACGATTGGCCGACCGCGCCGAAGCCCTCGCAGCCAAGGCCGACCGCAAGGCCGCCGACGCCGAAGCCGCCCACGCCCGCCACCACCGCGCCTGCAACGCCCTGCCCGAAGGTGGAGAACCCATCAAAGTGGGCCACCACAGCGAAGCGCGCCACCGTCGCGCACTCGACCGCGCCCACTCCACCGCCCGCGCCGCCATCGAAGCCGACGCCGCCGCCCGGTCCGCCGCCGAATCCGCACGCATCGCTGCCCGCAGCACCGATCACCGCTACACCCCCGCAGTGATCCACCGCCGCATCGAACGCCAGAGCGCCGAGCTCCGCAGCATCGACCGCCGCCTGGCCGAATACCACCAGGCCGGACACACCGCCGCCACCAGCAGCCACGTGCAACAACTCGAGCTCAACAAAGCCGAACTCGAGGCCGACATCGACTACTGGACCGCAGTACGCGCCGAACAGGACGCCACCGACGGCCCCAAGCTCTACAGCCGCGCCGATCTGCGCCCCGGATGCTTCGTCAGTTGCTCCGGCTCCTTGCACAAGGTAATCCGCGTCAACGCCAAGTCCGTCACCGTCGCCACCGCCTACAGCTGGACCGACCGACTGCCCTACGACAAGATCACCGACGCCCGCGCCGAGGATGCCCAAACCCCCATCCGCCCAGGCCAGTAACCCGCCCCGGCGGCCGCGACCCGATCGCGGCCGCCGGCCCCACTCGCCGCGAGGACACCATGACCGCCGAATCACTGTTCGCCGAATGCATCATCCCCGGATGCAAACAACCCGTCGCCGACGAACTCACCCCCTGCGACACATGCCGCACCATCTTCGGACCCATGCTGCAGGAACACGACCGGCCGCCGAGCTACACCGCCGCCGACCTCGCAGAACGCGACGCAGACACCGCCGCCGCCTACCGAATGATGCTCGGAATACGCCACCGCACCCGAGGACATCGACCCCGCATCCGACCGAAACCGCCTTGCAGTCAAACGCGAACGAACCGCAGCACAGAAGCGCGGCGAGGAAGAAAAGCCCAACCAGACCTGCTGGCTCTGCGAGGAACGCCGGACCTGCATCCTCCGCCCCCGCGGATGGGAATGCCGCACGTGCCGCGAAATCCGCTGACCACCACCGCTTTAAGGAGACAGACCGCAATGTCCACCACGATCGAATACAGCGACGGCACCGCCCCGCGCCTGGCCCTGTTCGCACGAGACCCCGCCGCGAGCGCGTCCAGATGCCCTTTACCGAAGCGCACCGCACCGCACTGAAAGAAGTCGCCGCAGGCATCGCAGGATACGACCGCATCGACGCCGACATTCACCTAGACGACCGGCTGCGCTTCGCCGCCGTCGAAGGAGTCGACGGGACATACGTCGAAGTCCTCACCGGTGCCCCAGGGACGCACCCACACTGACCGTGGAGGCGAACTGGCCCATCACCATCGAGTTCCCCCGCGAGACTGCCCGCACCGTCTGGCAGCTGATCGGCTTGTACTCCAATTGATGTCACAAGGCCCGGACCGGGGCGGACCTAGCGCCCCGGTCCGGGCCGAGGCCACCCTACCGACCGCGACGACCGCAGAGCAGCGGCCCACCCCACGACGAGCCGACACCCCCGAGGCCGGCCGAGAACATCACCCAAAGGAGCGGCTGCGCCGCGCCGACCTCTCGCCCCGACCACGAGCCCGGACCAGACTCCGGCGATCCCCTGTACGCCGCCGCCGCAGATGGTGTTGGATGTCAACAGCGCCGCACACACCCAGCTTCCTGGGGCCGGAAACCCCGCGAGCGCAACCAGACTCACTCCACCGACCCTGCACACGTCAGGCGGCGGTGGCCGACGGCCAGGGCATCGAGCCCTGGCCGTCGCCATTCCACCCCTCCGGACACGAAACCGCACCTGAGCAGGTGCAACAGTCATCCGGAACCAACACGCACGAGAAGAGCACCAAATAATCATCAGAAAAACATGGGTTGAGAAGCAGAAGTGATGTAATATCGCATCAAGAAAGGGAGGCCATGAGCGCGACAGTCATCTATATCGGCAACGAGAAGGGTGGAGTGGGTAAGACCACCACCGTCCTCAACGTCGGCGAAGCCCTCGCCCGCGCCGGTGCGAAAGTGCTCCTGGTCGACATGGACAACGCCGGGCACCTCAGCCACACGCTCACCAAGTCGCGACCCGAGCTCCGGACCAACGCAGCAGTGACCACCGATCACATCATCGAGATGCGCCCGGAGGTGCCGAGAAAACCCGCGGCCGAGGCGATCATCGAGGCGGTGCGGCCTGGGGTGGATCTCATCGCCGCCCCGACCAATGATGCGTACCTCACCAGTGCGGAAAAGTACATCACCGACGATCCCATCGACGGCCCCTTCGTCCTGCGTGAAGCCCTGCAGCCCATCCGCGATCGCTACGACTACATCCTTCTCGACTGCTCCCCCACCAGGAACGCCCTCGAGATGGCCGCACTCGTGGCATCCGACCAGCTCATCGTCGTCAACGAGCCGATCGAATTCAGCGTCTTGGCTATGCAGAAGATGACCGCCTTCGCCCAGAAGATCAAGAAACGCCAGAATGCCGGCCTCTGGGTACGCGGAACCATTCTCAACCGATTGTCAGCGGGCACCCAGCTCGCCAAGAAGTGGACCGCCAAGTTCGACGAGGCCGGAATTCCCGTCCTCGGCATGGTGCGCACCGCCGAGGTGATCAAGAAGGCCGTCGAAGACGGAGTATCTCTGGCCGACGTCAAGGACGGCTGGCGAAACACCATCGACTACGACGACATCGCCAGCGCCATCACACAAAGGAAGAAGTCATGAGCGACATCCGCAGCATGTTTGACGCTGAGGCTCCCGACGAGGAAACCACAGCACCGGCCGCCGCACCCAAGAAGGTCGTGCAGCAGCCCGTCCTGGTCCGGCGCACCTTCACCCTCGCCGAATCCGTCATCGATGCCGCGACCAACGCCCAAAAGGGACTGCGAGGTGTCTACCCCGGCGCACATGGCAGCCTCAACAGCTTCATCGAGGCCGCGATCGCGAAGTACACCAACGAGCTCGAGCAGGAGTACAACGGCGGCGAGCCCTTCCCCGACGTCGAGAAGGTTCGCCGGCGTCGGGCACGCGGCAGCAAGAACGACAGCACCGACGAGGACTGACCGAGCCCGAGCCAACCGTTGAAGGCCCCGACCCAGGTCGGGGCCTTCGGTCTATCCCGGCCCCCGCTCCGCCCGCGTTCAGACGCAGAGACCCGAATCCGGGTCGGCGCCCGTCGCCTCTACAGATCCCGGAGGCTCCGCCCCCGGACCCCCGGCC
>NZ_JALPTB010000050.1 GCF_023218075.1 Rhodococcus sp. HM1 | reverse complement strand
AACCCGCCCCGCGCAGGCGCCGGCCCGGAGCCTTCCGCCGGTGGACGCGACGCATCGCCCTCGCGGTGGTCGCGCTGCTCGTCCTGACGATCGCGGGGGTGGTCCACCTCGACGGCAAGCTCACCCGCATCGACGCGCTCGCGGCCTATCCGGACCGGGTCGCGGATACACCCGGCACGAACTGGCTGCTCGTCGGATCGGACAGCCGCACCGGGCTGACCGCCGAACAGGAACAGGAACTGGCCACCGGTGGTGACGTCGGGCCCGAGCGCACCGACACGATCATCCTCGTGCACGTGCCGGAGGGCGGAGGCGCCACGACGATGGTGAGCCTGCCCCGCGACTCGTACGTGTCGATCCCCGGATACGGGCAGGACAAGCTGAACGCGTCGTTCGCGGTCGGCGGCCCGACACTGCTGACGCAGACCGTCGAGGGTGCGACCGGTGTGCACATCGACCACTACGTCGAGATCGGGTTCGGCGGGTTCGCATCGATCGTCGACGCGCTCGGCGGCGTCGACATCTGCGTGCCGTACCCGATCGACGACCCGCTGGCCGGGATCAACCTGCAACCCGGCTGCCAGGAACTGTCCGGCCCCGAGGCGCTCGGGTTCGTCCGCACCCGCGCGACGCCCCTCGCCGACCTGGATCGCATGAACAATCAGCGCCTGTTCATGTCGGCCCTGCTGAGCAAGGCAACGGGGCTCGGCACGATGCTCAATCCGTTCCGGTTGTGGTCGCTCGCCTCGGGGGCGACCGCGACCCTCGAGGTCGACGACGGCACACATCTGTGGAACCTGGCGCGCCTGGCGTGGGCGATGCGCGGGGAGACGGTGACCGCGACGGTGCCGGTCGGCGGTTTCGAGGATGTCGACGGTTCCGGCAACGTCCTGTTGTGGGACCGTGAGCGGGCAATTCCATTCTTCGAATACCTTGCGGAAGACCGGTCCATACCTCCAGAATTGCTTTCGCCGACCCCTTGACAAATGGGTTCGGAATCAACTCAGGCTTGCCTCATATTACCTAGCAAAGGCAATACTGATCTTGATAAGCGTAGGCTCCCATTGGATGCGCGAGCCTCTGACCTGCACTAACGTCGTTGTCATGACGACCATGGGTGCGATGAACAAGAGCAAGTTCCATTCGCTGCTTCATGACCAGATCCGCAACGAATTCACCGCCTCGCATCAGTACATCGCGATCGCGGTTTTCTTCGACAATGCCGATCTGCCGCAGCTGGCCAAGCTCTTCTACGCCCAGTCCGTCGAAGAGCGCAATCACGCGATGATGATCGTCCAGTACTTCCTGGACCGGGACATGGCGGTCGACCTGACGGGTGTCGACGCCGTGCAGTCGATGTTCGACAGCGCCCGCGAGGCCATCGCCCTCGCGCTGTCGCAGGAGCAGAAGGTCACCGAGCAGATCGTCGAGCTCGCCCGCACCGCGCGCGACGACGGCGACTACCTCGGCGAGCAGTTCATGCAGTGGTTCCTCAAGGAGCAGGTCGAAGAGGTCGCGACCATGAACACGCTGCTCACCGTCGCCGACCGCGCCGGGGACAACCTGTTCCACATCGAGGACTTCGTGGCCCGCGAGATCCACAGCAAGGTCGCGGCCCCGCCGGTGAACGCTCCGGCTGCGGCCGGCGGCAACCTCTGAATTCGCCGGGTTCACGCGGAAACGCCACCGTCCGGCAGACCGATTCGGGTCTGCCGGACGGCGTCGTTTCGGAGCAGTATCAGCCCGACTGCAGTATCAGCCCGACCCCAGTATCAGCGCAGGGTGACCTGGCGGCCGCGCAGGCCGTCCCGCGAACGACGCTCCGCCGCGGTGAGCGGTGCGTCGACGGCCAGCGCCTCGTCGAGGCGGGCACCCAACTCGACGGTCGCCGCGACCCACTCGTCGGGGTGCTTCTCCGGATCCAGGTCGAACACCGGAACCAGCAGGCCGTGCGTGCGGAACGATCCCGCGAACCGCGATCCCTCACCCAGGTTCAGACCGCCCGCGGCGTGCACCCGCGACAGCGCCGCCATCAGTGCGTCCTCGTCCTCGGGCCGCACCCACCGCAGGTGCGCCTTCTCGCCGGCGTCGACCCACCAGGCAGCGACGAGTCCGTCACCGGACAGCCGCGCCGACGGCATGATCGCGTCGTTGGCGTGCGAGACGGTGTGCGCGACGTCCGCCGCGACCTCGACGCCCTCCGGGATCCACCAGTTGAAGTCCTGGTGGACGGTGATCGTCGGAACCGCGTCGGCGACGACGAGATCCTGCAGGCGCGGGGTGTCGGCGTCGGCCCCGGCGGCCTGCAGCGAGGTGCCGGGCTCGGCGGTCCGTGCCCACTCGATCGCGGCACCGAGGTCGGCGGCCGGGTCCGGTCCGGGTGCGGCCAGCTGCAGACCGACGTAGGCGGCGACGTCGTCGCCCTCGTTGCGGACCAGCGCGGCGACCGCGCCGGGCAGCACCGTCGCGAGGGTGAGGCTGCGACCCTCGACGGGCGTTACCAGCGGCAGTTCGACGAGCGCCGACGGCACGAACTCGCGCAGCGCGACGAGGTCGCATTCGGCGGCCAGACCCTCGAAGGGACGGATCACCGAGGACGACGCCGCCTCACGTTCGAGGCGACGCTGCTCGAGCTTGGCGGCGCGGTTGCTGCCGGGCTTGGGTCCACTGTTTCTCTTGCTCTTCTTGGCCACCGCGCCAACCTACACGCCGTCCTGCACCGCCAGTAGCTGCTTGGTGCGCCCCGGATGGTTGGTGGCGACCCAGCCGACGCCGAGCGCGCGGCACAGTTCCACATCCGCCGGATCGTCGACCGTCCAGCAGTAGGTCGCGCGACCTGCCGCCGCAGCCCGGTCCACGAGGTCCCGGTGCTCGCGCAGCGTCGCGATCGACGGCCCGATCGCGGTCGCCCCGACCGTGGTCGCGGCGCCGCCCCCCAGGTAGTGCGAGGTGTCGCCGAGCAGCACGGTGGGCAGCAGCGGCGCGGACCGGCGGATCCGCCACACCGCGCTCGCCGCGAACGACATCACCACCACCCGCGAGAAATCCGCGGAGGCCGGGGTGGCGAGGCCGAACCGCGCGAGCTCGGCCAGCAGTTTCGCTTCGACGAGTCCGCCGTAGCGCACGGGGTGTTTCGTCTCGACGAAGAGCTTGACCGGCACGCTCGTCCAGTCCAGGACGAGTTCGAGGAGCTGCCGCAGGGTCAGCAGCGACGCCGGTTCGCCGGGCTTGCCGTAGTCGAAGGCCGACAGCTCGGCGAGCGTCATCTCGCTGACCACGCCGGTGCCCGACGACGTGCGGTCGATGGTGCGGTCGTGGATGCACACCAGGTGCCCGTCGCGGGTGAGCCGCACGTCGCATTCGAGTCCGTCGGCGCCCTCATGCAACGCCAGCTCGTAGGCGGCGAGGGTGTGTTCGGGTTTGGCTGCGGACGCGCCCCGGTGCGCGACGACGCGGGGCCTTTCGCTCTCGCTCACGACGTCACCACCTTCGCGTGTTCCCGCTGCTCTGCCGACTCCGTGGTCTCGGTGGTCTCGGGGGCCTCGACCGGTTCCTCGAGAACCGGTTCCTGGGGATCGAACCGCCGCCCGGCCGGTTCGATCGGGGCGATCGGCGAGTGCGCCGGACCGGTCGCGACCGTGAGCTGCCGGTACTTCAGCGGCCGTCCGCGCAGGTCGGTGCCGTCGAACAACCGCAGCACGTGCAGTGCAGCGACCGCGACAAGCGCGGCGACCGCGGCGGTCACCGCGGACAGGACGACGCCGTCGGCGCGGGCCTGCAGGGCGTCGCGCTGCCGCCACAGCAGAGTCACGACGACCAGCACCCCGCCGAGGACCCACAGGATCCACCAGGTGCGGACGGCGCGACGCAGCCGCGGGCCGGCGTCGTCGGCGATCTCGGTGAGGTACACCCCCGGCAGCGCGAGGTTGACCAGCGGGATCACGCAGCCCAGCACGATCAGCGCGGGCGGTCGCGGATCCGACGACCCGCGTGCCGCGTACACGCGCTCGCGCACCCGGACCAGCCGCAGCCCGGCTGCGACGACGGCCGCGAGCGCGACCAGCGGCGCGACCACCTGGGTGGAGCCGACGGCGGCGTCGGACAGCGCCAGCGCGACGGGATCGACCAAGCGGGTGCGGTTGAACAGCAGCAGCCCGTAGCGGACGGCTTCGGCGAGGGCCGCGAGCGCGAACAGCACCGCGGTCGCGACGAGGAGCGTCGGGGCGATCTCGGCGAGCTTCTCGGCGCGGGTCGGTTCGTCGACGGTGGTGACCGCGCGACGGTCACGCAGACCCCATCGCGGCACGTCGTCGTAGCGGGGCGTGGGACCAAGCGCCGCGGCCCCACCCGTGCGAGGCTGCGCCTCGGGCGGCGTGCCGGCTGCGGAGGGGATGGCGACCCAACGGAAGTTGCGGCGCGCCGGCGGCACCGGACGCTGCGGGTCCACGGGCGAGAGCAGCAGCCCGCGGCAGCCGGGGCACCATTGGCGCGGCTGCCCCACCACCGGCCAGCGGTGTTCGCAACGGACGCAGATCTGGAAGGCGGGCATCAATAGATCTTCGCCGGAGTGTCGCCGTCGGCGGTCAGGGGTCGTCCGGTGCGCTGCCAGGCCACCATGCCGCCGTTCACCTGGAACGCATCGAACCCGATGTTGTTGAGGTACGCGACGACGCCCACGGATCGGCCGCCCTGACGGCACACGACGTAGACCTCGGCGTCGATGTCGATGTCCTCGATCCTGGCGGGTACATCGGCGACCGGGATGTGGAGCGCGCCCGGGGCATGACCGAGATCCCATTCGTCGGCTTCGCGCACATCCAACAGCACCACGCCGTCCCCGATCTCCGGGACGTCGTCGACCGACACGGTGGGAACATCGGAGAAGCTCACATCGTCAATAGTGGCACGCGTCTTCCGGGGACGCAGCCGTCGGATCGGCGCGACATCACCGTTGCGTCACACAGTTGTTACAGGCCGGCCACATTCCCGACCAGAACCGATGACGAAATCCCCACGGCGACGGAGTTATCCACAGTTTCCACAGGTTCATCCCCAGTTTTCGGAGTAACTCACAGCTCCTACCTCGCTCGGGCCGAGCACATTTCGCACTCCGTCCCTCGACATGTCCGAATCATCGTGCGCCGCACCGGCACCTCCCATCACCCGCGAGCGCGCGCCCGCCGCGCGGTGCGCGCACTCGAAACTGCCGCGCGTACGTACACGCGGAACTGAAAGGATCGTGGCCATGGAACTACGGATCTTCACCGAACCCCAGCAGGGCGCCACCTACGCCGATCTCCTCGCCGTCGCGCAGACGGCCGAACGGCTCGGCTACGCCGCGTTCTTCCGATCCGACCACTATCTCGCAATGAACAGCAAGGGCCTGCCCGGCCCCACCGACGCGTGGATCACGCTGGCCGGGCTGGCCAGGGAAACCTCGACGATCCGGCTCGGCACCCTCGTCACGTCCGCGACGTTCCGGCATCCGGGACCCCTCGCGATCACCGTCGCGCAGGTCGACGCCATGAGCGGCGGGCGCGTCGACTTCGGGCTCGGCGCCGGGTGGTACGAGGAGGAGCACCTCGCGTACGGCATCCCGTTCCCGCCCCTGCAGGAGCGTTTCGACAAGCTCGAGGAATCCCTCTCCGTGATCACCGGCCTGTGGGAGACCCCGGTCGGCAAGACGTTCTCGTACGAGGGCGCCCACCACCGGATCCTCGAATCGCCTGCTCTGGCGAAACCCGCGCAGCGTCCGGGTCCGCCGATCATCATCGGCGGCAAGGGCAAGCGCCGCACCCCTGCACTCGCGGCCCGCTTCGCCGACGAGTTCAACGTCCCGTTCGAGTCGGCGGAGGAGTCCGCGCGGCTGTTCGAGCGGGTGCGGAACGCGTGCCGAGCCGTGAACCGCGACCCCGCGGAGATGGTGTGGTCGAACGCGCTGGTGCTGTGCTGCGGTCGCGACGAGAACGAGATCGCGCGCCGCGCCGCGCGCATCGGGCGTGAGGTCGACGAGCTGCGTGAGAACGGGCTGGCCGGCACCCCGGCCGAGGTCGTCGAGAAGATCGGACGCTACGCCGAGATCGGTACGCAGCGGATCTACCTGCAGGTTCTCGACCTCGCGGATCTCGACCACCTCGAGCTGGTCGCGCAGGAAGTGCTCCCGGCGGTGCGCTGAGCTTCGCTCACGGGAGGCACCGGAGCTTCGCTCACGGGTAACACCGGAGCTCCGCTCACGGGAGGCACCGGTAGGTCAGTGGCTGCTGGTGGAGCCGAGGAAGATTTCGATGTCCCGGCTCCACTGGCGGGTCCGTGCGAGATCGAGGCGCCAGCGGGCGACGGCGAACAGTCCACCGGCGACGAGCGCCGTCCCGACCCACGCGGACACGCCCACCAGCACCGCGGATACCTTGGCACTCGTGGCACTCATCGGCGGCAGCGACTGGTTGCCGTCGGCGTCGACCCAGACCGGCACCTGGCTGCCGGGTGCGGTGGTGGAGTCGACCTGGATGGTGCCGTTCCGTGTCTCCCGGCCCCACGGCCACGACGCCTGGACCGTCGCGGAGTCGGACACTCCGTAGTCTCCGTAGGTGGCGGCGACGGTCGTCGGAGTACCCGCGGTCGTTGCTGTCACCAGGGTGCGTTCCGCGGTCTGCTGCGCTGACACCGCGAGTTGTGTGTCCCAGGTTGCGGCCCCGGCCCATATCGCCAACGGGATCATCGCGACCACGAGGAATGCGAGCAGGGCCGTCAACCGCGCCTCGATGCGATCGGTGCGGCGCACGAGAGGATTACGGCGTCGAGAGGATCGGCGTGCCGTTCGTAGATAGGCCGCCGTGCTGTTCACCATGTCGAGTCCGGTCCTTCCCCCTAGTTCGCTCATTCCAGATTGATCCGCCGGACCGGTAAGAGCAAGGGGATGGGCCTTATATCACACGCGAGGCGACTGTGCGAGGGCCGACTCCCGAGGTCCCGAGGGGATCGTCAGAGTCCGAGACCGACGGGGCAGCTGACGCCGGTCGCGTGGACCGGGCAGTAGCCGTTCGGGTTCTTCGCCAGGTACTGCTGGTGGTAGTCCTCGGCGTAGTAGAACTGGGTCAACGGGGCGATCTCGGTGGTGATCGCGCCGTATCCGGCAGCGGCCAGACGCTTGCCGAACGATTCCGCGGTGGCCTCGGCGATCTCGATCTGCGATTCGTCGAACGTGTAGATCGCGGACCGGTACTGGGTGCCGTGGTCGTTGCCCTGCCGCATGCCCTGCGTCGGGTCGTGGTTCTCCCAGAACTGTTGCAGGATCTGCGCGTATCCGATCACTTCCGGGTCGAACACGACGAGAACCACCTCGGTGTGCCCGGTGCGGCCCGAGCAGACCTCCTCGTAGGTGGGGTTGGGGGTGTAGCCGCCCGCATAGCCGGCGGCGGTCGAGTACACGCCGTCGAGTTCCCAGAATTCCTTCTCGGCTCCCCAGAAACACCCCATGCCGACGACGGCGGTCTGCATACCGTCCGGGAACGGCGGGGTGAGGCGGTGGCCGTTGACGTAGTGGGCGTCGGGCACGGGCATGGGGTCGGGTCGTCCGGGCAGTGCCTGCTCGCGGGTGACCATCACGGATTTGGCGGCCTTTTGGGAGAGGATCTCGTCGAACCAGGACATGGTCCCGATGCTACGCGTGGGATTCGCTGTGGGCGGGGGTCGCGCTCACGCCGTCGGCCGCCGGGACGCGGCGGATCCACCGATCGGTGATCCAGCGTCCGGCCGGCACCTCCACGCAGCGGTAGAGCGCCTCGGAGACGAGCGCGCACACCACAACGAACGCGAGGACGGCCCCGGTACGGCCGAGGTGCCCGACGGTGTTCTCGTACACGCGGTACAGCACCAGCGTGTGCAGGAGGTAGATCGCGAAGCTGCGGGTCGCGGTCCAGTACACGATCCGGGAGCGGGCGATCCGGCCGTCGTAGCGGGCGAGCAACACGACGGTCGCGGTGACCACGACGATCGTCCACAGGTAGCGGGAACCGGCCCAGTACACCTGGTAGTCGGTGGCGATCCAGACGACCATCACCTGCGCGAGCATCGCGAGGATGAGTCCGCGGGCGCCCGTCAGCCGCGCCCACCCCAGGTAGATGATCTGCCCGAGGAAGACGCACGGGAGGGTCGCGGCGATCTTCGACAGGAACGGCACCGCGTACGGCTGCGGGACGTACAGGTTGTAGAAGATCACCAGCATGCACACCGCGGCGCCGAGGGTCGGCATCGCGATCGGCGCGGCTCGGAGCAGGGGTCGCGCGAGCACGCAGTAGAGGTAGAACGTCACCTGCACCGCGAGGGTCCAGGTCACGCCGAGCACCGCGACCTCGGGTTTCAGGAAGAACCCGCCCAGGAAGAAGCTGAGCACCGCCTCGCCGTTGGTGATGCCGGTCTGCCCGCTGAACATGCCGTTGATGCCGAGACGCACGAGCACGATCGCAGCGAGGATCGCGACCCAGAATCCGGGCAGCAGCCGGGCGCCGCGGGCGATGAGGAACGGGCGGGCGTCCTGCCGGATCGCGGATCGGGTGATGAGCATCCCGGTCAGCATCATGAAGGCGGCGACGCCGAGGAACGACAGGTGCTGGTTGAGTTTCGCGCCGTCGACGAGCACGTCGTAGACGAGGTCGATCCCCCACCAGCCGGTGCCGAGGTCGTCGATCAGATAGAACGAGATGTGCGAGTACACGACGGCGAGTACGGCGAGTGTCTTCAGCAGATTCACGCCCGGGAACTCGACCCGAGGCGCTTCGCCGCCGCGTGCCGTGTCGCTCGGGAGTGGCCGAAACATCCGGCAATGTTAATGTCCGGTTTACTGTCGTGCCGAATCCGGCCCCCATCTGCGCAGGTAGAGACCTTTGTCCCGTGCCGATCCGCCCAACAGCCCTCGACGGCGGCGCGCCGGATATGCCGGAACCGCGTGCAGGCCAGTGTTGCGCAGGGTGTACTTATGAGTTTGGGTGGAAACCCAGAAGTATCGAAAACATGAACGGGCCCAACAGGCCCGCAGATGAAGGGACCCTTCGTGGCTGAGTACACGCTTCCGGAACTGCCCTACGACTACGCGGCCCTCGAACCGCACATCTCCGCCAAGATCATGGAGCTGCACCACAGCAAGCACCACGCGACCTACGTCGCCGGCGCCAACACGGCCCTGGAGAAGCTGGCCGAGGCCCGCGACAACGGCACGATGGCCGCGCAGGCCACCAAGCTCGAGAAGGACCTCGCGTTCCACCTCGGTGGCCACACCAACCACTCGGTGTTCTGGCAGAACCTCTCGCCCGAGGGTGGCGACAAGCCGGAGGGTGAGCTCGCCGCCGCCATCGACGACGCTTTCGGTTCGTTCGACAAGTTCCGCGATCACTTCTCGGCCAACGCGAACTCCATCCAGGGCTCCGGCTGGTCCATCCTGGCCTGGGATTCCATCGGTCAGCGCCTGCAGATCGTGCAGCTCTACGATCAGCAGGGCAACATCTCCATCGGCCTGGTTCCGCTGCTCATGCTCGACATGTGGGAGCACGCCTTCTACCTGCAGTACCAGAACGTCAAGGCCGACTACGTCAAGGCCTTCTGGAACATCGTCAACTGGGCGGACGTGCAGGCCCGCTTCGAGCGCGCCCGCACCCAGACCGCCGGTCTGATCGTCTAGTCACCCCGCACACGCTGCGCAAAGAGGGACGCCGGAGATCCGGCGTCCCTCTTTCGTGTCCGCGGGCCGCGGTCCTGGCACTCCGTCCCCCTTGTGTGCCAGCCGGGATCCGGTCATTCTTCTCATATACCCAACGAGGTGTAGCGGTGGCGCTGCGCGCCGACACAACTTCGACATGGGGAGGTTGCGGGATGAACGGACACGAAAGAATCGAACTCGCCGCCTTCCAGGCCGCCGGATCCCTGCGCGGTTTCGTCGTCTCGGGACGCTGGCCCGAGACCACCCGCGAGTGGACCCAGCTGCTGGCGATGACGGTACGGGTGGCCTCGCTCCCGGGCCTGCTGCCCACATCCACCGTCTTCGGGGTACGCGAGGAACTTCCGGACGATCCGGCGCCGGGCACGGTCGGGCTGGTGGTCGCCGAAGGGCCGGTGCTCGGCGAGGAGGCCGTCGAACCGGGACGGTTCGCGGAGCATCAACCGCCGGCACTGATCATGCTGCACCCGCCGTCGGAGACGACACCGTCGCTGCCCGAGAACGTGGGCGTCGCGTCGGGGTGCGTCCTGCTGCCGGGTCTGCCGCACCTGGGGCTCGAGCACCGGGCCGCGTGGGTGGAGGCCGAGGCCGATGGCACGGTGACGTCGCTGGTCAGCAGGGTCGGCGTGGATCCCAACAGCGACCCCGACACCGCGATTCTGGCCATGCTGCTCGCGGCGTGACCGTCGCCCACATCCTCGAGTTCGGGTCGCCAAACTTAGTGTGCCCTTTGCGATTTCGTTGCCGACACGCTATCGTTGCCGAAGCGAAGGGGAGTAGCCCCCAATCGCTCGGTCGACACACTGGCACGGCACCTCGGGGTTCCGGCCCGGCCGGGTGAACCGGATCCCTCGATTCCGGTGGGCGAGACCTTCGGTCGTCGACGCACCCCGCGTCGGCGTCCGGAGGAAGCCCGTTTCCTCCATTCGGACAGGAGGAAACGAACCCGATGATCACCGCAATCGCCCTGAGTTTCGCAGTCATCTTCGTCGCCGAACTCGGCGACAAGTCCCAGCTCATGGCGATGACCTTCGCGCTGCGCTATCGCTGGTGGGTCGTCCTGTCCGGCATCCTCGCCGCCACCACCGCCGTGCACCTCGTCTCGGTCGCCGTCGGCCACTATCTCGGGGTCGCGATCCCGTCCACCGCCCTCGCGATCGTCGGCGGTGTCGCCTTCGTGTTCTTCGGCCTGTGGACCCTGCGCGGCGATTCCCTCGACGAGGAGGAGCAGAACAAGGCCGCGCGCGTGACCCGGTCCGCGTTCCTGGCCGTCACCTCCGCCTTCTTCCTCGCCGAACTCGGCGACAAGACCATGCTGGCCACCATCACGCTGGCCGCCGACAACAACTGGGCCGGTGTGTGGATCGGATCGACCGTCGGCATGGTCGCGGCCGACGCACTCGCCGTGGTCGTCGGCGCGCTGCTCGGCAAGCACCTGCCGGAGAACGCGATCAAGTTCGGTGCCGCGGCGTTGTTCTTCGCCTTCGGCGCCTGGATGCTCGGTGAGGGCCTGGCCCCCGAGACCCCGGCCGGATTCGTCGCCGGTGGCGCGACGCTCGCACTCGCCGTCATTGCCGCCGGCGTCCGCGCCGTCGCGGTCCGCCGTCGCGCGGTGGAGGCGCCGCGCGTGCCCGTCAAGTAGTAGCACCCCTCCCTTCCCCTGGACCGTCCGCTGGAAACGGGCGGTTCCGGCTTGCCCGCAGGAGTATGCTTGCCGATAGGCAATTAATACGGGAGGCGACGGTGAGTTCCGCAAGCACACGTTTCGAGGACGACGAGATCGCACGGCTGCGCCTCACGTTCGGCAAGATCGCCCGCCGCGTCGACCGCCGGTCGTCCGGCGAGGACGGCCTGACCCGCAGCCAGTTCTCGCTGCTGTCCACGGTCGCGCGACACGGTGAGATCGGGGTTCGCGAACTCGCCGAGATCGAGGGCATCAACCCGACCATGCTGTCGCGGATGCTCGGCAAGCTCGAGGACGCGGGCCTGCTCACCCGTTCCCCCGACCCCGGCGACAAACGCGTGATCAGGGCCGGCATCACCGAGGCCGGGCGGGAGCGCTTCCTGCACCTGCGCGAGGTGCGGACCGCTCTGTTCGCCGAGAACCTGGCCGGGTTGTCGGACGAGCACACCGACGCGATCCGCCGCGCGCTTCCTGCCCTCGAAGCCCTCGCCGAGAGCATGGCCGACTCCGCGGGGTGCCGCCCGTGACAGCCCTCTCCGACCTGCGCGGACAGACGTTCGCAGCAATGCGCGGCGCGAATTTCCGCCGCTACATCTCCGGCCAGGCCGTCTCCCTCGTGGGCACCTGGATGCAGACCGTCGCCCAGTCCTGGCTGGTGCTGGAGCTGACCGGTTCCGGCACCGCGATCGGCGTCGTCCTGGCGCTGCAGACCGTGCCCATGCTGCTGCTCGGCCCGTACGGCGGCGTCGTCGCAGACCGGGTGGACAAGCGCAAGCTGATGATCGGGCTCCAGACGATGATGGGGCTGCAGGCGCTGGTTCTGGGCCTGCTCACCGTCACCGGCACCGTCCAGCTGTGGCATGTGTGGGTGCTCGCCACACTGCTCGGCCTCAACCAGTGTTTCGAGAACCCGGCCCGCCAGTCGTTCATGCTCGAGATGGTCGGGCCCGACGACCTGCGCAACGCCGTGAGCCTGCAGTCCGTGCTGGCGTCGTGCTCGCGCATGATCGGACCGGCAGTGGCCGGCCTGGTCATCGCCGCCGGCGGCCTCGGCGTCTGCTTCCTGCTCAACGCGGCCAGTTTCGTCGCGGTGGTGGCGTCGCTGCTGCGGCTCGACGTGTCGCAGCTCAACCTGTCCCCGCAGGCCGGTCGCGCCCGCGGTCAGCTACGGGAGGGCCTGGCGTACGTGCGGCGCAGCCCGGATCTCGCGGTGCCGCTGCTCATGATGGCGCTCGTCGGCTGCCTCGCGTTCGAGTTCCAGGTCGTGCTGCCCGTCGTCGCGGAACACGTGCTCACCGCCGGGGCCGGTGGCTACGGCTTCCTCACCGCCGCGATGGGCGCCGGTTCCGTCGTCGGCGGGCTCGTGATCGCCACGTGGGGACGCACCGGCGTCAAACCCCTGGTGGTGACCGCACTCGCGTTCGGTGTCGCCATGGCCGCCGCGGCGGCCGCACCGAACCTGGGGCTCATGATCGCCGCGATGGTCCTGGTCGGTGGATTGAGCGCATCGTTCACCGCGACCACGAACAGTTCGTTGCAGCTCGCGTCGGCCCCGACGATGCGTGGCCGGGTCATGGCGCTGTGGTCCGTGGCGTTCCTCGGTTCCACCGCGATCGGCGGGCCGCTCGCCGGATGGGTGTGCGAGGAGTTCGGCGGCCGCGCCGGACTGTTGCTCGGCGCCGTCGCGTGTCTCGTCGCGGCCGGGCTCGGTGCGGCGCTGCTGGTGCGTGGCCGCAGTCGCGCGCTCGGTCGGGTCGACACGACCGTCGCCGAGGGCGTCGCGTAACTGCAGGAACTCTCGGGTCTGTGGTCGCCTCGAGTCGGTGATCACCGCGCTAGGGTTCGACCACAGACGAGGCGCGCCGACGGGGCCGCCGGAACAGGAGTACTGCAGTGGAAATTCAGGGAACCGCAGCACTGGTCACCGGTGCGGCGTCCGGGCTCGGCGCAGCCACCGCGAAGCGACTCACCGACGCCGGCGCGACCGTCTTCGGTCTCGATCTCGCCCAGTCCATCGAGCGGGTCGGCAGCAAGGCCCCCGAGGGCGTCACGATGCTTGCCACGGACGTCACCAGCGCCGACGAGGTTCAGGCCGCGGTCGACAAGGTCGTCGAGTCGGGTGTGCCGCTGCGCATCGTCGTCAACTGTGCGGGTGTCGGCTGGGCGGGCCGTATCCTGTCAAAGAACGGCCCGCACGATCTCGAGCTGTTCCGCACGGTCATCACCGTGAACCTGCTGGGCACGTTCAACGTGATGCGCCTGGCCGCGGACGCCATCGCCAAGACCGATCCGGTCGACGACGCCGGGCAGCGCGGCGTCATCGTCAACACCGCGTCCGTCGCCGCCTTCGAGGGCCAGATCGGGCAGATCGCGTACTCCGCATCCAAGGGTGGCGTGCACGGCATGACCGTCCCCGCCGCCCGCGACCTCGCGCAGTACGGCATCCGCGTCGACACGATCGCCCCCGGCATCGTCGACACCCCGATGCTCGCCGGCGTCACCGAGGAGTACCGCAAGGGCCTCGAGGCCGGTGTGCCGTTCCCGTCGCGCCTGGCCCAGCCCGCCGAGTACGCCCAGCTGGTGCAGATGATCGTCGAGCACGACTACCTCAACGGCGAGACCATCCGCATGGACGGTGCGCTGCGCATGGCCCCGCGCTAGGCGGCTCCGCCGCCCGTGCGTGGTTTCGGTAGTTCCAGCTACCGAAACCACGCACGAGGCAGGACTGTCTCGGTATGACCGCGATCACCGTCTCGGCTGCGAAAAGCGCAGTGGCAGTGTTGATCATGCGGAGCATATGACGTCCTCCCCCGATGTGATCCGGCAGCAATGTCGATTCGTTCGGACGAGGGGGCACACTCGTTGTTGTGACCCTCGGAACAGCAGCGCGGGTGCTCGTGGTCGTCGTCGCGGTGATCGCGGTGGCGGGCGTCGCACTGTTGGTCGGTCAGCGGCGGTTGATCTATCTGCCGGACACGTCCACGCCTCCCCCGGCAGCCGAGGTGCTGCCGGGCGCCCGGGACGTCCGCCTCACCACGGACGACGGTCTCGAACTGGGCGCCTGGCTCGTCCCGGCCGCCGAGCCCACCGGCCCGGGCGCCGGTTTCACCGTGCTGCTCGCCCCCGGGAACGGCGGCAATCGACTCGACCGGGCGCCACTCGCGGCGGCCCTGTCCCTGGCGGGATTCACGACGCTGCTGGTCGACTACCGCGGCTACGGCGGCAATCCGGGCCGGCCCACCGAGGACGGCCTCGCACTCGACGCGCGGGCGGCACGGAACCATCTCGTCGAGATCGAGAACGTCCCGCCCGACCGGCTGCTGTATCTCGGGGAGAGCCTCGGCACCGGCGTCGCCACCGGACTCGCCGCCGCGTATCCACCGGCGGGTCTGCTGCTGCGCTCGCCGTTCGTCGACCTGCCGTCGGTCGCGCGGCACCACTACCCGTTTCTTCCCACAGTTCTGCTGTGGGACCGGTTCCCGGTCGCCGCGACCGTCGCCCGGCTCGGCGTGCCCGTCACCGTCGTGTACGGCACCGCGGACACGATCGTCCCGCCCGCGCAGAGCGAGCGCGTCGCCGACGCGGCGCCGCATCTCGTCGAACGGGTCGTCCTGCCGGGGGTCGGGCACAACGACCCGCCCATGTTCGGACGGCCGGTGGTCGACGCCATGACCCGCCTCGCGGCTGCCGTCCGGTCGTGACGTTCAGAGATCGTCGATGTGCGGAATCTCCTGCACTGCACGGTCGGTCATCCACTCGCGCAGAAACTTCGTCGCGATGACGTCGTCCTCGTTGTACTCGAGCAGCCGCTGCCGCTGGGCCGGATCGGGCGGACCCTCGTAGCCGACGGCCTCGCGATACCAGCTCATCGACGCCTCGCCACCGGCTTCCTCGTCGCGCCACCGATGTCCGGCCAGCGGCGCAATCTTCTTGAGTCCCTTGCCGTTCGGGCACACGAACTGATCGGTCACGGCCTGGAACACGTCGACCCACTGCGGCGAGTCGATGAATGCGCGGACCTCCGCCTCGCTCGGCACACCGGGCCGTCCGTAGAACCGGCGCGCCGACGCCAGCAGCCACTTGTCCTCGGCTGTTCTCGAATAGCAGTATGCGGCAAACGTTTTCCCACGACGCTCGGCGACCTTGCGTTGATCGGAGAGCCACGTCCAGAACTCTCCGAAGGAGCGGGCCTCGTCGTCGGTGGGCACCGGATCCCAGGTCGCGAACGGCAGGTACGCCGACTCGCCGTCGACGTTCAGCAGCGTCCCCCACAGGTAGGCACCGAACTCGTGGTAGCTCTCCATGTCGACGTCGACCTCGATGTCGGCGCGGTGCACGTGCACGTGCCCGTACCGCCGCACCAGGGGCGCACCCACCAGCCACGCCTTCGCCGTGACGACGGTGTCCGCGAACGACCCCTGCGGCCACACCTCGGGTTCCTCGCCGTCCCAGTGGGCCAGCTCGTCGACGGTGTGCACACCGAGTTCCCGCAGCACCGTCGCGCGCTGGCCGGGCGCGACCAGCGACACGTCGTGCGCCTGCACCAGCTGTTCCCGGCACCGCGACCACCACGGGCAGGTCCGACACTCCCCGATCTGCGCCGGCTCGGTCGCGACCTCCCCACGCGCGATCGCGATGCGGTCCGCGAACCGCTCGTCGTAGTCGGCAAGCACCTCGGACAGGTCGTGCACAAGGATGCAGTCCCCGCCGTAGCCGATCGCCCCCGCCACCCGCGCGGGGCTGGCGAGTCCGTGCCGTTCGAGCATCCGGTACAGCTGCGCGAGCCGCATCTGGTCGCGCAGCTGGCTGCGCACCTTGCGGGTCTCGTCGATCGCGGGTTCCCACGCGAACAGTCCGGTCGTGGTCGCGCCGCGACCCGGATCGGTGACCTTGTGGTTGACGACGATCACCGGGATGTAGCCGCCGCGCACGGTGTCGCGCAGCAGGATCTCGGATCGGCCCCGCCGCCCTGTTTCGGGCTCGGCGGGCAGCACCGCACCCCAGATCCGGTCGACGCCGGCTCGGCACGCCCGGATCGTGTCCTCGGCCCGACGGGACGCGGGCCCGTCGGCTGCGATCTGCACCCAGCCGGGCTGGGCGTCGAACAGCTGTCTGCGGATCGATTCGCGATGAGCCGCGGCAGCCTCCTGCCGCTGTTTCGCTCCGGGGTTCTCCGGTGCCGTCGCCAAGTCCTCGGGAAACGCCGCGTCCAGATACACCCGGTGACGGCACCTCGTCAGCGCGCTCGCCTCGATGAGAACGGGCGATCGCCGCATTTCGATGGGTGCATCCACAACCGTCCAGGGTATTCGTCCTAAGGTGAACCGATACCACCGGCACAGACAGCCTGATTCTTCAGGCGCCGCTGCGCCGTCACACCGAATGGAGGGTGCTGTTCGATGGCGTTGTTCAAACGGCGGAAGCGTCGCGCCACCCGCAAGGCCGAAGCGAAGGCCCTGAAGCACAAGGCCGCGCTCGAAGCGAAGCTCGGAGCAAAGAACCAGTCTCGACGGGACCGCCGCGCCGCGAAGGCACAGGCCAAAGTCGACAGGGAGCTCGTCAAGTCGCAGACCCGGATCGAGAAGCAGCAGATCGCCACGCTCAAGGCGCAGGAGAAGGCCGCCGCCTCCCAGGGCTTCACCGCCGCGAAGGTGCGGCGCTATCTCGGGGTCGCACGTCTGCTGGCGCCGGTGCTGGTGCCGCTGGTCTACCAGGCCGTCACCGCCCTGCGCGGGCAGCTCGACGCCCGGCGGGCGCAGCGCATGGGCATCGCGATCGACCAGCTCGGCGAGTTCACCGGGCACGGCGCGCGACTGAGCGCCCGCGTCGCCGGCGCCGAACATTCCGTCGCCAAGATCGTCGAGCAGCATCCTCAGGACGCCGAAACCGCCAAGTTCGCCGAGGCCACCCGGGCCCGGCTCACCGATCTCACGACCGCGATCAGTGCGGCCGAGCAGATGCCCGCCCCGCGTCGCCACTCGGCGCACGCGGCGATCTCCGCCGAGCTCGACGGCATCGAAGCCGACCTGCTGGCGCGGCTCGGGGTGCGCTGACGGTCCCATGGCTGCCGGTCCGATTCTGCGCGGTGCGACCGCGGGTGCCCTGACGGCGGCACTCGCGATCGTCGCGCACGCCGCGGCCGGTGGCGGGCTTCCCACGGGACCGAGTGCGGCGCTGCTCATCGCGGTCGCCGCCGCCGTCGGTGTCGCGGGCGCACATCTGCCGGCGGTGCCGACGGCCGTGTTCCTCGCGGCCGGCCAGGCCGGCACGCACATCGTCCTCGCGACCGTGCCGGCCGAGCACGCCCACCCGTCGTGGCTGATGCTGGCCGCGCACGCGGTCGCGGTCGCCGGGTGTGCCCGGCTGCTCACCGTCGCCGAACGGCTGCACGCGGCGATCACCCGCGTGGTGCACGCCGTGCTGTCGGCGGGCCCGGTGCCGGTGGAGGCTCCGGCACGCGTCGTGCCGGTCGGTGCGGTGCGCTGCGTCGTCGAGGCGCGACCACCACCGAGCATCCGTCGGAGGGGACCACCCGTCGCGGTCGCCTGAACCGCACGTCCTCTCCGATCAGAAAGCCACAGACAGAAGATGAAGACCCTTCCGACCCGCGCCGTCACGGCCGCGGGCATCACCGCTGCGATGCTCTTCGCCGGGGCCGGCGTCGCCTCCGCGCACGTCAGCGTCGTCGCACCCGGCGCCACCCAGGGCGGCTATACGGTGCTCACGTTCCGGGTGCCCACCGAGTCCGAGACTGCCGGAACCACCGCGCTGACGGTGACGCTGCCCGGGCTGAAGTCCGCGCGGACCGAGCCGATGCCGGGCTGGACCGCGACCGTCACGAAGGACCCGGCGTCCGGTCTGGCGACCTCCGTGACCTGGACCGCCGATCCCGGCGTCGCCGTCGGACCCGGCCAGTTCCAGCAGTTCCTGCTGTCCGCAGGGCCGCTGCCCGAGCAGGACGCGCTGTCGTTCCCGGCGGTGCAGACCTACAGCGACGGTCAGGTCGTCGCGTGGGATCAGGAGGCCATCGGCGACGCGGAGCCGGAGAAGCCGGCGCCGAGCCTGACCCTCACCGCGAGCAGCGGCGACGGCCATGCCGTCGTAACCACCGCGGCGTCCGAAACCACCGCGACCTCCGAGGTTGCAACCGACGACACCGCCCGCTGGCTCGGCGGGATCGGCCTGGTGCTCGGCGCGCTCGGCGCCGCACTGGGCCTCGGTGCGGTACTGAAGGGACGGCGCTCATGAATCGCCTGTTCACGATCCTGGCCGCCCTGGTCGCGGCCCTGGTGATGACCGCCGGACCGGCGTCGGCGCACGCCGTCGTCCTGTCCAGCAACCCGGAGGACGGCGCGCAGATCGCGCAGGCACCCGAACGGGTGACGGTGACGTTCAACGAGGCGATGCAGCAGCAGTTCGCGGCGCTCACCGTCGTCGGCCCCGACGGGAACCTGTGGTCGAAGGGCGATCCGGTCGTCGACGGCGCGACCGTCGGCGTCGAGGTCGGCGAGCTGGGTCCGGCCGGCGTGTACACCATCGCGTTCCGGGTGACCTCCGCCGACGGGCATCCGGTCAGCGGTACCCGCACGTTCACGCTCACGCAGGACGGGGCGGGCGCGCCCGGCGCTCCCGCCGCGGGCACGGCCACCGCAACGCCGGAAACCCCGGCCGCGACCTCGGCCGACGGTGACGGCGGCGGGGTCGCGGTGTGGTGGTTCGTCGTGGCCGCGGTCGTGGTGATCGCGGGCGGGCTGTGGTTCGCGCTGCGCAAGCCGAAGGCCTGACCTCCGTGGTACCGGCGCGCCGGCGATGGCTGCTCGGTGCCGTCGTCGGCGCCACCGCGGGTGTGGCCGCCGGCTGGCTGCTGGCCGCGCCCCAGGGTTCGAGCTGGGTGCGTGCCCTGTCGTTGTGCGCCGGGGTGACCGTGCTGGGCCTGGCCGCACTCGGGGTCGCCGTCCGCGGCGACCGTCGTCCCCCGGTCGCGCCCGCCGATCTGTGGCGGGCGATCGCCGCATTCGGCGGCGTGTGGCTGATGTGCGAGGGCGCGCTGCTGGTGTTCGAGGCGGCGGCGGTGGCCGGTGTGCCGGTCACCCGCCTCGACACCGCACGGTTCGCGCAGTTCGCGGGGACCGTGGGCTCCGGGCGGATCGGGGTCGCGGCGTTCGGGTGTGTCGCGGCGTGCACCGTCGTCGCGGTCGTCGCGTACCGGCGAGATGCGTCGTGGCCGACGGCTCCGGTGCTCGCGGTGGCGGCGCCGGCGCTGATCGCGCGACCGGTGTCCGGGCACATGTCGCAGCAGCCTCTGGGTTCGCTGCTCGATGCGCTGCACGTCCTCGCGGCCGGTCTGTGGGTCGGTGTGCTGGTCGCGCTCGCGCTGACGGTGCGCTCGCGGGGCGCGTGGGCCAGGCTGCTGCCGCGCTATTCGACGCTCGCGACGTGGTGCGTCGCGGTGCTGGCCGCGACCGGAGTGATCGACGCGGCGGTGCGGCTGGGCTCGCTGTCCGCGCTGGTCGACACCGGTTACGGCCGCATCGTGCTGGCCAAGACCGTGGTCCTCGCCGGCCTGGTGGCTCTGGGGGCGCGGTGGCGTCGCACGTGGGTGCCCGCCGCGACCGCGCACCGCGCGACCGCGGAAGTGTCGCTGCGCAACGCGGTGCTCGAGGTGTGCGCGACCTCGGTCGCGTTCGGGTTGGCCGCCGCCCTCGCGACCTCCCCCTGAGCGCACCGACTTCAGCCGACGAGACTCGCCGCGCGCCGCAGATCGCGGACCAGGGATTCGAGCGCGTCGTCGCGGCCGGTGCGCATCCGCAGGATCGCCGACGGATGCACGGTCGCGATGATCTGCGGGTCGGACGGCAGCTTCAGTTCGGGGTCGGCGTGCAGGACCTGGCCGCGATGTTCGGTGATCCGGAAGGACGGGCCGAGCAGTGCCTGCGCGGCCGTCGCCCCGAGACACACCAGCACGTCGGGGCGGACCGCTTCGAGTTCGGCGAACAGCCACGGCCGGCACGCGATCACCTCGCCGCGCGACGGCTTCTTGTGGATGCGCCGCTTGCCGCCGGCCTCGCGGGCGAACTTGAAGTGTTTGACGGCGTTGGTGACGTAGACGTCGCCGCGGTCGATCCCGGCCTTCTCGAGGGCACGGTCGAGCAGGTGCCCGGCGGGCCCGACGAAGGGCTCGCCGGCGCGGTCCTCCTGGTCGCCGGGTTGTTCGCCGACGAGCAGCAGCCGCGCGGTCGCGGGTCCGTCCCCGAAGACGGTGGGACCCGCGTATCGGTACAGATCACAGCCGCGGCATCCGGCGGCCGCGGACGCGAGGGCGACGAGGTCGGTGCTCGCCGGCAGGTACTGCTCGGCGCCGGGATGTTTGGCCATACCTGCTGGATACCCGGTGTTCGGTACCGGAACCGTGCGACCCCCGGCGGTCGTATGAAATGTCACAGAAATAAAAGATTGCACCGCTGCAGAGTTACGATCGGCCGACCGATCCAGGAGACGACCCGATGCCGAGAACCGCGACGACGGCAGCGCAGACTCGCCGCCGCTCGAGGCTGCGCACCGTGGCCCGGCACCCCGCGACACGTGTATTCGTCGGGCTCGCGGTCGTCGCCGCGGCCGCCTGGATCCTCCGCGCCCAGCTTCCCGCCCTGTCCACGATCCGCGACGCCGTGCTCGACGCTCAGGTGCAGTGGGTGATCGGAGCGCTTGCCGTCCAGATGGTCGCGATGCACATGCTGGCCCGCCTGCAGAACGTCGTGGTCTCGGCGTTCGGGGGTGAGATGTCGCGGCGCCGCTCGGAGCTGGTGACCTACGCGTCCACCGCCGTGACGCAGGGACTGCCCGCCGGTGGCGCGTTCGCGGCGGGCTACAACTACCGCTGGCTCACGTTCGCGGGCCTGACGCCCGGTCACGCGGTGGTCGCGCTGACCTTGTCCGCCGGGGTGTCGATGCTGGCCCTGGGCGTGGTCTATTCGGCGACCGTCAGTCCGCGGCTGGCCGAGTGGATGGTCGACGACGTGCTCCACGTCGTCCTCGCGGCATGCGTCGCCGCCGGGATCGCCGTGGTCGTGGCCGCCGCCGAGGTGGCCCGGCGACGCGCGCCCGCCCCGACCGTCGAAATCCCCCCGGATGCCGGTTGGAAGGCGAAACTCGCGAACACGCTCGCCGAGGTCGCCCGGCTCCCGCGGAGGGTGTGGCACCGGGTGTTCGCACTGACCACCGCGAAATGGATGTTCGACCTGTTGTGCCTGATCGCGGCGTGCCTAGCCGTCGGTATCGAGGCGGGGGTCGCCTCCCTCGCCACGCTGCACGTGGCGACGCAGGTGGCCCGGCAGATCCCGTTGACCCCGGGCGGTATCGGCATTGTCGAGGCCGGCCTGGTCGCCGGTCTCGTCGCGCTGGGATTCGACGCCGGACCGGCCGCCGCCGCCGTCGCGATCTACCGCCTGTGCACCTACTGGTTCCCGCTGGTCGCCGGAGCCGGGAGCATTCCGCTGCTGCGGCACGTCGCGCGCCGCGAGTCCGTTCGACTGCCCGAGGACCGGCGCGCACCCGCAGCGGCATAGCCGCTGCACCGTGGCCACAGCGCCGCGGCACTGCACTACGGTGATACCGATGGCTGGAGGACTCTCGTGACCGATACCGGGCCGAAGCCCTCGCTGCGTTCGCGCAAGCGGGCTCGGACGTGGACCGCGATCCATTCGGCGGCGGCAGCCGCCGCGCTCGCCCACGACCGGCTCGCCGACGTGACGATCGAGTCGATCGTCGCGGAGGCCGATGTCTCCGCACGCACGTTCTTCAACTATTTCGCGTCGAAGGAGGACGCCGTCCTCGGGTTGCGCGCCCCGGCGATCGACGAGCGCACCGCGGCCGAGTTCACCCTCGGCGCCGACGAGGACGCCGTGGAGAAGGTCACCCGCCTGCTGTTCGACGTGCTGCAGAGTTCCGGACCCGGTCCCGAGCAGCGCGAACGGAACGCCGAGCTCACCTGCCGTCATCCGGAGCTGGCGCGCCGCCGCATGGCGCACGTCGACACCGCGCAGTCGCTGGTGTCGGATCTGGTTGCGGAGAAACTCGCCGAGTCCGATCGCCCCGTCACCGGCGGTGTCGGCACCCGCGAGGCCGCGCAGATGCTCGTTCTGTCGGCGGGCGCGATCATCCGGTTCGCGATGCGCTCGTCGATCGCGGAACCGGAGGCCGACGTCGAGACGCTCGTCGACCGGGCGCTCACGGTGTTCCGGGAAGTGACCGGGTTCCGGGCGACGGCGTCCCGCTGAACGCGGTCAGGCCGGGACGGTCGGCCGCGAGCGGACCGGACCGAGACCGCGCGCGACGAGGACCGCGGTGATCGCCGCGGCGGCCATGATCGACGCGAGCACCATGATCTGGAACCGTCCGGCCTCGAGCGGCGACAAGCCCCCGAAAATCGCGCCGACGAACGCGCCGGGGAGCGTCACCAGGCCGGTGGTCTTGGTCTGATCGGTCGCCGGGATCAGCGCGGCGTGCACCGCGACCCGGGTGAGTTCGGCCGTCGACTGGCGCGGGGTTGCGCCGAGCGCGAGCCATCCCTCGACCTCCTCCCAGCGGCTGTCGACGATCTCGAGGAAACGCCGCCCGGCCAGGGCCGCGACGGTCATGGCGTTGCCGATGACGATGCCGCCGATGGCGAGTGCGTAGCGCGGCGACAGTTCGATGGCACCGGTCGCGAACACGATCGCCAGGGCCACCCCCGCACCGGCCAGGATCGCGACCGCGACGATCCCGAGTGTGGCGGTACCGCGGCCGATCCGGCGCGTCGCGGTCCACGTGGCCACCGCGAACATCACCCCGAGGACGCCCGCCACCCAGCGACCGTCGGTGATGACGCCGCTGAGCACGAGACTGATGAGAGCGAGCTGGACGGCCCCGCGCGCGATCGCGAGTGCGGGCGCGAACCGGTGCGGAACCCCGTACGCCCACAGCACCGCGGTGGCCACGACGACAAGGACGAGCACACCGACCAGTGACTGGGTGAGGACGTGCAGGTCGGCGGTCACCTGTGAAGGCTAGCGACCGCGAGCGCGTCGACGGTGGACATCTGCTCAGGGTGCACAGAACGATTCAGCCGGGTCTATTTTTGCAGTAATGTAAATTTCCATGGCCGAAAACTCGGGTGACGCCCCCGCTTCCCAGTCACCCCGCGGGCTGGTGTTCCTGTTCGCCGGGCTCATGCTCACCATGCTGCTGGCCTCGCTGAACCAGACCGTGCTCAACCCCGCGCTGCCGACGATCGTCGGCGAACTGCACGGCGCCGACCTCATGCTGTGGGTCATCACCGTCTACATCCTCGCGTCGACGATCATGATGCCCGCGTACGGCAAGCTCGGCGATCTGTTCGGCCGAAAGCCGTTGTTGCTCGGCGCAATCGGCGTCTTCCTCGTCGGCTCGGTCGTGAGCGCGACCGCCGGCGACATCACCTGGCTCATCGTCGGCCGCACGATCCAGGGTGTCGGCGGCGGTGGTCTGATGGTCCTGTCGCAGGCCGCGATCGCCGACGTCATCCCGGCCCGTGAACGCGGCCGGTACATGGGCATCATGAGCGGCGTGTTCGCGCTGTCGTCGGTGGCCGGCCCGCTGCTCGGCGGCTGGTTCACCGAGGGCCCGGGCTGGCGGTGGGTCTTCTGGATCACGGTGCCGCTCGGCCTGCTCGCCGCGACCGCGGCGATCGTGTTCCTGCGACTGCCTGCGAGAACCGGCCCCCGCCCGTCGATCGACGTCGCCGGCATGGCGGTCCTGTCCGTCACCACCACCGGCATCGTGCTGATCGGCACGTGGGGCGGCACGACGTACGTGTGGACGTCCCCGACGATCCTCGTCCTGATCGCCGGCACCGTCGCCGCCGCGGCGCTGTTCGTGTTCGTCGAGTCCCGCGCCGCCGAACCCGTGCTGCCGCTGCACCTGTTCCGCGACCGCAACTTCGACCTCATCACCGTGTCCGGTCTACTCGTGAGTGTCGCGCTGTTCGGTGTCGCCGGATATATGCCGACCTACCTGCAGATGGTCGCCGGGGTCAGCGCCACCGAAGCCGGCCTGCTCATGCTCCCGATGATGGGGTCGCTGTTCCTCACCTCCACCATCGCCGGCCGCGTGGTGAGCAACACCGGCCGCTACAAGATCATCCCGATCATCGGTTCGGTGCTGATCGCGGCCGGACTGACATTGCTGTCGCTGCTCACCGTCGACACCGCGCTGTGGGTGCTGTGCTGTTTCCTCGCCGTCGTCGGGGTGGGCTTGGGCATGACCGGGCAGCTCATGGTGCTCGTCGTCCAGAACTCGTTCCCCATCGAGGAGGTCGGCACCGCGACCGCGGGCAACAACTATTTCCGGCAGATCGGCGCGACGCTGGGCTCCGCGGTCGTCGGCAGTGTCTTCGCGAGCCGGGTGGCCACGCTCATCGCCGAACGCGCCCCGGTCGGCGTCGTCGCGGATTCCCTGACGCCCCAGGCCGTCCGGCAACTTCCCGACGCCGCGCGGCTACCGGTCGTCGAGGCCTACAACGAGGCACTCACCCCGATCTTCCTGTGGATCAGCCCGCTCGCCCTGCTCTCGATGCTGCTGCTGTGCTTCGTCGTGGAGACGCCGCTGGCCACCACGATCGAGCGCCGGAAGGAGCTTCCGGTGGAGGCCGCGACCACCGGTTCCTGAACGGTCGCGGCACTCGGGCCTCCGGCTACCTACCCGGCAACCACTGCAGCGACCGGATGAACGGCGGAATGATCTTGTTCCACAGCTTCGGCGGCAGTCCGCGCGGCCCGCCGAGGTTGAGGATCCGCGTGGTCGCGATCGTCTGCGATTCGGTGTACTTGAGCAACCCGTCCGCTCCGTGCCGTCGGCCGACACCCGAGATGCCCATGCCACCCATCGGCGCGGAGGTGCTCGCCCACGCCGGCGCGTAGCCCTCGTCGACGTTGACCGTGCCGGCGCGGACACGGGCCGCGATGGCCTCGCCCTGTGCCTTGGTCGCCGCCCACACCGAGGCGTTGAGGCCGTACTCGGTGTCGTTGGCGCGACGGATCGCCTCCTCGACGTTCTCCACCGGGTACACCGACACGAGCGGACCGAACGTCTCCTCCCGGTAGCACTCGGCGTCCTCGGGGACGTCGGTGAGCACGGTCGGTTCGTAGAACAGCGGACCCAGATCGGGACGCGCCTTGCCACCGGCGACGACGGTCGCACCCTTGACCACCGCGTCGTCGACGTGCGACGACACCGCCTTGACCTGCGTTTCGTTGATCAGGCAGCCCATCTCGATCCCGAACTCGTAGCCGGGGCCGAGCGTCATCTTGCGGACGCGGTCGCCGAGCATGCGCGTGAACTCGGGGGCGATGGACTTCTCGACGTAGATGCGCTCGATGGAGATGCACAGCTGACCGGAGTTCGAGAAGCAGGCGCGCACAGCGGCGTCGGTGACCTCGCGGAGGTTCGCGCCGGCGGTGACGATCATGGGGTTCTTGCCGCCGAGTTCGGCGGAGAAGCCGATGAGACGGCGCCCTGCCTGCTCGGCGAGGATCCGGCCGGTCTGCGACGACCCGGTGAACATCAGATAGTCGGTGTTCTCGACGAGGGCGGTCCCGACGACGGAGCCGGGCCCGGGCACGACCGCGAACAGATCGCGCGGCAGTCCGGCCTCGTAGAGCAGTTCGACGCACGCGAGCGCGCAGTACGGGGTCTGGCTGTCCGGCTTGAGCACGATGGCGTTGCCGGCGAGCAGCGCGGGGATCGCGTCGGACACCGCAAGGGTCATCGGATAGTTCCACGGCGCGATGACACCGACGACACCCTTCGGATGATGCCGCACGACGGTCTTGGTCAGTCCGGGCAGCATGCCGGTGGCGCGGTGCGGGCGCAGCAGCTTCTCGGCGGTGCGCGCGTAGTAGCGGGCGGTGATCGCGATGTCGACGACCTCCTCCTGCGCGGACGCGCGAGACTTGCCGGTCTCGGCCTGCGCCATGTCCATCAGTTCCTCGCGCCGGCGCAACACGAGGTCGCGGTAGCGGTGGAAGATGCGTGCGCGGTCGGCGACCGGCCGGGCCGCCCACGCCGCCTGCGCGATGCGGGCACGCTCGATCGCGGTCTTCGCATCGTCTGCGGTGCCGACCGGGATCGAAGCGATCTCCCTGCCACTGAAGGCCTCCACGACCGGACGCGTGGTCCGCTGCGCGACGTCGTCGATGGCAATGAGGTCCGCGAGCCGCGTGAAGGTCGCAGCGCTGGGAGCAGGCATATCGCACCCCTACCGGTGAGTAGTTTTCCAAGTAACACCAAACTTAGCGCGCGGGGGTGGCCGCTGTCACAATTCCGCCACCCGCAGCTCGACGCGAGCCGGGATCCGAGATCCGGGATCCGGGATCCGGGATCCGCCGAGCGATACGACAGCGGCCTGCTGCCGGCCGCGCGCGGCCGTCCGACGGGGAAGCGAGGCCGTTCACACCCCCGCCGTGGGGGAAGCACGCCTTTAGATCACGCTGACGATAATTCTGTTCCGGTAACGATCTCTTCCCCAGGATGGTCATCGGGCCCGGTCCTCCCGGTCGCCCGTCCCTGTTCATCGCTGGAAAGAGAAGGCTTCGTATGTCTCGCCTACGTCGTGCTGGATTCACAGCCGCTGTCGCCCTCGTCATGACGGCGGTTGCCGCCTGTGGATCCGGTTCCTCCGGCGATTCACCGGCCGCCGAGGGACCGCTGCCCACCGAGATCCCCGCGGGCACCAAGCTCGTCATCGCGGACCAGGGTGAACGGCAGCTGTCCCTCCTCACCGGCTCCGGACAGCTCGACACGCTGCCGTTCGAGTACGAGTTCGCGACCTTCCAGGGTGCGCCCTCGATCCTCGAGGCGTTCCGCGCCGACGCGGTCGACGTCGCGTGGGCCGGCGAGATCATGACCGTCCAGTCCCTGGTCGCCGGTGACGACGTGCAGGTCGTCACGGCCATGCAGACGAACAACGGCCTCAACATGGGCATCGCCCCGAATGCTTCGGACATCAAGTCCCTCGCGGATCTGAAGGGCAAGCGGATCGGCTACGCCGAGGGCACCTCGCAGCAGGCCTTCGTGCTCCGTGGCCTCGACAAGGCCGGCCTCTCGGTCGACGACGTCGAGCTCGTTCCGATGTCGCTGCCGGACTTCCCGGATGCACTGCGCTCCAACCAGATCGACGCCGCTCCGATGAGCGAGCCGGTCTTCTCCCGGTACATGCAGACCCCGGGTGCGACGTCGCTGCCGCGTCCCGAGATCGAGGACCTCAGCGAGGGCATCTCGTACCTCTACTCGAGCAAGAAGGCCCTGTCCGACCCGGCGACCGCCGCGGCGATCCGCGCCTACGTCACCGCGTACATCAAGTCCGTCGCATGGGCCAACGACAACCGCGACGCGTACATCGACACCTACTTCGTGAAGAGCCAGGGCCTGACGGTCGAGGACGGACAGCGCATCCTCGACACCGCCGGGATCACCACCTTCCCGCATCTCGACGAGGATCTCATCGCGATCCAGCAGCACACCATCGACGTGATCGATGCCGCCGGCGAACTGCCCAAGCCGGTCGAGGCCGCCGACGCCTTCGACCTGCGCTTCGACGAGGTCGTCACCGCCGCAGTCGCCGAGTCCGGCGCCGCCCACACCCGCAGCTGATCTTTCCGAGGGGAATTCGACATGACGAACCGCCAGCTCAACCTCAACGCCTTCATCTACCCGACCGGCCACCACGAGGCCTCGTGGCGCCACTCCGGCAGCGTGCCCGAGCGTCTCTACGACGTGACCTACTTCCAGGAGCTCGCCCGCCTCGCCGAGAGCGCGAAGCTCGACGCCGTGTTCTTCGCCGACGGCCCCGCCCTGCGCACCGAGGTGAAGTACCGCCCCGACTACGGTCTCGAGCCGATCACCACGCTCGTCGCGATGGCGACGGTCACCTCGCACCTCGGCCTGATCGCGACCGCGTCGACCACCTACTACGAGCCCTACAACCTCGCCCGCCTGTTCTCCTCGCTCGACCACATCTCCAACGGTCGCGCCGCCTGGAACATCGTGACCACCGCGACCGATGCGGCGGCAGCGAACTTCGGCCTCACCGACCACCCCGATGTCCACCAGCGTTACGCCCGCGCACGGGAATTCGTCGACGCCGCGATCAAGCTGTGGGATTCGTGGGAGGACGACGCCCTCGTCATCGACAAGGAAGCCGGCGTCTACGCCGACACCGACAAGATCCACCGCATCGACGTCGACGGCGAGTACGTCAAGGTGCGCGGCCCGTTCGGCTCCGCGCGTTCCCCGCAGGGTCGTCCGGTGCTCGTGCAGGCCGGATCCTCCAACGACGGACGCGATTTCGCGTCCACCTATGCCGAGGCGATCTTCACCGCCCATCAGCGCATCGAGGACGCGCAGGCCTTCTACAACGACATCAAGACGCGCGCAGCCGGTTTCGGCCGCAACCCCGATCACGTGAAGATCCTTCCGGGTCTGAGCCCGTTCATCGGCGCCACCGAGGCCGAGGCCAAGGATCTGCACCGCGAGTTCAACGAACTCACCATCGTCGAATACGGTGTCGGCCAGTTGCAGAAGATGGGTCGCATCGACATCTCGGGTCTCGGGCTCGACGAGAAGGTGCCGGTCGAATTGTTCGCCGGCTCCGGCGATATCACCGACAACAACAACAGCCGCCGGCTGGTCTTCGCGAAGATCGTCGAGCGGGAGCAGCCCACGCTGCGCCAGCTGCTGCACAAGCTCGCCGGGGCGCGCGGCCACAACGTGGTCGCCGGCACTCCGGTTCAGATCGCCGACACCATCGAGCAGTGGTTCCGGGGCGGCGCCGCGGACGGCTTCAACATCATGCCGCCGCAGTACCCGCAGGGCCTCGAGGCGTTCATCTCGACGGTCGTGCCGATCCTGCAGGAGCGGGGCCTGTTCCGCACCGAGTACTCGGGCACCACCCTGCGCGACCACTACGGTCTGCCCCGTCCGGCGAGCCAGTACGCGCGCGAACTCGCGTCGGCCGGCGTCTGACCGGACCCGACGAGTCGAAAGGACAAGGTCGATGAGCACCTCCGTCGTCGAACCCCGGCGTTTCGGTAGTGGTCTGGCCGGCGATGCCGACACCGACCAGAAGCCCGAACGCACCGGCGGGCCCGATCTGCAGCCGCGCAACACCCGCAGTCGTCTCGCTCCGGGCAAGCCCATCAAGTTCGGTCTCGCGATCGGACCGGTTCTGCTGCTGGTGATCTGGATCATCGCGTCGGCGACGGGGGTGCTCGACCCGAAGACCCTGTCCGAACCGTGGACGGTCGTCACCACCGCGGGCGATCTGATCGCCGACGGACGCCTGCAGTCCAATCTGTGGACGTCCGTCCAGCGCGCCCTGATCGGCGGCGTCATCGGCGTCGCCCTCGGTCTGACCCTGGCACTGATCGCAGGTCTGTCCCGCATCGGCGAGGCGCTGATCGACGGCCCGGTGCAGATCAAGCGGTCGATCCCGACCCTCGCCCTGATGCCGCTCGCGATCCTGTGGTTCGGCATCGGCGAGGAGATGAAGATCCTCCTCATCGCGCTGTCGGTGTTCGTCCCGGTCTACATCAACACCTACTCGGCGCTGCGTGGAATCGACTCCCGCTTCGTCGAACTGGCCGAAACACTGGATCTGTCGCGGGCCCAGTTCATCCGGCGGATCGCCCTGCCGGGGGCACTGCCCGGCTTCTTCACCGGCCTGCGCCTGGCGGTGACCATCGCGTGGCTGGCACTGGTGGTCGTCGAGCAGGTCAACGCCTCGAGCGGCATCGGGTACCTGATGTACCAGGCCCGCAACTACGGCATGACCGACGTCATCATCGTCGGCCTCGTCGTCTACGCGATCCTCGGATTCGGCAGCGACCTGCTGGTCCGTTCGGCAGAAAGGAAGGCGCTGGCATGGCGCAAGACGATCGGAAGCTGACCGTCCGCACCTCGGGCCTGGCCCGTGGCTTCGACGGCCGCGCGGTCCTGCAGGGCATCGACCTCGAGATCCGCGCCGGCGAATTCGTCGCCCTGCTCGGGCGCTCCGGATCCGGCAAGAGCACGCTGCTGCGGGCGCTGGCGGAACTCGACCACGGCGTCCCCGGTTCCGGCACCATCGAGGTGCCGAAGAAGCGCGCGGTCGTGTTCCAGGATTCGCGGCTGCTGCCGTGGGCGCGGGTGCTCGACAACGTGATCCTCGGCCTCGACGGGTCCGACGCCGCCGAGCGCGGCCGCAAGGCCCTCGCCGAGGTGGGTCTCGCGGGCCGGGAGAAGGCGTGGCCGAACGAGCTGTCCGGCGGTGAGCAGCAACGAGTTTCGCTCGCCCGGTCGCTCGTGCGGGAACCCGAGCTGCTGCTGGCCGACGAGCCGTTCGGTGCGCTCGACGCGCTCACGAAGATCAAGATGCACGGGCTGCTCCAGGAGCTGTGCGCCAAGCATCAGCCGGCGGTGCTGCTGGTGACCCACGACGTCGACGAGGCCATCGCCCTCGCCGACCGGATCATCGTGCTCGACCACGGCCGACTCGCGGTGGAACTGACCGTCGATCTCCCGCATCCGCGCGCCTCGCGGGTCGTGGAGACCGCCGAGTACCGTCGCATCCTGCTCGAGGCGCTGGGGGTCGAGGTCGCGGCCTGAGGCCGTCCCCGGCCACCCGGCCCCAGCCGAATCGTGCCGAGAACCACGCTTCCGAATGTCGGTGGTTCTCGGCACAATTCACTTCATGACCCGCTGCACGCGTTTTCACCGGGACGGCACCGCCTGCACCAACGTCACCGAGTACCTCGACGGCTGGTGCCGTCAGGACGACTGCGCCGGCTTCGTCCGCCCGAACACGTCGGCGGCTCCGGAAACCCACGGGTCCCCGCGCGGGACCGACACCCACATCCGCGCCTCGCCGGTTGAGATCACCGATGTGACTCTCGACGAGATTCCCGGTGTCCATGTCACGACACGAGCCGTGGACAGCTTCCGGTTCCATCACGGCGGGAGTGCGCGCAGCGCCGAGGTGCAGCTGCGCTCCATGCTCGAGGACTTCCTCGTCAAGTCCGCTTCCCAGACTTCCGCGAACGGTTTCGTGCGGTTGTCCCGTCAGGGTTACGACCTGGTGCTCTCCCCCGACCGGACGGCCATCACGGCCTACTCCACCGTCCACCGGGAGCGTACCTGGGAACAGGTCAAGAGCAATGTTCCCTCACGCTTCCGGCGCCACATTCCGCGGCGGCCGTCGACCGCCCCGCGCCGGGAGCCGGGAGAACCGGTGCCGCCGGAGCGGTTCGCGGACGTCTTCGATGCCTCCGAGGTGTATCTGACCGCGCGCGTTCAGCGGTCCTTCGCCAAGATCGAGGGCCTACTGGAGGCCCCCGACGAGGAACTTCACGCAGCTGTACGCTCCTGCGCTGCGCAGCTTCCGGCCGGCATCCTCAGCCGACGTGCGGACGGACTGTTCGAGGTCGAGCACGCGGGCCGGATCTGGCTCGTCACACCGGACTGCCGAACGTTGATCGGCGTGAAGCCGGTGCGGACGCAGGATTCGACCGAGCGGTCGGTTGTCGAGATTCCGAGGTCGGCCACCGCTCCACGCGCAGAACGTCTTTGATCACGAGCCCGTGTGAACGACGTCGAGGTGTTCCCTATTCGGGAACCGTGTACGGCCCGTTCAGTGCGGGAAGGTCGAGCAGCCGATCGAGCCAGCTGACGGCCTCGATCAACGCATGGGCCTGCTCCCCGGGCTCACTTCCGTGTTCGACGGGCGCGAGAGTGCCGTGGGCCCGCGGGAGGTCTCCGTCGAGGACCTCGGCGATCGCCTTCCACACATGTCGTTCGGGGGCGGGCAGGTCGTCGATCGCCAGCTGGATTCCGTCCGGAGTCCGCAAGGTGACCGCGAAGCCGGTGACCCCGTCCACCTCGCTGTCGACGATCGGCCCGATCTTGTCGGTGATCACGTCGGCGATCGTGGTGACCACCCACTCGAGCACATCGTCGTACGAGGCGTCACCCGGTGCCGCCCCGTACACGAGCGCGGTCACGTACTGGGACAGACCTACGATGTCGCCGTCACCGGCGAAGGCAAGCAATCGGCCCCCGAGGATCGCCTCGGGGCCCGCGCGTCGTCGATTCGGTTCCATACCGGAGAATGCCCCGCACCGAGCAATTCACACCTGCCTTCTTCCATAACTTTTCGGCGGCGGACGGTCGCATCGGTGGCGTCTGTCCAGCACCGCCGTCCGCCCCTCCCCACCGTGCCCCATCTGTGACCCTTCGACCGCTCGAAAGTTGTGTGGGCGAAGCAAGTCTTCGCACAGAATGCTTTCCGAGTCATCGGACTCGGAGGCCTTCCGAGTCCTCGGACTCGACGAGCAGGACGAGCAGGAGGAAACACATGGCAAACGGCACGCACGTCGCCACCCTCGCCGACCTCGAGCCCCTCGTCGGCAAATCCCTCGGCACCAGCGACTGGATGGCAGTCGAACAGGACCGGATCAACACCTTCGCCGACGCCACCGACGACCACCAGTGGATCCACATCGATCTCGAGCGCGCTAAGGCCGAGAGCCCCTTCGGCGGCCCGATCGCGCACGGCTTCCTCACCCTCTCGCTTCTCATCCCCATGTGGGAGCAGATCCTGAAGGTGGACAGCGCCACCATGGCCGTGAACTACGGCCTGAACAAGGTGCGCTTCACCAACCCTGTGCCGGCGGGAAGCAAGGTCCGCCTCGACGCAAGCCTGAAGGATTTCGAGAAACTTCCCAAGGGCGGCGTGCAGCTCACCGTCGACGGACGGATCGAACTGGAAGGCAGCGAGCGTCCCGCTGTCGTCGTCGAGGTGATCCTCCGCTACTTCGAGGAGTGATCGAGCAGGCGTGAGCGAGCGGCGGAATCACGCCGCCCGTCGCAACTCGGGTCGGCCGGTGGCAGAATTCGGACGACGTCTGGCATTTCTGCCACTGGCACCGAGCGGTCGTTACCGGAGACAATGATCGCCGTGACGATCGAGACCGCCGCTCCTCCCCCGACCACCCACCGGATCCATTTCGCCTGGGTGGTCGCGACCGTTGCGTTCCTGGCACTGGTCGGCGCCGCCGCGTTCCGTGCGGCGCCGTCCGTGCTCATCGAACCGCTGCACGCGGATTTCGGCTGGTCCCGGGCGAGCATCTCGGCGGCCGTATCGATCAATCTGGTCCTCTACGGCCTCACCGCGCCGTTCGCCGCGGCCCTGATGGAACGCTTCGGGATGCGCGCGGTCGTCACCGCCGCCCTCGGGCTCGTCGCCGCCGGCAGCGGACTGACGGTCTTCATGACCGCCACCTGGCAGCTGATCCTGCTGTGGGGCGTGCTGGTCGGGCTCGGCACCGGGTCGATGGCGCTGGCATTCGTCGCGACCGTCACCGATCGCTGGTTCGTCGCGCGCCGCGGTCTGGTCACCGGCATCCTCACCGCCGCGAGCGCGGCGGGTCAGCTCGTGTTCCTTCCGGTCCTGGCGCTGCTCGCCGAGAAGTACAACTGGCAGGCGGTCGCGCTGACGGTGGCGTTCGCGGCGCTCGCCGTCGTGCCGCTCGTCGTGCTGTTCCTGCGCGAGCGGCCCGAGGACGTGGGCACCGTCCCCTACGGCGCCGGCCCCGACTACGTGCGTGTCGAGCCGAGCACCGGCAACGCCGGGCTGCGCGCCCTGCAGGTCCTGGCGACCGCCGCGCGCACCCGCGTCTTCTGGCTTCTCGCAGGCACATTCGCGATCTGTGGTGCCAGCACCAACGGCCTCGTCGGCACGCACTTCGTGCCCGCGGCCCACGACCACGGCATGCCCCTGACGGCCGCGGCGAGCCTGCTCGCGGTGATCGGGATCTTCGACGTCGTCGGGACCATCGCCTCCGGCTGGTTCACCGACCGGTTCGACGCACGCCGCCTGCTCGGCATCTACTACCTGCTGCGCGGCATCTCGCTGCTCGTGCTGCCGTTGCTGTTCGCGAACACCGTGCACCCGCCGATGATCGCGTTCGTCGTCTTCTACGGCCTCGACTGGGTCGCGACCGTCCCGCCCACGGTCGCGCTGTGCCGCCGGCACTTCGGTCCGGACGCCCCGATCGTGTTCGGCTGGGTGCTCGCGTCGCACCAGGTCGGTGCGGGACTGGTCGCGTTCCTGGCGGGTCTGGTCCGCGACCGTCTCGGCGGGTACGACGCCGCGTTCTATGTCGCCGGGGCCCTGTGCGCGATCGCCGCGCTCATGGCACTCGCCATCGGCCGGGAACCGGCCACAGCCGCCTCACCACCATCCGCCGCCCCACAAGACACCCGCGCGTAACCCGCCGCGCGGGCGTGCCTCCCCACTGTGCGCATCGAGGTTGTCGGAAGCGGAGACGGAGCCGACCAGGCTTCCTAGACTTGGGCGCATGACCGTCCTTCGCAAATCCGACGAGCCCGTCGACTTCTCGAAGATCGAACAGCGGTCGCCGTCGCTCGCGCGAATGCTCATCGACCGCGTCACCAGCAACCCGGACGACGAGGCGTTCCGCTTCCCGGACGGCCAGGGCGGTTGGGCGAGTGTCACGTGGGAGCAGACCGTCGACCGCGTGCGTCTCATCGCCGGCGGCCTGATCGCCCTGGGGATCGAACCGGAGGATCGTGTCGCACTCGCGTCGTCGACCCGGTACGAATGGATCCTCGCCGACTTCGGCACGATGTGCGCCGGCGGCGCCACCACCACCGTGTACCCGACGACGAACGCCGCCGACGTCGCGTTCATCGTCTCGAACTCCGGCAGCCGCGTGGTCATCGCGGAGGATCAGGAACAGGTCGGCAAACTCGCCGCCCACCGCAGCGAACTGCCCGACGTGCGCAAGGTCGTGGTCATCGACGGCACCGGCGACGGCGACTGGGTGATCGGCCTGTCCGAACTCGAGGACCTCGGCCGCAAGCTGCTCGCGGAGCAGCACAGCGTCGTGCTCGATCGCATCCACGGCATCAAGCCCGAGCATCTGGCGACGCTGATCTACACGTCCGGGACCACCGGCAAGCCGAAGGGTGTGCGGCTGCCGCATTCGGCGTGGACGTACACCGCGGCCGCGGTCGATTCGCTGGGCATCCTGCACCCCGACGACCTGCAGTATCTATGGCTGCCCCTGTCCCATGTGTTCGGCAAGGTGCTGCTGAGCGTGCCGATCCAGATAGGTTTCCCGACGGTCGTGGACGGTCGCGTCGACAAGATCGTCGAAAATCTCGCGGTGGTTCGCCCGACGTTCATGGGTGCCGCTCCCCGCATCTTCGAGAAGGCGCACGCCCGCATCGAAGGAATGATGGAGGAGGAAGGCGGCGTCAAGAAGAAGATCTTCGACTGGGCGATCGGGGTCGGGTTGCGCACGTCGAAGGCCCGCCAGGAGGGACGATCCCCGTCCGCACTGGACACGGTGCAGTACAAGATCGCCGACAAGCTCGTCTTCTCGACCATCCGGGAACGCTTCGGTGGCCGGCTCCGCTTCTTCGTTTCCGGTTCCGCCCCGCTCGACGCCGAGGTCGCGCAGTGGTTCGACGCGGTCGGCATCAAGGTGCTCGAAGGGTACGGCCTGTCGGAGACGTCCGCCGCGTCGTTCCTCAACCGCCCGAGCGCGTACCGGTTCGGCACCGTCGGCTGGCCGTTCCCCGGCACCGACGTCGAGATCGCCGAGGACGGGGAAATCCTGATCAAGGGCCCCGGCGTGATGAGCGGCTACCACGACCGTCCCGATGCGGACGCCGAGGCGTTCGACGCCGACGGCTGGTTCCACACCGGCGACATCGGTTCGATCGACGACGAGGGCTTCCTGCGCATCACCGACCGCAAGAAGGACATGTTCAAGACGTCGCAGGGCAAGTACGTCGCACCGTCCGCGGTCGCGGCGACGTTCAAGGGCATCTGCCCGTACGCCGCCGAGATCGTCGTGCACGGCGAGGGCAAGCCGTACTGCGTGGCGCTGGTCGCGCTCGACGCCGAGGCCATCGGTGAGTGGGCCAAGAAGAACGGACTGGAGGGGCTGTCGTTCGCGGAGATCGCGCGGCACGAGAAGACCGAGTCGCTGATCGCCGCCTACATCGACGAGCTCAACGCCCAGCTCAACCGGTGGGAGCAGGTCAAGAAGTTCACGATCCTGGACCGGGAACTCAGCATCGAGGCCGGTGATCTGACCCCGAGCATGAAGCTTCGGCGCAAGGTGGTGGTCGACCGATTCGCCGACAGCATCTCCGGCCTCTACGGGTAGGCCACTATCCTGGTCCATATGAGTAGTGCACGACCGAATCCAATCCAGCTCATCGGCTACGTCTTCGGTCGTCGGCTGCCGACAGAAATGCAGGACTGGGTGCGCAACGACGTTCTCGGCCCCGGCAGCACGCGACGCTACCTGGTGCGCTGGATCACCCCGATCATCCCGTTCCTTCTGCTGTTCCTGCTGATTCCGGGCCCGGTGTGGATTCCGATCGCGATGATGCTGCTGTTGCTGCTTCCCTGGATCTACTTCTCGGTCGCGCTGCGGCCGATCTGGCAGCGGCACCGGCTGCAGCAGCACGGCCTGGACCCGGCCCTGCTCGGCGCGAAGGAGCGGGAGCGGGCGGACCGCGAGCGCGCGGAGTACGAACGCCGATTCGGTCGGTGACCTCTATCGACACTCGGACGCACCAGTCGCGTCTCTTCCTCCTGCTCGGGCCCGCCTTCGTGGCGGCCGTCGCGTACGTCGATCCCGGTAACGTCGCCGCCAATCTGACCGCCGGTGCCCGCTACGGATATCTGTTGCTGTGGGTGCTGGTGGTCGCCAACATCATGGCGATCCTCGTGCAGTACCTGTCCGCGAAGATCGGTGTGGTGACGGGGCGTTCCCTGCCGGAGCTGCTGGGTATGCGCCTGCGCACCCCGTCGCGCCGCGCTTTCTGGCTCCAGGCCGAGGTGATGGCGATCGCCACCGACGTCGCGGAGGTGATCGGCGGTGCCCTCGCCCTGCACCTGCTGTTCGGGTTGCCCCTGTTCGTCGGTGGGCTGATCACCGGTGCCGTGTCCGTCGCGATCCTGTCGGTGCAGGACCGTCGCGGACAGCGTTCCTTCGAGTTCGTGGTGGTCGCGCTGCTGGCGATCATCACCGTCGGGTTCCTGACCGGCCTGGCGTTCACAGATGTGTCGTTCACCGACGCCGCGGCCGGGCTGGTGCCCCGCTTCGAGGGAACCGACACGGTCCTGCTGGCGGCGTCGATGCTCGGCGCGACGGTGATGCCCCACGCGATCTACCTGCATTCGGCGCTCGCCCGCGCCCGGCACGGCCGGGTCGAACCCGGCCCCCGCCTGGACCGGGTGATGCGGGCGACCCGCTGGGACGTCGCCGGTGGCCTGGTCGTGGCGGGCAGCGTGAACATCGGCATGTTGCTGCTCGCCGCGTCGGCGCTGCGCGGACGGGAGGGCACCGACAGCATCGAGGGTGCGCACGCCGCGATCACCGATTCCCTCGGCCCGACGATCGGCGTGGTCTTCGCGGTCGGCCTGCTCGCGTCCGGCCTCGCGTCGACGGCGGTGGGATCCGCGGCCGGCGCCGAGATCATGGCGGGTCTGCTGCACATCCGGCTCCGGCCGATCGTGCGACGCGTGATCGTGATGGTGCCCGCGCTGATCCTGCTCGCGGCGGGTGTCGATCCGACGTTCGCCCTGGTGCTCAGTCAGGTCGTGCTGAGCATGTGCATTCCGTTCGCGCTGGTGCCGCTCGTGCGGATCAGTTCCGATCCGGTGTTGATGGGCGCGCAGCGCAATCTTCCGGCGACGAGTGCGGCGGCCTGGCTGACGGTGGGTCTGATCGTCGCGTTGAATGCGACGCTGCTGTGGCTGACCTTCACCGCCTGACCGCTGCCGCGTCGCCCGCTAGGACAGCACCTCGACGAGCGTCGTCGCCGAATCCCCGGTCATGACCCGTTCGACACTGTCGAGATGCTTGCGCCAAAAGGCTTCGGCGGCACCGGGTTCCCCGTTGCGCAACAATTCGACGAGCTTGCGGTTCGCGCGCAGCGCGACCGACGCGCCGGGGCGGTCGGAGACGTCGCTGCGCGTCGAGATGTAGAGGGCGTTGTGGGCGTCCATGATGTCGAGCAGCATGCCCGCGAGTACCGCCATCGTCTGGTTGCCGCCGAGTTCCATCACCATGCGGTGCACCTCGGTGTCGTACCGCGCGAACCCGATCGGGTCACCGGTCAGTTCCGCGCCGCGTTCGACCAGTTCGGCGAGGGTGTCGACGCGATCTTCCGGGTTCGCGGCGATCAGACCGACCGCCGCGACCTCGAGTTCGGTGCGGGCCCGGTAGACATCGGCGAGGGGCACGCCCCGGTACTGCAGCAGCAGACCGGTCGAGCGGGCCGCGGTGGAGCGGTCCGGCGCCTGCACGCGGGCGCCGCCGTGGGCGCCGCGCAGTACGGTGATGATGCCTTCGGATTCGAGGATGCGGAACGCCTCGCGCAGCGTCGGCCGGGACACCCCGAACCGTTCCATCAGGGCCGCTTCGTTCGGCAGCGGCTCGCCGGGCTCGAGCTCACCGGTGATGATCTGCCTGCGCAGGCTCGCCGCGATCAGTTCGCCGGCCTTCGGCACGCGAACAACCGTCGAGCGTCCGTCGAGTGGCATTTCACCGTCCTGTAGTCCCGTCGCACAGCCCAAGCGCTGTCCGGTAAGAATACAAGAATCTACCGCTTTGACCGGTTATGAGTACGATCATCTGACCGTATGAGCTGGGACTTATCCTCTGCTACATGAGCGAAGCAACCAAGCCCGAGTTCACCGCCACCGCCGACCTGGCCGACGAGATCGGCCCGGACATCCGCAGCTGCGACACGCAGTTCATCCAGTTCGGCAAGCACACCGAGTTCTGCGGGCCGATCACCACGATCCGTTGCTTCCAGGACAACCTGCTCGTCAAGCAGACCCTGAGCGAGCCGGGCAACGGCGGTGTCCTCGTGGTCGACGGTGGCGGCAGCATCCACACCGCGCTCGTCGGCGACATCATCGCCGGCCGCGGCGTCGACAACGGCTGGGCCGGGGTCATCGTCAACGGCGCGGTCCGCGACTCGGCGATCCTGCGCACGCTCGAGATCGGCATCAAGGCGCTGGGCACGAACCCGCGCAAGAGCACCCAGACCGGCTCCGGGGAGAAGAACGCGCCCGTCGAGATCGGCGGGGTCACGTTCAACCCGGGTGAGATCGTCTACAGCGACAGCGACGGCGTCGTCGTCCGCGCCGAGGCCTGATCGGATGCGGTGACGGTGCCGACGAATTCGGCTACCGCACTGCGTAGTTCACGACTGCGCGGCACCGCACCGGACATCCAGAACACCCCGTGCACGAGGCCGTCGAATCGCACGGTGGTCACGTCGACACCGTCCCGGTGGAGGCGGGCGCCGTATTCCTCGGCCTCGTCGCGCGCCACCTCGTTCTCCGTCGTGAGGATCAGCGTCGGCGGCAGACCCGCCAGGCTGTCCGCGCGGGTGGGCACCGCATAGGGATTCTGCGCATCGCCGGGCTCGGACAGGTACTGCCCCCAGAACCAGTCCAGCCCCGCCGCGGTGATCACGTACCCCTCGGCGAATTCTCTCCGCGACGGCAGTTGCGCCTCCGGATCGACGACCGGGTACACGAGCACCTGCCCGCGCAGCCGGGGTCCGCCCTGGTCACGGGCCCGCAGCGCCGTGACGGCCGCCAGGTTGCCGCCGGCGCTGTCGCCCATGATCACGATGTTGTCAGGGTCGCCGTCGTAGTCCGCGATGTGGGCGGCGACCCACTTCAGTGCGGCCCACGCGTCGTCCGGCGCAGCCGGGAACCGGTGCTCGGGCGCGAGCCGGTACGCGGCGGTCACCACGATGGCGCCCGTGGCGTTGGCGATTCCGCGAGCCGGCTCCTCGACGACGTCCAGGCTCCCCGCCACGAATCCGCCGCCGTGGAAGTACAGCACCACCGGATGCGGCCCCTCGCCCTCCGGGACATGGATCCGCAGGTCCTGCTCCCGGCCGGCGCTGCTGTACCGCGCCTCGTGAACCCGCGCGACCGGTTCGGCCGGCGCCTGCAGCCCGGTGAACGTCGCGACGACTGCGCGCGCTTCGTCCACCGACATCTGCTCGAACGACTTCAGTCCCTGTGCCTGCAGTCCCGCGATCAACTGCGCGACGTGCTCGTCCAGTGCCATCTGTCTGCCTTCTTTCGAAAGTGTTGTGCTGCTGAGTGATCGGAGCGTCGTCAGGAGGCGCGGGCGAGTTGCTCGCCACCGCCGAGCTCGAAGCCTTCGTAGCCGCGTTCGACGACCTCGGCGCACTTGGCCCGGTACGCGGGCGCTCCGCCGAGGTAGACCATGCAGACCCGCGGCTTGCCCGGGATGTTCGCGCCCATGTACCACGAGTCGGTGTTCGGCATCAGCGTTGCCGCAGCCAGTTCGGCGCAGTGCTCGACCCACGCGTCCTCTGCCTCGAGGGTCGGCTCGATCGTGTCGAGACCGCGCTCTCGCAGATGGGCGATGGCGTCGGTGGCGAAGTCGACGTGGTCCTCGATCGCGAGCGGCATATTGTAGAGCACCGACGGGGACTGCGGGCCGGTGACCAGGAACAGATTCGGGAACTTGTGCATCATCAGCCCCAGATAGGTGCGCGGTCCGCCCGCGAACTTGTCCTCGAGCCGCTCGCCGTCGCGGCCGACGATGCCCATCGCCAGCAGCGGCCCGGTCATCGCGTCGAATCCGGTGGCCAGGACGATCACGTCGAGTTCGTGGTCGGCGGCCGTGGTACGGACACCGGTCGCGGTGATCTCCCGGATCGGCGCGCTCGCGACGTCGACGAGGGTGACGTTGTCGCGGTTGTAGGTTTCGTAGTAGTTCGTCTCGAGCGGCGGACGCTTGGTCGCGTAGGGGTAGTTCGTCGGCGCGAGCAGCTTCGCGACCTCGGGATCGTTCACCCGCTCGTAGATGCGCTCGCGGATGTATTCGGCGACCGTGTCGTTGGCTTCCCTGTCGAACAGGATGTCCCGGAAGCTGTCGATGAACAATCGGAATCCGCCTGCGTCCCAACGCTCGTCGAACACACGTCGGCGTTCCTCGGCGGAGACCGCGAGCGCGGAGTCCTGCACCTGGTCGTACGGGACGCCGAGGAAGTGGTTGCGGGAGGCAGCGCGAATCTCGTCGTAGTGCGCCTTGACGTGCGCGATCTCCTCGTCGGTGACCGGGGTGTTGCCGATCGGCGTCGCATAGTTCGGGGTGCGCTGGAACACCGACAGGTGCCCGGCCTGCTTCGCGATCTCGGTGATCGCCTGGATGCCGCTGGACCCGGTGCCGATGATCCCGACGCGTTTGCCGGTGAAATCGACCGGTTCGTGCGGCCAGTTGCCGGTCAGGTACACCTCGCCGGCGAAGTTCTCGATGCCCGGGAACTCGGGCTTCTTCGGCACCGACAGGTTGCCCGCACCGGAGATCAGGTAGGTCGCGGTGACCGAGTCGCCGGACTCGGTGCCCACCGTCCACACGCGGCGGTCCTCGTCCCACACCGCGGAGGTGATGCGGGTACCGAACGTGATGTCCTTGCGCAGGTCGAAGCGGTCGGCGACGTGCCGCAGGTAGTCGAGGATCTCCGGTTGCGCGGCGAACCGCTCGCTCCACTGCCACTCCTGCTGCAGTTCCTTCGAGAACGAGTACGAGTAGTGGACCGACTCGATGTCGACACGCGCGCCGGGATACCGGTTCCAGTACCAGGTGCCGCCCACATCGTCGGCGGCGTCGAAAACCCGGACCGTCAGGCCCATTTCGTCGCGCATCTTGTACAGCGCGTACAGGCCGGTGAACCCGGCTCCTACCACGACCGCGTCGACGTCGGGAGAGGCGGAAGAAGGATCGAAGGACATGATGCTGACTCCTCGTGGATCACGGGGGAAGGCACTCGGGGGGTGCCGATCCGGACACGACCACCATGACGTGGATCACACCCACCCCACATGGGGGAGAACACCCCCGTAGCTACCTGTGTTGGGGGTCACAGCCCGATCGGGTATCTTCGGCCTCGATCCTTCGGCATCTCGGAAGGGAGTCCGGCGCTGTCCGCCACCACCGCCCCGCACAGGTCTCTGACCAGCTTCATCGGGCGTCGCCGTGAACTCGACGCGGCCCGCGCGTGCCTGCAGCAGGCCCGTCTGGTGTCGCTGGTCGGACCCGGCGGGGTGGGCAAGACCCGGCTCGCGGAGGAGCTGGCGGTGCGCTCGGCGCGCGCGTTCCGCGATTCGGTCCGGTGGATCGATCTGGCGGCCGTCCGGGACCCGGACACGGTGCCGTCCGCGGCCGCCGCGGCCCTCGGCGTGACCGACCAGTCCAATCGTCCCGTGCTCGACAAGCTCGCCGAGCACACCCGCAACCGGCACATGCTGATCGTCGTCGACAACTGCGAGCACCTGCTCTCCGCGGTGATCACGCTGGTCACGTCGTTGCTGGCCGCAGCACCGGAGATCCGGGTGGTCACCACCAGCCGCGAACCGCTCGGCATCGCCGGGGAACAGACCTACCTGCTGCCGCCGCTGGGCACTCCCCCGCCGGGCACCGGATACCGGGCGGTGGACATCGCGCCGTTCGAGGCGGTGACGCTGCTCGTCGAACGCGCCCACAACACCGTCTCCGACTTCGAGCTCACCGACGCGAACGCCGACGCGATCGCCCAGCTGTGCCGGTCCCTCGACGGCATCCCGCTGGCCGTCGAACTCGCCGCGACCCGGCTGCGGTCGCTGTCGCCCTCACAACTCGTCGAGCGGATCGACCGCCGGTTCGCGCTGCTCACCGGCGGTAACCGCAGCGCCCTGCCGCGGCAGCAGACCCTCCGCGCTCTGATCGACTGGAGCTACGACCTGTGCTCGGAGGACGAGCGGCTGCTGTGGGCACGCCTTTCCGTCTTCCCCGGTTCGTTCGATCTCGAAGCGGCAGAGGCGGTGTGCGGGTTCGGTGCGCTTCCCGTGGACGGGATCGTCGACCTGCTCGACCGGCTCGTCGCCAAGTCCCTCGTCGGCACCGAGCGCGCCGCCGAAGAGCTCCGGTACACCCAGCTCATGACCGTGCGCGAATACGGAGCCGAGCTTGCCGAGAGGTGCGGCGAGACTGCGGAACTGTATCGCCGGCATCGCGACCACTATGCCGCGCGGGCCGCACGCGCCGCGCAGGACTGGTGCGGATCGACACAGCGGGACATCCTCACGAACCTGCGTATCGACCATCCGAATCACATTGCGGCGCTGGACTGGTCGCTGCGCGAGGAATCGTCGTCGCCGACCACCGCCGAGTTCGCGGTGGCGTTGCGTTATCACTGGATCGCAGGCGGCAACCTCGCCGACGGCCGCACCCGCCTCGAGCGCATCCTGCAGCACGTCACCGATCCGGTCCGCGCCCGCGGCGATGCCCTGTGGGTGGCCGCCTGGATCGCACTGATCCAGGGAGATCACGATGCGGCCGAGCGGCACCTGACCGAATGCCGTTCTCTCGCGGGAACTCTCGGTGACGATCACCTGGGTGCACACGCCGACCACTGGGCGGCCCTGCACCTGCTCTTCCGCGGCCGCACCACCGAGGCGATCGGCCTGTACGAGTCGGCGATCGCGGTGCTCCGCTCCCACGAGGACACCGCCGCGGTGCTGACCGCGTCGTTCCAGCTCGCCATGGCGCAGATCTACGACGGGCATGCCGACGACGCGCTCGCCACCTGCAAGACGGTCCTCGACCTGTCCGAGCGCCACGGCGAGAACTGGAATCGTGCCTATTCGCTGTGGGTTTCGAGCCTGGTGCATCTGCATCAGGGGGCACCCGGCGCGGGGGTGGACGCGGCCCGGGCCGCCCTGCGTATCCAGCGGTCCTACAAGGACAAGATCTGCACCGCGCTGTCGATCGAGGTGCTGGCGTGGACATGTGCGGGATCCGATCCCCGGATGTCGGCGCGCCTGTTCGGCGCGGCCGACGCGGTGTGGACACGGCTGGGCACCGACATCTCGGCGTTCGGCCCCCATGTCACCGACGATTCGCGTACCGCGCGGCAGCGCGCCGTCGACGCGCTCGGCGAAGCCGAATTCGGCAAGCTCGCCTCCGCGTATGCGGGGACCACGATCGACGAAGCGGTGGTCTTCGCGCTCGGGGAAGCCGCCGCCGAGGCCACCGCACCGACGAGTGTTTCGCCCCTGACGAAACGGGAACTCGAGATCGCCGCGCTCATTGCGGAGGGCCTGAGCAACCGCGCGGTCGCCGAGCATCTGGTGATCTCACCGCGGACGGTCGACGGTCACGTCGAACGGATCCTCGCGAAACTCGGTTTCGGGTCGCGCACGCAGATCGCCGCGTGGGTCGCGGCGCGCGCGGCGTAGCTACGCCTCGCGGGTGACGCGTGCGCTGGCCCCTGCGATCTCCACGATGTCGCCGACGTGCAGCTGCCGCCCGCGCCGGAACTCCGCCTCGCCGTTGACGGAGACCAGTCCGTCCGCGATGACCTCCTTCGCCTCGGCCCCGGATTCGATGAGGTTCGCGAGCTTCAGGAATTGGCCGAGCCGGATCGACTCGTCGCGGATGGGTACTTCGTAGGCGTCGGACATGACTCCCATTCTCTCCGAGGCGGGAGGCTTCGACGATTCGCGGGCCCCGCGGAGTAGCCGCAGATCGGAAAGACAGCGGCGCGCTGCCGCCAGCGCGCGGCTGTCTACCTCGTCTGCGGGATCTACGGGGCCGCCGAAGTCGTGTGTCGTCACGATGCGATCCGGGCACACTGGACGGGTGAGTAGCCCCGCACTGGTCTGGTTCCGCCGCGACCTGCGGCTGCAGGACCTGCCCACCCTGCTGTCTGCCGCCGACACGGCAGACAGCGCGGCCGCGGTGTTCGTGCTCGACGACCGGCTGCTGCGGCCCTGCCCGCGCACCGCCTTCCTGCTGCGGTGCCTGCGCGCTTTCGACGACGACCTCGACGGACGCCTGCTCGTCGTCCGCGGGGATCCGGTGACGGTGATCCCTCGGCTCGCCCGCGACCTCGACGCGGCATCGGTCCACCTCAGCGCCGATTACGCCCCGTACGGGTCGCGCCGGGACCGGGCCGTCGAGGATGCCCTCGGCGACGTGCCGCTCGTGCGGACGGGATCGCCCTACGCGGTCTCACCGGGCAGGATCCTCAAGGGCGACGGCAGCCCGTACCGGGTCTTCACGCCGTTCCGGAAGGCATGGCTCGAGCACGGGTGGCGGGCACCGGCCCGTACCGGCGCGTCGACGGTGGCGTGGATCGACCCGGACGGCGTCGACGGCAGAACGTCGATACCGGCCGACGACGACAGCCTCGGGGTCGCGTTGCCGCCCGCCGGAGAGGCAGCGGCACGGAAACGCTGGCAGCAGTTCCGCGACGACGCGCTGGACCGGTACGACAGCGACCGGGACCGCCCGGACCTGGACGGCACCAGCCGGCTGTCTCCGTACCTGAAGTTCGGGTGCGTGCATCCGCGCACCCTGCTGCACGACCTGCGCGACCGTTCCGATCCCGGCGCGACGACACTGCGCAGCGAACTGTGCTGGCGCGACTTCTACGCCGACGTGCTGCACCACCGCCCGGACACCGCCCGCCGCAACTACAACGACCGGTTCGACAACATCCGCTACGACACCGGCCCGGAAGCGGACCGCGCGTTCACCGCGTGGAAGCAGGGTCGCACCGGATTCCCGATCGTGGACGCCGGCATGCGCCAGCTGCTCGCGGAGGGCTGGATGCACAACCGGGTGCGGATGATCGTCGCCTCGTTCCTCACGAAGGATCTGCACCTGCCGTGGTGGTGGGGCGCCCGGCACTTCATGGATCACCTCGTCGACGGCGATCTGGCCTCCAACCAGCACGGATGGCAGTGGACGGCCGGGTGCGGCACCGACGCGGCACCCTACTTCCGGGTGTTCAACCCGACCACCCAGGGCGAGAAGTTCGACCCGACGGGTGACTACGTACGCCGTTGGGTACCCGAACTGCGCGGCATTCCCGGCAAGGGGGTGCACCGGCCGCCGACCGGCACGTCACCGAACGGATCGTCCCCGGGCTATCCGGACCCGATCGTCGACCACACACACGAACGGCAGGTCGCGCTGGCCCGGTACGGCGAGATCGCGAGACGGTAGATCCACCCATCCGGGGACACCGCCGCCCCGAACCACCGGATACGACGAAGCTGATACGGAGGGGACCATGGGCATCGAGTATTCGAGCATCGTCGACGTGCCGCGCGACGAGGTCTTCGCCTGGCACGCCCGGCCGGGTGCGATCCAGCGGCTGATGCCGCCGTGGCAGCCGATGCGGGTGATCGCGGAGGCGGATTCGCTCGCCGACGGCCGCGCGGTGCTGGGCCTTCCCGGAGGCCTGCGGTGGATCGCCGACCACCGGCCCGAAGACTACGATCCGCCCGCGCGCTTCGTCGACGAACTGGGCCGCGACGGTCTCACCTCGCTGCCCGCCGGTCTCGTCGCATCGTGGCGGCACGAGCACATCTTCGAGGCGGTCGGCCGCGGCCGCACCCGCATCGTCGACCGGGTGGACACCCCGATCCCGGAAAAGCTTCTGCTGCAGACCTTCCGCTACCGGCACCGGCAGATCGCCGACGACCTGGACGCACACCGCTGGGCCCAGTCGCAGGGTGTGCGACCGGTGACGGTCGCGGTCACCGGGACCTCCGGGCTGGTCGGCACCGCACTGACCGCGTTTCTGACCAGCGGCGGATACCGGGTGATCCGGCTCGTGCGCCGAGCACCCCGGGACCACCACGAGCGGCAATGGAATCCGCAGGAACCGGCCGAGGATCTGCTCGAAGGCGTGGACGCCGTCGTGCACCTGGCGGGTGCGTCCATCGGTGGACGATTCACCGACGAGCACAAGGCCGCGGCCCGCGACAGCCGGATCGAACCCACCCGGCTGCTCGCCGAATGCGCGGCGAACACCGCGAACGGACCGGCCTCGTTCGTGTGCGCGTCCGCGATCGGCCTGTACGGCTACTACCGCGGCGACGAGATGCTCGACGAGAACGCTTCCCGCGGTTCGGGATTCCTCGCCGACCTGGTCGCCGACTGGGAGGCCGCGACGAAACCCGCCGAAGCCGGTGGCCTGCGTGTGGTCCACGTGCGCACCGGCATCGTGCAGACTCCACGCGGCGGCACCCTGCAGATCCTGCGTCCGCTGTTCGCGGCCGGGCTCGGCGGCCGGCTCGGCGACGGTCGGCAGTGGCTGTCGTGGATCGACATCGACGATCTGAACGACGTCTACCACCGGGCGCTCGCGGACCCGTCGCTGTCCGGACCCGTGAATGCCGTTGCACCGGAACCGGTCCGCAACGAGGACTACACGCGGATCCTGGCGAGCGTGCTGCACCGGCCGGCGCTGCTGCCGGTGCCGTCGTTCGGTCCGAAACTGCTTCTCGGCGACCAGGGTGCCCGTGAACTCGCCCTCGCCGACCAGCACGTCGTGCCGCGCCGGTTGCTCGAGGCCGGGCACACCTTCCGGCGTCCCCACATCGAGGACAGCCTGCGGCATCAACTCGGGCACATCCTCGAACAGGCATGACTGCCCCGCTGCGCATCCTGGTCACCGGCGCCACCGGATACATCGGCGGACGGCTCGCCCCTCGCCTCGTCGCCGCCGGGCATCGGGTGCGGGTGCTGGCCCGCACCCCCGACAAGTTGCGTGACGTCCCGTGGGCCGGTGACGTCGACGTGATGCAGGGCGATCTCGACGATCCGGACTCGGTGGAGACCGCGTGCCGCGACATCGACGTCGTCTACTACCTCGTCCACTCCATGGGCGGGCGAGGCGAATTCGAGGAGGCCGAACAGCGATCCGCCGAGCACGTCGCCGCGGCGGCGCAGCATACCGGTGTCGGCCGGATCGTGTATCTCGGTGGCCTGCATCCGAATTCCGACCGGCTCTCGCCGCACCTGCGGTCGCGGGAACAGGTCGGCCGGATCCTCCTCGACTCCGGGGTACCTACGCTGGTGCTGCAGGCGGGCGTCGTCATCGGGTCGGGTTCGGCGTCGTTCGAGATGATCCGCCACCTCGGCAACCGTCTGCCGGTGATGACCACACCGCGCTGGGTGAACAACCGGATCCAGCCGATCGCGGTGCGCGACGTGCTGCACTATCTCGTCGCGGCCGCCGACGCACCGCTGCCGCGCAGTCGCACCTTCGACATCGGTGGCCCCGACGTGCTGCGCTACGGAGAGATGCTGCAGGTCTACGCGGAGGTCGCGGGACTGCGGCGGCGCCACATCGTGGTGCTCCCGGTCCTCACCCCGAGACTGGCCGGCCTGTGGATCGGCCTGGTCACCCCCATACCCCCGTCGCTGGGGCGTGCACTGATCGAATCGTTGAGCACCGATGCGGTCGTCTCGGAGCACGACATCGACGCGGTGATCCCTCCCCCACCGGGCGGCACGACCGGATACCGGGACGCGGTCGCGCTGGCGTTGCGCCGCATCGATCGCGGCGAGGTGGAAACCACGTGGGCGAACGCCTCACCGGTCGGCGCACCCGCCGACCCGCTGCCGTCCGATCCCGACTGGGCCGGGGAAGTGGTGTTCACCGACGAACGCAGTCTGGACTGCGACTGCCCCGCGCGGGAAGTGTGGCCGGTCGTCGAGAGCATCGGCGGCGAGAACGGCTGGTATTCCTTCCCGTTGGCGTGGACGATCCGGGGCTGGCTGGATCGGTTCGCGGGTGGGGTGGGCC